>CAIMXI010000247.1 GCA_903845365.1 uncultured Geobacteraceae bacterium | reverse complement strand
TCGAAGCAGGATATGAGGCCAGGGGCCTGACTCGCGTTAACAAAAAATAGAAAACAACGAAAAGGGCGAGGTGCGTCTTGAAGACCACGCTCAATGGGTAGCTGCTACTTCATGCAGGGGACTCGGCGCACTGGTACGTCAACAGCACGGAATCAGCCGCCGCCACGTGCAGCGAATTGGATACCTTCTGATTCAGCCCAACACCATACACTCAATCACGGGTACAATAAAAATATCCGGGTTATCAAAAGTGTCAGCCAAAATTCGGTGAATACTCCATCCTATCTTCTGATTCAGGTTGAATCTCTTGATGCCAACATTGTTAACTATTCTTGGCACGGCATGTACGTTGCCCCATTTTTAAACAGACTTTCTAAGTCCTCTATATATTTTCCTTATGCGCTCAGCTATCATCTAGCAGGTGGCACATCTGACTCGGAGATAGCTATCTTGAACAACATTGAACCGCTTTCTGACACACCCACCATTTCGATCGAAGGTTACACGTTTCCTAACTCCCTCCCAATGGTGTTTCGAAAAAACGGGTACACTGTCAACGCCTTCCACGGAAATATTGGGGAGTTTTTTAACCGAAATATCGGCTTTTCAAAAATGGGATTTTCCATGTTTTACGACCAGACGAGGATGCGTCTCAGCTCAGAAGGATGGGGGGCTTCAGATCGCAAGGTATTTGATTTCGCCGCAAAGGCTATGGAGAGTGGTAACAGGCCTTCCTTTGATTATGTTATAACCATGAGTAGCCACGAACCATTCCTAAATGTCTTAAATTATTTTACGTCATCAAAGTACAATGACATCAGCTCAGTGAAACTGAAGAGTTATTTCATTTCAATCGAATATGTCGACAGAATGCTTGAAAATTTTATCAATAAGATTCGTGAGCGACAACCCAATACCTATATTTTTGTGTTCGGAGACCACACACCGTATGTGTTGAACAGTGGGCCGTACAAAAGGGCATCGTTTGAGCTGGATAATTATTCTTTTGAATTCGTTCCGCTATTCATTATCACACCGGATAATGCCAAGAGGATAGAGTCTGAACGAGCGGTCTCTTTTATGGACATCGCCCCGACTATTTTGAAAAGCAGTAATGCACATTATACCTACAACATCATGGGTGAAAATCTTCTGGGGGATTTCGGAGATATCTCAATACCCTACAGAGGGAAACTGTATGATCGGAAGCAACTGTTCCAATTAGCCCAAAAAACGGTTTTGCGGTAAATTAAATAAGGACGTGGCAACCCAAAAAAGCCTCCGGTTCCTCCTCTCCATCTCCATCCCTCCGTTACGCCCTCCGTTTTTCCCCTTGACACATACTCCATGCTGTTACAACAAAAATGCCTCCTCGGGATGTACTCACGCAACCACGTGTGTAATGTGTCGGATGTACTGCCTAGATTTGAAAGCTTGCCTTTTCATTCGGCGGTGGTATTGTGCCGTTGAAGAATATCTGTGACAGCCCAGAGTTAACCAGCAGATATATAGATAGGCATCACATTGATGCAGACAATGTGGAGGGGGTAAGGGAATGTCCGATAACACGTTGTCCGATTTATCCGTACCGACTTGGGAAGCGGCCAGTTATTTCCAGTTCCCAGGACCAGCAGTAATTTAGAGACGAACTGCATAAGCGTAGCGGTTATTTTGACTGCTCGGCGCAGGCAGTGTGTTCTCCTGATAATTAGTGGATTCGTGAATCTGGATGTCGAGTAATCAGGTTCCACCTCTGTAATAACAGTATAAATCCCAAAGAGGAGGCTGTATGAATTGTGAAAAATGTGGTGGTCCTTTATTTAAGTGCGAAAAATGTGGAAATGTTGGATGTGAAAGCTATGATTGCAAAAATAGCATTGGAGATTCTAATGGATGTAGTGTGTGCAGGGCTGACTGGACTTATATAAAAGAGTTTAGCTGAAGAATTAATTTCAAATGAGCTAATGACATAATGCCTTGAGCAGGACTGCTGCATCCTTCACTGATTCCTTTGGCGCTCTCAAGCGCCCAAGCCTTTAACAACCGCTCCTGTCTGGAGGTCATTTGCTTTTGTGGCCCAGTGACAGTGGCCTAAGAAGATGGATATTAAGTTCTGCATACAGAATGTAAGCAATTAGTAGGTCACGAAGATAATGTAGTAGGAGCAATATTATTGCCCAACAATACAACGCTCACTGGTGACAAATATAGTATAACTATATGGAATGAAGATGATAATACGTCAGTTGCCTAACCGAACAAATCCAGTATTTGCCAAAAAAGTAGAAGATTTTGCCCACAAAAAATAGACGGGGTATGCACTACAAGTAAGGACGCAATCAAAGTTGACAAAGAAGGTACGTCATAGCAATACGGGGTGAACGTATTGGTTTAGAAAGATCAATATGCACTCAATGTAGGAAGCCTTTCGGGGTTGATGAGACTAACAACGTTCATTCCATTATAGTCACCGAAGAACATAAACAGATAGAAATAATCTCAGGCTCTCTGGAACCTGATGCATTTCACTACTGTTCCGATAGATGTATGTTTGAGAGGGATCAAGCATGTGTCACCTACGAGCGATATTTAAAACTAATGGAAGAAAATAATAGCGAAGGTGAAGCAGGTGACAATGGCTAAAACTTACTTCAGGTAAATGACCTTCTAGCGGTGGTGATAACGAATAAAGGTGGCGAATCTATGAGTTGTTACTTTAAGTTGACAGTTTTAGCTTGCGTTTGTCTGTTTTGTTCATTTATTGCGATGGCTAATGCGGAACAGTCAAAAGTTATTTCGGCAAATAATGAGTTTGGAGGGGAAACTGTAGAAGTATCTTTTTCAACTAAAGAAGCACTTAAAGAAGGGCACAATAGAACAATTAACTACTATGGCGGCAACGGAAAAAATGTAAAAGTGGAGGATTTCTTTACCCCTGAGCTTGCCAATAAAAAAGGGTACAGTAGGGCAATTATCTACTATGATGGCAACAGGAAAATGATGAAAATAGAGGCTTTCTTTCTCCCTGAGTTTTCCAATAAGGAAGGGCACAAATTGAAAAATTATCTACTATGATGGCAACGGGAAGTTGGGAAAAACTGAGAAATATATGGATAATACTCTGATTAAATAAGTTATTCCTTATGGGAAAGTGTTTAGTAGTAATAGTTCTGATTCTTTCGTTGGCTTCTGTATCCTTTGCCAAGAGTAACTGCGCTCAAAATGCAACTGGGAAAATAGTTTGCGCTCCTCCCGGTGGAACAATTACCACAAACAAGGACGGTGATGTGGTTTGCGGAAAGGGTGCGTAACTAACAATTTGGGGATGACACTCTGCTCTGCCCTACCAGGCGGGAGTGCTGTTATTAACGCAGACGGAAAGGCCGTGTGTTATGGGCGGTGCGTGTCTGCTTCCCAGAACCTCTGTGTAGGTGCTCGATAACTTTCTGTGGTTTTCTATACTGCTCCCGTAGGGCTTAATTTACTTCGATGCAGGGGTAAGAATGCCTTTGGCTTTCAAGTGGCTACTGCGGGACGCTGCCCGTCTCAGCACACGTAGAATAGGCTAAGTTAGGCATTGCGCAGTAAGGACAGAGATTTTAAATATATTTCAAAATTTTAGGGCAGCATCCTGAAGTAAACCTTGTGCTTCTTCTCCGAACCATAAATCCAGAAATTCTTCATTCTTTTCACGCCCAAATTGCTCGTATCGTAAACGAATAACTTCCGTCCGGTTTGCTTTGGCAACTGCAAAGGCACGCGCAGAGAGCTTGCTATGCTCAAGCAGTTTCTCGGTAGCTCTTCCTTCAACGTCCTCTTTAGAACAAATTTCGTTGAGTATGCCTATTTGACCTGCTTTTGCTGACTCGATAAACTCTCCCTGATATAACATGGTCGATGCCCAATGGTCGCCAGCCAGCATGCGCAACATTAAATCTGACGGATAAGGAACTGGTAAACCCAGTTTAATTTCATTTAGCCCTACAAGAGTTCGTCCAATTGAAGCAATGCGGTGATCGCATGCAATTAGTATGGTTGTGCCAGCAGCGACACAATGAGCCTTTGCTGCACATGCGGTTGGAATTGGTAATGTGAAAATTTCGAGCAGCATATCTGAGAATGAGTAAAAGAAATCGGTCATCTCTTCACGGTCAAGCTTCATAAGTTCCGGCAGATTCAATCCCATGCTGAAAAACTTATCTCCACCTGCGAACATAACTCCTCTGCAGTCTGTCCGTAAATCGGTGAGCGATTTCCTTAATTCACGTACTACGCAGGGATTAATTGTATTCGTGACTCCATTAGTGAGTCGAACGGTGACAATATCTTGATTGGTTTCTAACGATAATAGCGACATACTGATTTCCTTTTGCCAGAATCAAGCATAAGTTTAATGGTCAATCTGGCTTTGTGACATTTTAAAATTAGAACAAGCTCCGACTGTTGATTAAAATGTTTGGTAGCATTTACAAATTGACATGATAAAACATGATACTAAACCATTTTTAAAGTGCAAAGTTAAATTTTAGTTAACCAAAACAGCGACTCGGTCAGTGGTAAATGATTTGTAGAACCTTAGCGGCTTTACTATTTTCGGATAACCAAACTTGCCCCAATGCAGAGCAGAATAATACCAACGCCACGTAAAGGAGTTAATGGTATCTGCCTTAAACCGAACACACCATACTGATCGAGCAATGCAGCGGTTGTTAACTGGCCCGCGATAATGATGGACATTACGGCCAAGGTTCCCAGCCTTGGAACGGCGATGATCGTCATTGTCACAAAATATGCTCCCAAGAATCCCCCTGACAGCTCCCACCACGAAGCATCTGCCATATTACGAAGATTCCCACGTCCAGTGATCATCACCATAACAAACAATGCCAAGGTTCCCACGGCAAAGGAAATCATCGAGCTTTCGTAGCTTCCGATCTTCTGTGCAAGTCTGGCATTGATCGACGGTTGTATGGCTACTGCCAAACCTCCACAAGCCATCAGCAGCACCAGAAACATATTGCTCATATCGTCACCTCTTACTTTGCGCCTTTAGTTATGCGGTAGTACATTAATCCTACCTGTTCACGAATTGCGATATTAGTCAAAAACAATGCATGAGGGTCAGGAAGCAAGTCCATCAAAGTCAAATCGGATGCATTCACCTTGAAATCAACCGTATAAGGATGCACCACGAATCCTTTACGTTCAAAAAGCAACCTTGCTCTTGGCATATGGTATGCTGACGTTACAAGGAGAATTGACGGTTTATCCAGCATAAGTAATGTCTTCACGGCAGAGGCTTCCTGTTCAGTGTTTTGAGCTATGCCAGTCACAAAGATATCACTTTCAGGTACACCCATTTCAATAGCATATTTTTTCAGTGTGACACCTTCAGGAGTTGATTTTTTTTCCCAAGGTAATAGCCCACCAGTGAACACCAGTCTTCTTGATTTACCTAATTTGTAGAGTTCAACACCTCCAAAGAAACGGTCGGAATCAATCCACTCCCTAACAATGCCATCTGATGCCTGAATGCTTGTTAACATCCCACTCAGGACAACAATAGCATCAGCTTTAGGCAGTGTTTTTGGGTTTGGCTTGATGGCATAGTTTTCAGTAAATCGGAATAACTGGTCTGAAACCACTGAGGTACTAAAAAGGTACAGTAATGCAACCCCGACTAGTGTAACTTTTGGTTTCCTTTTGATCGCTCCATATCCAGCTAGAATGCAGACGATCACAATCGGAGACAAAAGCAAAGGTAATATTTTGTGCAGATAGATGATAGAAAATCCCTCCAAATATCAAATGGAATCTCTTATTGAAAGCTTGCATATTAGCCAAATCATTATGCATGTTTCTAAGGCTGATGAGAACTGTTGTACTTGTGGTCATCTTACCAATAGCCAGACTAAGCCAAGAATGGAAACTGAAGCGAAAAGTGATGTAGACGGAAACCGGAAGGGATTTATGTTCCCTTTTAGTGCCACTACGGCGCTTAATAATGACAATGCTGATGTTACACAGGTCAAAAATACTACTAACTCCGGACGATCAGGATGAAGAGCAACATATACATAGGCCCCTCCCATAGAAAAGGTGAATACAGTTGCAATATGCCAGCAATAATAATTTAGCCATTTCGACGCCTTCGGTAAACCAGTATCTGCCAGTAAAGGAACTGCAACGCGAGGGCCACCAACAAACGTGTGTACCACGAAAGTGATACCGCTCATAACAGCAGCCGCCCATAATAATGATACATGCATAATTAACACCTTATAACTAAGGTAGAATAGGTTGCTGTCCTGCAGTAGCAAAGTTCCAAAGAGTATGAAGTTGACTGTCTTGCTGGGAATCTCTTTTCAGATTATTTCATTTTCAAGACCCCACCTCTTTTCACTAACGTTCCACAGATTACGGACGTGTTCTATTTTTGCTGAGGTATAGCTGTTGCTTGAAAAGAAACAACCTGTTTCCCTTGCTCAGTTATTGCCAGAATCAGTCCAAATCTGTTGACACCTTCAATTGTCTTCCCGCGTACAAATGCTTTCAGATTGAACTTTCCTGTAACCACAGCAGAACTTCCGAATATACGAACATTCATCTCTTCGATCTTTATGGGTTCATATTTTCTTGATCCATTTTTGAATGCTTCAAGAAATTGAGCCTTTGACTCAACAAGGGCGGTTCCGTGGATATGCATATATTTATCGTTCAGCAATTTTTCAAGCTCTGAGACACTGCCCTGACCAACAAGCGTCGCCCATTCCAGCGCAATTTTCTGGACATCTGCCTCACTGAAAGTGGCGGAGTCAGGAGTTTTTTCCTGCGCACACGCTACTCCTAAGAACACAGAAAACATCATGACAACAACCAACAGTTTAAATACACTTGGTACTCTCATATTTGTATCCTCCTTTTTATTGTACCAACTCGTTATTGAGCGGTCAGCTCGATGTTTATTGCCTGCACTCATCCAGAACAACTTTCATTAACGCTTCCTTGAGACTTTACTTCAGTCTTATCTTTAGTTGTAGCCGGTGTCCCAGCAGCCTTACTCTTCGTTTCCGTCTGAGTTGGAGCGGATGCCGGTGATGGTGTTGTCTCTGACGATGCCGGAGTCGTATCTGTTGATGCTCCTTCTGTTGCAGTCTCAGTTCCTACAGCAGTATCACCCTCAGATTTAGCAGGCTCCGCTTTATCGCCATAGCCATCACCATACCATCCACCACCTTTGAGGCTGAATGAGGCTGCAGACACCAACTTACGGACGGTGCCACCACATTTTGGGCATCTGTCTGTAGGCGGGTCTGAGAACTTTTGGCGGAGTTCAAATTTAGTGTTACAGGCATTACAGCGATATTCGTAAACTGGCATTATCTCTTCCTTAAAAATGGTTACTTGTTAATTGCGGCCTTGAGCAGACCACTTGGTTTAAAAGTTAGTATGCGCCTTGCCTCTATGGTGATGGCTTCACCTGTTTGCGGGTTACGACCACGACGATCTGCCTTCTGCTTAACAATGAAGTTGCCGAAGCCAGATATTTTCAGGTTTTCGCCTGACTCAAGAGTAGACTTCATGATAGCAAAAACCGCCTCAACCAATTCAGCGGCTTCTCTTCTTGTCAGTTCCATTTCATTTTGTACTTTTTCAAAGATATCCGCTTTTGTCACGCCCGTGCCCCCAAATCAGAAAATTCCAGCAAGGTGTAGAATGTAATGTTTCAAGTAGAGAACGTCAAACGATAACTGAAATTATCCAATATTGTTAATTGGCCGTTTTACTGATATTTTGGGAATCAGTTATTTGAGGAGTGGAGTTGAATATGAATGATGATTTAGATAACTCAAGGCTATTAGATGTCCATAAATGGTCTGATTATCCTGGCCTATTAGAAATCACTAAAAAGCTGTTCAGCACTCTTTACCTAAAAGGTGATCCCGATTGGGATAACGGTTATTACCGCACTCTGAGAGTCGTGCTGACAGACCTGTTTGATCTCCATCATAAAGACCTCTACGCTTGGATCGCCTTCCATAAGAACAACAACGCTTTTCAAAAGCTTGGCCGGTACAATAAGATACATATCACGAGAACGTACTTGAACGGCGTAATAGATGTGCTTGAACGCCTCAAATATATCGAAATTGTCCCAGGATTTAATGATCGGCGAGAAGGTGGCAGTAGCCGACTCTCTCGAATGAGACCAACATCAAAATTAATTGCACTTTTCGACGAAATTGCGACACCAGAGCAACCTGTTTTTTCCAGAAGTGATTGCGAAGAACTTCTGATCATGCGCGACGACAAGAAAGCTGACATTGAGTACGATGATGACATAGTTACTGACCGTATGCGTATGATTCTCAATAATTACAACAAACTTCTGCATAAAGCATTCATTGACCTCGATATGACCGGATATGATGGTGACTATGAGATGGATCGATACAGAAGCACTTTAAAGATCACACATAAGAATAAATTCGACAAGAAGGGTAATCCTTTAATTACGAAAATTGACATGAATAATCGGCGTGTTAGAAGAGTATTTAACGATAGCAGTTGGGAACACGGTGGTCGTTTTTTCGGTGGTTGGTGGCAGTCGTTGCCGAGAGGGCTAAGAAACAGGATTGTCATAGGAAAGCATCTCAGGGAAACGGTCGAAATCGACTTCCGTGCTATCCATATCGTGCTTTTGTATGCCATGAAAGGGATTAGACGGTATTCAATAGTCGATTCAGGTCAAGACTGGGACGATCCTTATTCTCTGCCAGGTTTTGGGAGTGATGAAGATGAACGAGATCAATTTCGTAATCTTTTCAAGCTGATAATGCTTGTTATGCTGAATGCGGGAAACCGAACGAAAGCCGTGCAAGCGATTAAGAAAAAAATCAGGGATTTTAATAATAACGAAATTGCCTTGTATCCGCCGAATGCTAAAGAATGCGTTACAGCGGCAATTGACGCTCTGGTCGAAAGACATTCAGCAATTTCTGAATACTTCTTCACCGGAAAGGGAAAGGAGCTTCAAAAGCTTGATTCAGAGATTGCTGAGTCAGTTATACGGTTGATGACGGATGGTGGTAGACCTGTTTTGTGCATCCACGATAGTTTTGTTTGTAATTATGCCGACTTTTACGAAATTAGCGGATATATGAATTTAGCTATTAGCCAACATATGCCAGGTGATTATGGTTACGAAGTTGAGGAGTACGACTGTTTTAAACCTAAATATCAATACGATAAGAGCGAAGAAGATTATAAAAATTATTTTATCAATTCCAGTGATTATATATTGGATAAGATAAGTATATTGTAGGTATAGAGGGTAGTTATATATACTTCATTACTAAGACACACAAAAGCATTATAAATCAGATATTTAAGTTATAAGAGAGAAGTATATATTATTGGTATAGGAGGTAGTTATATATACTTCATTACTAAGACACATAAAAGTATTATAAATCAGATATTTATATCGCTTGTTTTTCAGTTGCCATTTACAGTGACTTTTTGCATTTTTCTGTCGACTAAATAGCGTAAGGGACTCCGAAAAGTCCCCTAGCTTTCTCCCACCACACGCTCTATTCAGTTGTACTTGATTTTATCGAAAACCAATAGCGACCAAACGAGTACTATAGATGTGGACATGGCGTGTTCTAGATTTCCATCTATTTGCGTTGCCCTTATAGCTACTAAGCATGTGCACCTCCAGATACATTGTTAGCATTTGCCATCTGTTCAATCAGATTAAGAATATCACTTACTCTCCACGCTGTTGTACGGGCTGTAAGCTTAACTGGACTCGGGAATCTCCCCGATTTTACCCCGCTCCACCAAGTGGATTTGCTTACGGGAATATATTCCAGTACCTTTGGCAATCTGATAAGTCCTGCTCTGGGTAACACATTGTTCTGAGTCATCAAAATCCTCCTACATAGTCAGAATTGTAATGAATACCCCGCCGCGTATATCTCCGACAACGTACCCTTGAGCCGCATGGCATGCCATGCATGACTTTTCAATCAATAAGCGGCTCATATAATGATAATAAGGTTTACCATCCACCATCTCAACACGCCCGGCCTCTGAGACACCATTTTCGAACGACAAAAGGGCTTCCTTTTCCCACGGAG
>CAIMXI010000246.1 GCA_903845365.1 uncultured Geobacteraceae bacterium | reverse complement strand
GGCGGTCATGGCTATGATCGGAACCTTGTGGTTCAAAACTTTAGATTTCGGGTCGCGGATCATAGCGGTCGCCTGAAAACCATCCATCTCTGGCATCTCGCAATCCATGAGGACAACGTCGTAGTTTATCATCTCCAGCGCACTGACTGCCTCAAGCCCATTGGCAACCACATCGGCTTTATAGCCGATTTTGCCGAGAATACTTTGCGCCACTTTCTGGTTGATGATGTTATCCTCCGCCAGCAGTATGCGTATGCCACGCTGGGCAACATCCGCAACGGTGTGCTTGGTGACCATTCCTTTTGAAACATCTGAAGAGGATTGAAATGCCATTCCCAGAGCAATAGCAATGCAGTCGTGAAGCTGCGCCTGCCTCGCCGGTTTAGGCAAATACCCTACGAAGCCGATCTGCTGTAGGAGTGCAACGTCGCCGCGCTGGGCGAGGGACGTCACCATAATCATCAGGGTTGATTCAATTAAGGGGTCAGCCTTGATTCTGCGGCCAAGTTCCATGCCGTCCATGCCTGGCATCTCCTGATCCAACAGGGCAACACGAAATGGATTTCCCTGCATGGCAGCTTCACGCAGAAGCGCTAAACCGGTCTCAGCTTCAGCAGCAGTTTCGTGGGGGCAACCCCAATGTTTCAGCAACGCAATCATCAACAAGCGATTGGTTTCGTTGTCATCAACTACCAGAATCTTTGTACCGGATATCGCGGTTTTCTTTAAAATCTCCGGGTCTTCGAGAACCTCGGAGGTTTGTTTCTCAAAGTGGGCGGTAAACCAGAAGGTGGAGCCTTTTCCCTCCTCGCTGATGATGCCAATATTACCACCCATAAGTTCTGTCAACTGCTTGCAAATTGCTAATCCCAAACCAGTGCCGCCGTATTTGCGGGTGGTGGAGCCATCAACCTGGGTAAATGGAGAAAACAGGGCATCAATTCTGTTCGCTGGTATGCCGATGCCGGTATCCCTAATCTCAAACTTTATGACAACAGAATCTTCGCTTTCTGATTCAAGTCGCGCAGCAATTACAATTTCACCCTGATGAGTAAACTTGACTGAGTTGCCCGCCTGGTTGGTGATGATCTGACGAAGCCTTCCCGGATCGCCCTTCAGGTAGTGAGGAACATTCGGATCGATATCGCAGGTAAGCTCCAGGCCAGCCTTTCTGGCACGCATGTAAAGCATTTCAGCCGTGTCTTCCACTGTTGTTCTGAGGTCGAAATCAATCACCTCCATATCCAGCTTGCCGGCCTCGATTTTAGAGAAATCAAGAATGTCGTTGATCAGAGCCAGCAGATTCTCGCCGCTCCTGTTGACAATTTCAGCATATCCACGCTGTTCTTCGTCCAAGTTGGTATCCAGCAAAAGGCTGGCCATGCCGATAACGCCATTCATGGGCGTGCGAATCTCGTGGCTCATGGTGGCAAGGAAGGTGCTTTTTGCGATATTGGCGGCCTCTGCAAGCTCCTTGCTGGATGTTACGGCATGCAATAATTTGAGTTGTTCGGCTTGCAACTGGCCAATGAAGCGGATCAGTTTGACTCCACCAACCACCGCAACTATAAAACAGGCCGCAGTGAGCGATAGTAACAAGATTATTGCGCGGGAGAGGCCACCATCGAGGGCTTTTTTTGCTTTATCCATATTCTTGGTATTGGCAAGGGCAAAGGATTCGATCGTGGACTCTGCCAGATATATTGACTCCATGTCCGGTTGGAAAGCCTTGTTGGCATTCTCAGGAGAAGTTATTTTTCCACTTTTAATCAACCCTATGATTTTGCGGAATCTGTTTTGATACTCTTCAACCTTTTTTGATATGGTAATCAACATCTCAAAGTGCTCAGGCTCATCCTCCAGCTTTTTTAAGACATCCAGACATGTTTTGACCCTCTCGGAGGCACTGTTCCATTTGACAAGGTACTCTTCGACGTTTGCAAGGTCGCTAATGTTTAAGAAGGCATCCTTCTCAAAGCAGCGCATGGTGCTGAAATTGGCTCGCAACTGTTGCGAGTATTCAACCACCCTCGATTCCGAATCAACAATATGGTCGCCCTTAATAATGGAGGTTTTGAGTTCATATATTCCGGTGCCTCCAAGTAATGCTATTAATAATAGACATGCGCCAAGTCCCAACATGATCAGTTTTTTGATCTTCATAACGATTCTCGTAATCCCTATATTTCAGCAAATATTACCTTTTCGAGGGGGAGGCAAAATAGACAATTATTCTTCCATCGTCTGTTACAGTTGCGTGATAGTACCCAAACAGATTCCTGCGCATTGCTTAAACATAAAGTGTTTCACAGTTTCCGGAATCTTTTAAAACCGACTAAACCGACTATCAAATGGGGGATACTTTTCATTGCTCTTTTTTCAGTTGTTTTTGTAGAGACTCTGACTTCCCGAGAAGGTTTTTCCTGGTTTTCTGCCGAAAATCCTCCAGTCGCTGCGCAACCTCCGGATGCTTGATAGAGAGGATTGAACAGGCCAGATAAGCTGCGTTTTTGGCACCATCTACCGCCACGGTTGCCACCGGAATACCAGGAGGCATCTGGACGGTCGAGAACAAAGCATCGACCCCGCCGATTGCTCCTGACGTCAGCGGCACGCCGATAACCGGTAAAGTCGTGTGGGATGCGATTACGCCGGCCAGGTGGGCTGCCATACCTGCTCCGGCAATCAGAACTTCTATCCCGCGTTCTCTGGCGGATTGAGAATATTCGGCGGTCTTGTCCGGCAATCGGTGTGCTGAACATATGTCCATCTCGCAGGCGACTCCCATCTCTTTCAACACTTCTGCCGCTTTGCGCATCACCGGCAGATCACTGTCACTTCCCATCAAAATTCCAACCAGTGGTTTTTTCATACGATTCTCCTTTTTTAATTTTGACGTTTTTATTTAGTTGCTATTACCCCGTATTTCTGACTCCACCAGCTATTGCATTGACCGAAAGAAACAGATCACTGAGCAGTTTATTGGCAGTATCAAGAGTGCCGTCTGCAAGTGCACTTCTCCATTGCCGCAGCAGGTCGATCTGCTGAAGATGGAGAGCAGCGAGTGGCGCTTTGCGGAGCGTCATTCCGGCCAGCTGCATAGGTCGCCGTTCACCCAAAGGTTCTTTGAAGATACTTTGGAGAAGCTTTGTCGTCATCTCAAATTCGTCATCTATCTTGTTCTGAAAACGCTCCCGAACGTCGCTGTTTTCTACAAGACCGGCATAGCAGTGCATAATCTCTTTATCTGCCTGTAGAACTGCCAGCTCCACGTTCATGAACAGATAGCGGAGCAGCGGGAAACGGGTAATATCTGCACAGAGAAGATCAAAGAGCTGAGGTTGAGATTCATTGAGCCGTGCCAAAGCTGTACCGGCTCCATACCAACTTGGCAGCAGGTAACGTGACTGGTTCCAGCTGAAGACCCATGGAATGGCTCGTAAATCAGCCAGCGTTCTTCGGCCGGTACGGCGTGACGGCCTTGAACCGATCCTCAACTGTTCCATGACATCAATCGGTGTCGCCTGAGAAAAGAACTCCATAAAGCCGTCACTGCCGATCAATTCTTCGTATTTCAGCCGACTGGCATCAACAAGAAACTCCATGATCGTTGGCAATTCCGCTGCCGATGCGGTCTGGCGGGAAGATCTGGCTGTCATGCCGAGAACGCCTGCCAGCTGCAATTCCAGATTATAAGTTGCGGTCAGTAGGTTCGAATATTTCTGGGAGATTGTTTCGCCCTGTTCGGTCATGCGGAACGAGCCACGTAGCGACCCGTGCGGCAGTGCTTCGAGAAACCGGAACGTCGGACCGGCACCACGTCCGATTGATCCTCCGCGTCCGTGAAAGAAACAGAGATCCGTACCAAATCGGTCTCCGACTTCGGTGAGTTCGAGCTGGGCCTTGTAAAGTGCCCCGTGGCTGGCTAGAATGCCACCATCCTTGCAGCTGTCGCTGTAGCCGACCATCACCTGCTGAAGTGGCCTTTTTCCGTCGGTCGTTTCGAGTGTACGCCTGGTTATGGGATGCGATAAAAACTGCTGCAGTATAAGCGGAGCCCCCTGCAGGTCATCTATGGTTTCAAAAAGCGGTACAACCCGCAACAGAGATCGGATACCAGTTTCTTCATACACCAGCAGTCCAACCTCCCGCGCCAGCAGGTAAACAACCAGCAGGTCGGAACAACTCCTGGTCATGCTGACGATCAGTGATCCGATGCCGTCATCACCATACAGCCGGATGTGATCTGCCAGCACCCGATAGCAGTCGAGAACTGCATCAGCTTCAGCGCCGACCCGTAAGCCGGGAAGCAGAAACGGCCGGGGTGAGGAAAGTTCACTGGTAAGAAACGTGATGCGTTTTTCTTCAGACCATTCAGGGAAGTCATTGTCCGCAATGCCCGCAGCAGCGAGTAGTTGGGCAACAGCATGATCGTGGAAGGTACTGTTCTGGCGTATATCCAATACGGCCAGATGGAAGCCGATTGAATCAACCAGACGCCGGATGTTGAACAACTCCATATCAGCAAGACGAACAGCACCTACCTCACGGAGCGAGTTGTCAAGCATCGACAGATCCTCCGACAATTCAGACGGTCTTTTATAGTATCCAGATGTGTCGTCGAGAGTCGTTACATGGTCACGTACAACAGCCAAAGGAAGACAGGCAATAATAAGATTGAGTGCCTGTCGCCACGGTTCTACCGGATTGCGGGTAACGGCTTCAGCACCGGCGGTTCCGAGGTGTGCCGCCCGATCATCTATCCATTTCCTGAGAACCTCTGGTACCGGTTGAAGAAAATCGGAAAGACTGAGCTTGGCGGCCAGATCCACCAGACGGCGACGTATAAGCGAGAGGGCATTAAGTCGCAATTCCTGAAGAGACTCATGCGTTACATCTGCAGTCACCAGTGGATGGCCGTCCCGATCACCGCCTACCCATGTACCGAAGGTGAGTTTAGGCAGGCGAAATTGTTGCAACAGTTCTCCGGAAAAGCCTTCATTCAGCCAGGCAGCCTTCAACCGGTTGTCCAGAATCGGCAGTGTTTCTGGGAAAACGTTTTTTAGATAATGAATAACGTTTCTCCGCTCCGAACCAACCTCCGGTTTTTCAAGATAGATGTTGCCGGTTCGCCAGAGAAGCTCCAACAGCTCCTTTATTTCGTCACGAATCAGCCCCTGTTCCGCTGGAGTCAGAATTGGGTTCTCCCGCTTTACCAGCAGCAGGTAGAGGGCACGGTGCTTGGCAATAACTGACGACCTCTTGGCCTCGGTCGGATGTGCCGTCAGCACCGGTTCGATATGAACGGCTCCAAGACTCGCTGCGACTTCTTCCTCAGCTACGCCGTCTGCTTTAAGTCTCAGCAGGGTGTTGCCCCACAGTCCCCGTTCATACGACGAGCCATTGACACTTTCCATGACCCTACGTGTCTGAACGGCAGCGTTCTCTTCCACCATGCCGAGCAGTTGAAATACAATTGAGTAGAGTTGGCAGGCACGCTCTACCGGTACATGTTCAAAGAAAGTAACGGCATCCTTTCGCCAAGGAATAATTCCGGCAACATCAGCTTCACCTAATTCAAGCAGAACCTCTCGTAAACACTCCAGTAGAAATTGAAGGTCTATTGCTATTTTCCCCTGCAACAGTTTGCTGTCATCAGCCATTGGGAGATCTCCTTATTTTTGGATTTGACCTAAGGTCCTTTTTGTACAGTGGCTGCTGTATGTTATTAGATTGAAACAAAATCATCTCCGATCAAGTGGAATGAGGGCGCTTTCCGCCTTTTTCTTCTTGAAATAGCGGTAAACAAGATAGCCACCACCAGCAAGAAGTATGATCTCAAATATACCGATGCCACCGCCACCGCCACCCATACCAGCGCCCATGCCGCCTCCAGCACCGGCGAAGCTGCTGAATAGCATGCTGCCGAGCATACCACCGGCGATCCCGCCGGCCATGCTCCTCATAAAGCCGCCACCGGCAGGTTGTTGAAATGCGCCTGGCGCAGGTGCAGCCTGCTGCCGTGGTGGTGGCTGATATGAAGGAGCTGCTGCGGGGCGCGAATAGCTGCGCGCACCGCTACTCCCGGAAGAACGGCTGCCGCCAGCTCTTGCTTCAGCGGTAAGCTCCAGCATGGTGATGCTCAAAAAAAGTACGGCGGCTAAAACAGTTAATACTTTGGTAAGATTTCTCTTCATTTTGTTATCTCCTTTGTGTTGTACCGGGCCTCAGTTTGCCCGGTTGTTAGGGTTAATTGTCAGTGAGTTCGGGTGGCCAATGCTTCAAGTCGTGAGATACGTTCCTCCATTGGCGGATGAGTCGAGAAGAGCGCCATCATCCCACCGCCGGTCAGCGGGTTGACGATAAACATATGAGCTGTGGCCGGTCGGGCATCAGTCAGTGGTATGGCTTGAGAAACGGAGTGTAGTTTACGTAGAGCACCGGCCAGAGCAAGTGGTCTGCCGCAGATCTCCGCACCGGAGGCGTCCGCCAGATATTCGCGGGAACGGGAGACTGCCATCTGGATCATCATCGCGGCTATCGGAGCGATAATCGCCATGACCAGCGAACCGATCAGGCTGCCTCCACCTTCTTCATCATCTCTTCGCCCGGCTCCAAACATTGCGCCCCATTGCAGCATGCTACCTATCATCGAGATGGCACCGGCAAAGGTTGCGGCTATGGTGGAGATCAGAATGTCACGGTTTTTAACATGAGCCAGTTCATGAGCCATGACCCCTTCCAGCTCATCCGGCGTAAGTATGCGCAACACACCCTCGGTTGCGGCAACAGCAGCATGAGATGGATTTCGTCCGGTAGCAAAGGCATTGGGTGAGTCATCTGGAATGATGTAAACTTTGGGCATGGGGAGCCCGGCACGACCGGCAAGTCGCTCTACCATACCGTAGAAGGAAGGATGAATCTCGCGGGTAATTTCCTGGGCGTTGTACATTCTGAGGACGATTTTATCGGAAAACCAGTAGGAGCCGAAGTTCATGACAGCAGCCATCAGAAAGGCAACCATCATGCCCCCCTTGCCGCCAACTGCGCCGCCCATGGCAACAAGTAAAATGGTAAGCAGGGAAAGGAGAAAGGTGGTTTTAAGTATGTTGTTCATTTTAATTACCTCCGACGATTAAGATTTCGCCGGGGTAAAAAAAAAGACTTTCACCCACGGCGCAATATGCCTTGGATAAAAGTCTTGCTTGCGATATATATCGTTCCCGGTCCGAGCCTTTCGACTGTGTTGACGGACGCGGAATCAGCCATGTCTCCGACTGATAGCTACTCCCCTTTATTGAGCTTGAAGCCTACTGCAACGCGGTGCAACAAGTCAAGTTATTTTTTGATAGAGTTCGCTTACGATGAGGGCAAGCGGGCGGGGTATATCAAGATCGCAGAGATGGCAACAAAGTTAAGTGAAAGTGGAAGAGTCCTGTTGAATCGTGTTTGAGAAAGTAATAATTTTTCAGCCCTCTATGCCCCACGTGCCAATCATTATCGCCATGGTGGCATTATGACGATATTTAGTCCGTTTGTCATTACGCTGCCTCAATGTTCAATACTGTCTCTCGATTATTCTTCTCATTTGTTCGTTATGCCTGTATTTTTCCAGCATAAAGTCTTCCAGCTCGTGAGTTGCTGTGTTGTAGCAGATGTACTTTGGCGTATCTACGCTGACATGCTTCTTTTTGTTCTTTCCCTTCCCCTCAAACAGTACAAGCGGTTCAGGTCGGCATGTATGGCCAACAATCTGGTTAAAGCGGCTATCCATCTTTTCATAACCGATTGAACACCAGAATATTCCTGATGCATCTTGTTTGCCACCACGAACAGATCCTATATCAAATATAGATGAGAGGGATTCCGGCGGTACGGGTTGGGCAAGATACCAGGCAAGCTCGGCGTTTATCCACTCGCTCGCTTCTTCAATGGCCTTGAATGGCTTCCCATGTTTTTGAGACAGGCCGCCGTGTGTCAGAAGGTAATTATCACGCAACAGAGAACCATGGAGTAGTTCCTTATACAGATTTACGACGTGGAAAAGCTCGGGGCTGTACCTGTTTCCAGAGCATCGAAAATAACGATGGGCGTTATTGAGGTATGCCAGTTCATGGTTGCCGCATAAAAGTACAGCCCCGTTGTCTACTGCAAGTTTAAACGTGGCGATTATGGCGGCATCGGAGGCGCTGAAGGAGTCCATAAAGTCCCCGAGGATGATATGCTCTTCTTCGGGTTTGTACTCAATGAAAGCTTCACATTTTCCGTAATTGCCGTGGAGGTCGCTTATTATAAGGCTCAAGGTTTACTCTTCAGTCAGGTTTTCTGCTATTTGGGTAATTCGCCGCATAATCAACGTTAGACGTCCCTGGCTGGCTTTGTCAGGCAGGAGGTGTCCGCTTACGCTCTCGACAAACTCCGAGCTTGCAAGAAAACCACTGAAAGCATCTGCCAGGAATTGCCTAAGGTCCGAAGGGGTTGATCTGATTTCGGCAAGCAGCTCTTTCCGGCCATCAATCAAAGTAATTATATCTTCCAAATCGTGACTGGCTCGGTAGTCATTGTTGCCACGTCCACGGAATGCTTCAATTTTGGTGGCGACAAAATATGGAGCTGTAACCAGGCGGATAGCCAATCCTGGAGATACTTCTATAGTTTCTGAAGATTGTAGAGCTGGTGCGTACCATAAATTCGAGAAACCGAGGATTTCTGCGCTTATCGGCATAAAATCAACCATATAGCCATCTATAAGCCAGCGACAGATAGGTGCGCCTTCACTTGTGTCCTGAATAAAACCCCTCTGCAGCAGTTCCTTTTCCAGACGGTTATATTCTAGCCAAGTGGCGGCTTCTACAATCACATCAACATCTTGAGTCATCCGCACATCAGGGATAGCCAAATCGGAAATCAACAATCCGGTTGCCGATCCCCCCAGGAAAACAACCTTCTCCAGCAGAGTATCAAGCTTCTTGGCGACATAGATTACCATCTCAATATTATCGTATTTTGCTTTCATACCTTTTCACCCAGACGATTTTGCAGTTCCTGTATCGCCAAATCTCTATCCCGTGCCCGCCCGTCACGTATAGCGTCGAGGATGGCCAGTAGTGCGTACAAATCCTTATCTATTAAAGCTGCTGACGGTGCAGACTTGTAGAGCGGCGAAAATTCGTATCCTCTGACATCTCCTTCTGGATGTGGCCATACTGGAGGGACATCCTTTTTACCTATAGCTAATTTCTCGTTCAGTGGATATGCGGCATAACTGGTTGGGATTCCCCTGGTCAATGCCCCATGTTGTGGGGGATAGGCATATTTCACACCATGGACAAGAAACTCTTCCAGGTTCTTCCTGACGGGCATCCTTCTGGTTTCATCAAACAATCTGGCCGCAGTCGCACGTTTAATGCCGGCATGCACCTCTGAAGGGCTCATGTAGAGGTCAGCAGCCAACGACGCAAAAGACCATTCTTTGCTTTCTAGAACACTCAGTTTGAGCAGGACAACGATATCTTGGGGTTTAAGCATCATGAGCATATTCTATTCGCGAATAGCGAATGATGCAAGAAGAATTAGTCACTAAAACAGCTAAAGTCCACTGCGGAGTGTGACTCTACTATGTTTTCTATATTGATCGATTTGGTCAGGGATGTTTTCCGGTATGTGTATCACGACAGAAACCATATACTGCCAAGGAAAGTGCCAGTAAACCAAGGCGCTTGCAGCACCAATACTTGTCAACAGACTGATGACGATACGAGGGCCGAAACGATCAAGCATAAGCCCCATCGGCAGTTGTGCCAATCCGAACGCATAGAAAAAGGCACCTCCCAATATGGGGCGAGGTCAGATAGATGTCATTGGTTTATCTGCTCTAAGACCTGAATCGAGACTGTCTTACAATTGAAGGTACAAATCCTTCGCTGTTTCGCAACTGTAATAGGTGATGAATGTGCCCTTGTCTTCGATTTTAAAGGTTCAAGGCTTTACTTGACGACTGAGGAATGCGTCTATCCTCTGATAGGATATTTGCCATAAAAAGCCCTACTGCTACAAGCCCCATGGTTCCAGCAGCATAAAAGACGGAAGTCAGGCCTAAGGTATACTGGATCCCCGCCCCAAACATCGGACCCGCAATAAAGCCCAGATTGAGAACGGAATTAAAGGTACCAACGGTTAATCCCATACCGTGGCGGACACCCTCTTCCGCCAGAAGCGCCGTGCTGGCAGGCTGGGATAGTACGCTGAATAGACCGATCCCCACTACGAGGAACAGTATCTGGTGAAATCCTGCCATAACCGGTATCAGAAAGTAGAGTAACGATACAATGGTGCCGCCTACAACCACCAGAGATTTTCGCGGTGCCTTATCGGAAATAATGCCCACCGGCCGCAGGAGAATGGTAAATACCAGGGTGCTGGAGGCCATCACCAGCCCGGTCTGGGTACCGCTCAATCCGAGTTTGGTAGATAGCAGTATCGGCAGGAAGGCGCCAAGTAGCGATATGCCGCAGGCTCGACCAAAGATGAAAGCGAGAAGCCCCCGCAGGGAGTTCTGCCGGGTCATCGTAAAAAATGTCTTGAACTTGAACGGACCCACTGTGTTGTGCTCCGTCAATTTCTGCTGGTGGAGTTTTTGTACAGGGATGCAGAGCAATGCTACCAGCAGTGCCGTGATGCAGAGCAGTATTAAGATGGCAAAAATCCCTCTGAATCCCCAGCTGTCCTTGAGTATTCCGCCGATAACAGGTCCCGCACTTAAAGCTCCGTAGAAGGAAATGTCAAAGGTCCCCATGACTGTAGACCGTTTTTCGTTTGTCGTACTTTCACCCACTAAAGAGGCTACAACCGGCCTGAACATCGCGCAGCCAATCCCCTGGAGCAGGCGCAGAATAGTTATAAGGACCAGGCTGGTAGTGAAGAAATAGCAGATCGAGACGAACAGATAGAGACTGAGGCTGATGGTCGTAACAGTTCTTCGTCCTAACTTGTCGGAGTAGGCTCCCATCAACGGGCTGAAGAGGATCTTTGAGAGTGAATAGAGTACCAGTGGCAGGGCTAAGAGGATGCCCCTGGCTCCCAGGCTGAAAACGTACATGGAGAAGAAAGCGTCGGCAATGCCGAAACCGAGGGTGATGGAGAAGTTGATTAGGAACAGTCCCCGAAACAGACGGTGGGTTTCCATGCATGTTACCTCTCGGGTGTCGGAAAATCTCATACCTGCGTATGGAGTTCCTGAACTCCCAACGAGCCCAGGAACTCCACGCTTACTGACTGTTATGGCTTTTTAACGGTGTGTTGCTTGATGAATTTGGCAGCATTGGCCCCTGCAATACGACCGAACACTACGGTGTCGGTAATTGCATTGCCACCAAGGCGGTTCCAGCCGTGCACTCCACCAGTAACCTCTCCGGCTGCGTACAGGCCGACTACCGGCGTGCCCTTTGTGCTTATTACCTGAGCTTCTGTATTTATTTTGACCCCACCCATTGTATGATGGCGTCCAGGTTTAACCCAAATGGAGTAATATTTGGGCCCGGCAATTTTCCGTGGTATATCCTGACGCTTGAACTCAGGGTCATTCTTTGCGTCAAAAGCCTTATTGTACGAATCAACTGTTGCTGCAAGGGCTGCAGCTGGAACGCCCATTTTTGACGCCAACCCTTCAATGGAATCGGACTCTTGTACAAGGCCAAGCACAATGTATCCGTCTATCTGCACATTGCTCTTGCGGATATCTTCGCCAAGGATAAGAAATGCCGATTTATCCGGTTGCTCAAAAATTGCTGCCGAGGCCTTGTCACGAGTTGTCAGCTCATTAACAAAACGCTTGCCTGCATGATTGACCAGAATGGCGCCGCTCCCTCGTACGGTTTCTGAAATAAGCACCTTGGTCTCGCCGCCCATGGTCGGATGAATCTGAATCTGCTCCATGTCAATCACTTTGGCGCCAATTTTTTCAGCCAGGACGACTCCTTCTCCGGTTGCACCGGGCTGGTTTGAGGAAGCTGTCTCTTTGAACTGCGGTTTGTAAAAACCAACAAGCTCGTTATTTGCAGCAAAACCACCTGCTGTATCGATTACCGCCTTTGCCTTTATCGTGTAAAGCCCACTGTGCTTGCCTTTTACCTGCACTCCGGTTACCGTGCCATTGTTGTCAGAGAGGATCTTCACAACTTCGGAATTTACCCGTACATCTATTTTGCGTTTAGCAGCATTCTCCCTGTAGACTTTTACCAGATGAGGTCCTACCGCTGCCCCACCTACGGGTCTGTGCGTTCTGTCAGCATGTACTCCGCCTGAACGCACCAGATCGGTCATGTCTGCGCCCAGGGAGGCAAGAAAATCAACAGCATCTGATGAACGGTAGGCAAGGACTTTTACCAGTTCGGGATCATTTTTCTCTCTCCCCCCCTTCATGGTTTCTTTAACCATCTCAGCCGGGTCATCCTGGATACTGCGGGCTTTTTGAAAACGAGTTGCTGCGGCATTGATACCACCCGCTGCAAGCATGCTGTTGCCGCCCGTTATCGGCATTTTTTCCAACAAGATCACCTTGGCGCCCGCATCATGAGCGGTTATCGAAGCCACGTAGCCTGCTCCACCGGCACCGATAACGACAACATCAGCACTTTCCGTTTTCATCTTTTCTTTTTTTGATTTCTTTTGGGATGTTTCCTGGGTCCATTTTTTATCGTTAGACTGCTCTGCACTGCCCATGGCCGGTATTTTCATGCCGAACGAATGGCAGTAATTGCAGTACGCCTTTGATGGGCCATGTCCCTTGTGGCATGTGGTGCAGTTGACCTCTCCCAGATGTGAGTTGTGCGGATTTATATGCTCTTTGCTCTTACTCGCAAGCTTTTCAAGCGTACCATGGCATTCAACACAATTTTTATTCAAAGCCGTTTCACTGTCATTAACAGCAAGAGACTTGCCATGGCAATCCGCACAGCTTATCTGGTTCTTTTTGTGAATACCTGACAGAAATGTGCTTTTTGAAGCCTGATCAGCTGAAAAAGCCGGTGAGCAGGCTAACAACAGAAACATCAACAAGAGTATTGTTTTGTAAAACTCGATGTTCAAGTTTTTATTTGTTGACAATCACTGATGTTGTTCTCCAACCAATTTCAAGCAAGTATCGCATGGCGAGCCAGTGAAGGTGTTGCATCCATACGACCGAGATCACGACCGCTCATATGCTTTTTG
>CAIMXI010000245.1 GCA_903845365.1 uncultured Geobacteraceae bacterium | reverse complement strand
CGTTTTGAACACTTCACCGGCAACGTTTTCATCCACATAAACATCCGGTGGATTTTCGCCGATCTCGCCGAACAGATTATCGAATGCCTTGTTCTGATAAATGTGCTTTCCCTCTGGAGAACTCATACCGATGGCATCTGTCGAGTTAGTCACTGATTCCTTGAATAGATTCAGTAATTCTTCCGCACGCTTGCGCTCCCTGATTTCCTTTTCAAGATCTGATGTATACCGTGCCGCCTCCTGGATGACCGTTCTCGCAATCAGATACGTCAACAGACCGGTGAATCCAACTGAAATAATCAGCAGAAAAATAGTGATATAATTGACATACGAAGATATCTGGTTGGCAAGAACACTGCAGCTTTTTGAAAAAGAAGTCTCGTAGGAAATGAATTCTTTTCTTGTTTTATTAATTTCTGTGAAGATGGCAGCCTGTTCGCTCTCATTACTCGTTGCAAGAATCTGAGCCACCTGTGCCTTTAATTTTTCCCCCGCCGCATTAGCACCGACTGCATCAGCAACCAAATCTTTCAAAACAGGATGCCAGTACAGCACTTTTATCCTGTTAACAATGATCACCGCCGTTCTATGGTCAGTTTCGCTGAAGGTATTTTCCAGAATCCGTACAAAGTCAGCATCGGAGGTGTCTTTTCGCATGTCGAGTAAACGGCTGAAAACCTTGTTGTAAGATTGGGTAATAGCCATTTTTGCCCGAAATGGTTCCAGCTCCTCCGGCTTTTTGTGATCATGATACTCAAAGAAAGCCACCATGGCTTCAACCCTGGAAACCGTGTGGGTTCGCTCAAAACGGGCAATAGCAGTGATCATGGTGAGGGTGTTCCCAGCCCAGATGGTTATGGAAATGACGATCAGGAGAAAAACGGCAACGATGGCCGTATGAAGATACAGTTTTCGTGTGATGGAACCATAAGCAAAAGCAATGAATTTACTCAGAGAGAGATTCATAAAACCTCCATATCAACGGCCTGAGGCCGCGCCACTACGACCCCACCGTAAAACAGAAACAACTCCCAAACCCTTCACCTTCCGACTCCACCCAGACCCGACCTCCATGCACCTCGATGATCCGCTTGACTAGCGCCAGGCCAACCCCAGTCCCTTCACTATTGGTATTCAGCTTGTTGAACAGTCCGAAGATTCTTTCGTGATGGTGCGGATCTATACCGGTGCCATTGTCTTTGACAAAAAATACGCACTTCTTGCCGTCCAGTTGAGTACCTATTTCAAGGTTAGGCGCTGTCTGATCGCCTCTATGTTTGATGGAATTTTCAATCAGGTTCTGCACAACCTGTGCAATTCTTTTATGATCACCGAAAACTGGCGGAAGATCGGGCTGTACCACAACATCAACCAGACTCTGTTTAATAACTCCGGTCAGTTGCGCCAGAACATCGCTGACCAGCCGGTTCATATCAATCAGAGATGGCTCTCCCATCTGCCTGCCGGCGCGGGAGAGTTCCAGCAGGTCATTAAGCAGTGAAGTCATCTTGTCTGCCGCTCCCTCAATCCTCTTCATATCATCCTGGGCCCGCTCGTACTTGCCCGTTTGCAAATTGTTTTTGATCATATCGGCATACGCCTGTATCGTGATGAGCGGACTCTTCAGGTCGTGGGAGACGGTGTAAGCGAAACGTTCCATCTCGGTGTTTTTTGCCTGCAATTCCTGTTCAATCTGTTTGCGTTCAGTAATATCACGCCAGGCGGTAAACAGGGCCGGCTTACCGTCCAGCATCATCGAAGAAACAGATACCTCTACAAAAAAGTCAGACCCATCCAAACGGCGATGCACCCACTCAAACGTCTTATTGCCGGCACACAGGGCTTCTTTGATTATTTGCTCTGCTGATTCCGATGACCTTTTCCCGTCTGGCTGAAATTCGGGAGAGAGTAATTCCGGCGGCTTCCCGATAATATCTTTTCTGTCACCGCGCAACATAACCTCGGCCGCCCGGTTGCACTCCACAAAGATGCCGTCAACGATAACCAGATACACGTCAGGCGATTCCATGAACAATGTGTTAAGCCTCTCATCACTTTCATGGAGAGCTCTTTCGGCCATGTTCCGTTCGTTCAGATAGCCCAGCAATCTTCGACGCCCGATCACGATACCGAATATCCCAACGATCCAGATAGATCCGTAGATTGTTTCCGACATCGGGAGTACCCCGAAAATCAGATCCCTGACAGGTGACCATGGATGGATACACTTATGCCGCCTCGTACATCTCCCTTTTTGTATCCTTGGCCTTCGTGGCATTTCAGGCACCCTTCGTCAACCATCAAGGCGTGCATGAAACGAATAAAGGGTTTGCCATCGATCAGTTCTTTGGAGGTAAGCTCCTTGGCCCCTTTTTCAAGCTCTTTAAGAGCTTTCGTTTCCCATACGTCAGCAGAATTTTCCGGGCGGATCGGGTTCAGACTGGTTATGTGTCCCTGCAGGCCATACTGCTCTTTACCGATCTCATGCACCTGCCGCGTCATATATGCAGGGTTCATCAGGGTAAGCCGCTGGCCGGAAGGGGTGGTTATGTCCCGATCACGAATATGAGAAAGATACGGATTGGGCGGAGTCTGCTCCGTAACCGGCACATAAACACCGCCATGCATGGTCGCCCATCTGCGATACACAAGATCCTTGTTGAAACTGTCACGAACGATGGCTATAGCGGTTTTCATCTCAAATTTGTGAGACTGGTAGATATCCCAGGCGCCAAAACCCGCAATAAGGAGCGTCCAGAGAAGTAGCAACTGATAGAGGGGCCGGAGTGGTGTTGAAATTAGTATGTCGTCTGGATTTTCATACAAGTGTTTACCTGTATTCGTCATGTCCCGTATCTCCTCTAGCAGCTATCCGAACCCTTTTCACCTCATCCTCAAGGCGCTTCAAATTAAACGGCTTCTGGATAAACCCATTCAGCCCCAACCCCTTAAAACGCTCTGTGACCTCTTCTTCACTGTAGCCACTGGCCAGCAGCACCGGGATGTCCGGACGAATTTTCCTCAATTCCGTGAAAACAGCGATGCCATCCATACCCGGCATGCAGTAATCAAGCAGCACCAGATTGATCAGCTCACCCCGCTCCCGAAAGATACGTATTGCTTCCACGCCATCGTTCGCCGTCACTGTCTCAAAGTCCAGAGCACCAAGCATTGCGGTGCAAACTTCGCGAATCATCTCTTCGTCGTCAACAATCAGTACAATGCTGGCAGGCCGGTCACCAGCCGAAACATG
>CAIMXI010000244.1 GCA_903845365.1 uncultured Geobacteraceae bacterium | reverse complement strand
GGCGGTCATGGCTATGATCGGAACCTTGTGGTTCAAAACTTTAGATTTCGGGTCGCGGATCATAGCGGTCGCCTGAAAACCATCCATCTCTGGCATCTCGCAATCCATGAGGACAACGTCGTAGTTTATCATCTCCAGCGCGCGCACGGCCTCAAGCCCATTGGCAACCACATCGGCCTTGTAGCCGAGTTTGCTGAGAATGCTTTGCGCCACTTTCTGGTTGATGATGTTGTCTTCCACCAGCAGAATAAGTGTGGATCGCTTTGTGACCTCAGCTACGGGTTGTCTGGTGACGATTCCATTCGAAACATCCAAGGTTTGAGTTGTTTCGATCTGCTTTTCGAACTTCGCGGTAAACCAGAAGGTGGAGCCTTTCCCCTCCTCGCTGATGATGCCGATCTTGCCACCCATAAGTTCGGTCAACTGTTTGCATATCGCCAGTCCAAGACCTGTGCCGCCGTATTTGCGGGTGGTGGAGCCATCAACCTGGGTAAATGGGGAGAATAGCGCATCAATCCTGTTCGCCGGTATCCCGATGCCGGTGTCGCGGATCTCGAAGCGAATGACGGCGAAACCGTTTTCTTCCGATTCAGACATCGCGCTGATTACTACTTCACCCTGATGGGTAAACTTGATGGAGTTGCCCGCCAGATTGGTGATAATCTGACGGAGCCTCCCCGGATCACCTTTCAGATAATGAGGAACTTCAGGATCGATAAGGCATATCAGCTCCAGGCCGGCTTGACTGGCTCGCATGGAGAGCATTTCAGCAGTGTCTTCTACTGTTGTCCTGAGGTCGAAATCAATCACCTCCATATCCAGCTTGCCGGCCTCAATTTTAGAGAAATCCAGAATGTCGTTGATCAGAGCCAGCAGGTTCTCGCCGCTTTTATTGACAATTTCGGCGTATCTCCGCTGTTCTTCGTTCAAGTCGGTATCCAGCAAAAGGCCGGCCATGCCGATAACGCCATTCATGGGTGTGCGAATCTCGTGACTCATGGTGGCAAGGAACTGGCTCTTTGCGCTATTGGCGGTGTTTGCAATATCTTTCGCCTGCTCCAGCTCTCTGTTGGCCTCTTCCAGCTCCTCTCCCTTCCTCCTCAGCGAGGCCATCAACAGCGCCAGTTGCGACAGGGAGGGGCTAAAGACGAAGAGGAACTCAAAGGCGAGGATCAGGAGTCCGATCACCAGGACAATCATCTCCAGGCGCTGCATGGAGGAGATCCGCTCCTTTGCCTCTTTGTCGAACTGGAAGGTGATTTTGTCCATCAGCGGCAGGAAACGGGGTTCGTTGGTCAGCATTACTTCAGCGGTTGTGTGCAAATCGGCAGGGTTGAACGTCCCCTCCCTCAATAACCTGTCCAATTCATTGCGCATAGCGGTGAAAAAAGGCTCCATCTCTGCGAAGAGCGCCCTTATTTCAGGACTGTTTTCCCGCTGCGGCAAGCCAAGCTTCTCATCGCCAAGCTGCAGGCCGAGGTGAGCCGCTTTCCAGGAAGCGAACGACTCGGTCAGCTCCTTTACCCGCTGGTTCTGCATCCCATGAGATGTTGGCCGCCCGAGAGCCAGTACGCACTTGGTCAGCCGTTGGCTCAGCATGCGCTGGCGGCCGGATAGGTTGACCACCCGGGAATCGCCATCGTTACTCCTGATGGCATACTGCATCAGAAACGATGACGAAAGTAGCGTCAGGGCGATAAACGCCAAGGCGATGCCGTAGAGCAGCTTGAGACCATGTAGTCGTATTCCATTCATTGGCTGCATGCAGTTTTCCCTACAAAATACCTCCAACTTCATCCATCGTTATCATTGTCGTTCGACATAACCTTACATCTTCCCCTATCAATGAGCTTATATTGTGATACTGTTATTTTTTCATGAAATTTGTATTGACCAAAATCAAAAATACCATTTCCGTTCCTTATTTTTTACCGTGACGATATAAACAAACACTTTTTGACTTTGATCAAAGTATTTATGTTCCAGGTCGCATAGTTTGCACTTAGGAATATAAACTTTTGATTGAAAAGGGGGAAGCAGATGAACAACCAGTCATTTGTCTGGCTGAGCCAGCAGATCGTTAGTGAAAACAGTGATGCAATCCTGTTTGCCGACCGTGAAGGAACAATTAGACTCTGGAACAAAGGAGCCGAGGCGATGTTCGGCTATACTGCGGAGGAGGCGACCGGTAAAAGCCTCGATCTGATCATCCCGGAAAATCTGCGCGGCAGGCATTGGGAGGGATATCACAAAGTCATGGGCAGCGGTGAAACCCGCTATGGCACAGAACTGCTCTCGGCACCAGGCATCTGCAAAGACGGCAAGCGGCTTTCGTTGGAGTTCAGCATGGTTATTGTTAAAGGGGATGACGGCTCTGTACTCGGCACCGGTGCCATCATAAGAGACATCACCGCCCGCTGGCTGAAGGAAAAAGCGATGAAGGAGCGGTTGAAAGTTCTGGAAGGTGATGGGGGTTAGTAACAGGGCCATTCACCGGAGGCATCTGAGGGCAGATTATGAACTTGGCCAATAGTATAACCATCGAACTGGAAGGCAGAAAAATAAAGGTGCCTGAAGGCTTAACCGTCATCGAGTCCCTCTGGGATACGGGACATGACGTGAAAAGGGGAGTTGGATGCCTCTCCGGCCTCTGCGGCGCCTGCACCGTTGTCTACCTGGAGAAAGACAGCAAAAAAGTCAGATTTGGCCTCGGCTGCCAGAAGGTGATCGAGGATGGTCTGATAGTCATCATGCTCCCATATTTCCCGTCGAGGGTGGCGCACTATCTGCTGACATCAATGGACTCCCCCCTTCAGCATCTGGCCGAAATTTACTCCGAGCTATATACCTGCAACGATTGCAAGGCGTGTAACGTCTGTCCGGAGTGGATCGACGTGGCCAGGGTAATGAAGGCCGCCAAAGATGAGGATTATGAAACAGCGACCAACCACATTACCGACTGCATCATGTGCGGATTGTGCGCATCCCGCTGTCCGAAAGGTATAGCACCGCAACATGTCGCGCTTTTCATCCAGAGAGCGCTTGTCGTAGAGCGGCTTTTCCCCCCTAATCTGCATCAGCGCCTTTCAGAGATGGAATCGCTGAAGTTTGAACAGGAACTGGCAAGAGTCGCAGCCATGGGGACTGATGAGTTGGAATCTTACTGCCACACACTTGGGGAGGCCTGAATGTATTCCGGAGCCATGTCTGATGCCATCGAGAAGGTGAACGCCACCCGGGAGCGGCGTAAACTGGAACAGATTGCGCTGCTGCCGGAAGAAGCAGCGCAGAAACTTCTCAACAGCTACCATCCGGACTACAGGGAATCAGCTTTCAGGAATTTGAGGGTCGGTGTCAATTGCGGGGCCAGAACAACTCACGAAATAGCGGATTTGCTCGAATCATTCAGCGACCTGGACTACACCAAGATTGACCTTCGACCCGAATATGATACCGACGTGCTGGTGTTGGGAGGAGGCGGAGCAGGGGCAACGGCAGCTCTATTTGCCGAAAGTAATGGGGCCAGGGTTATGCTTGCCACAAAGCTGAGGCTCGGCAACTCCAACACCATCATGGCGATGGGTGGGATGCAGGTCTCTGTTGATGAGCGCGATTCTCCTGTACGGCATTATTGCGATACCATGGCTGCGGGCAAATTTGCCGGCAGAGAGTGCCTGGTGAAAGCGCTGGTAAATGACGGGCCGCAGATTGTTAAATGGCTTCTGGACATCGGTGTTGACTTTGATCGGGACGCAATCGGAAATCTTTTGACAAAGAAGGCTGGTGGCATATCGGCTCCCCGTCTGATCTCCATTGGCGACCATACCGGACTTAACATCATGAAGGTTTTAAAAGACGAGATTGGCATGCGGGACTCGATAGAAGTTTCCGAGTTTACACCGGCAGTTGAGCTCACAACGAACGAGGCAGGCGAATGTAATGGTGCGGTTTTGTTTGATCTGGGGCGGAAGCGGCATTTTGTCGTGCGGGCAAAAGCAGTTGTTCTCGCAACCGGAGGGTCGGGGCGTCTTCACATGCAGGGCTTTCCAACATCCAATAATTTCGGGGCGACGGGGGATGCACTCGTAATCGCTTACAGGGCAGGAGCGAGGCTTGAGGGGGTCGATTCGTTCCAGTACCACCCGACAGGAGTCATGTTTCCCGAGCACATGGTAGGGGTGCTTGTCACCGAGGCAATACGGAGCCTAGGGGGGCATCTGTTAAACGCAAAAGGGGAGCGTTTTGTCAACGAACTGGAAACAAGGGACATCTGCGCGGCAGCCGTTATTCGGGAGTGTGAAAACGGCAACGGCGTTATGACCCGCTCCGGGAAGGGGGGGGTCTGGCTTGACACACCGTTGATAGAAGAAATATCAGGAAAGGGGGTACTGAGAAAGCGCTTCCCTTCACTTTACAGGCACTTGATGCGGGTCAAGATCGATATATCGAAACAGCCGCTCCTGGTGTTTCCGACACTTCACTACCAGAACGGCGGAATTCTTATTGATAAAAATGGGGAGACGACGGTCAAGAATCTTTTTGTCGCGGGAGAAGCGGCCGGAGGGATACATGGCAGAAACAGGGTCATGGGAAATGCGCTCCTTGATATTTTTGTTTTCGGCAAGAGATCCGGCCTGGCGGCTTCGGAAAAAAGGTTCAATGATCCGGGGAAAGTTACCCTGACTCATGTCTACTCCTATTACAACATGTTGAAGTCCCTCAGGATATCCAGTGTTGCCAAGTCACCCACTCTGTTTCCAGAGTTTATCGTGAATAAACTGTAAACCTGTGCGAAACAGAGTGGTTAAGATTGAGTATCTTCAACGCTCACTGGAGGCAAACCAATGTTCAATAACGTAAAGATAAGCATCAAGATGTTTGCCATGGTTCTTGTCCCGATCGTCGGAAGCTTCCTCTTTGCACCCTCGGAAAGGTGAAAGTCATGGCGCAAGTATTGGAATTGGTTGGCGGTCCGCCCGCATCTGGCAAGAGTACCTACATCCTTTTAAAATATGGAGGTCAGAGTAACAAGGATTTTGTGCATCTGGATTATGATGCGATGGTGGTTAAGGAAGCGGGAAAATACCGCGGTGAGGTTGACCAGCAGGAAATAAGAGATCATGTCAGCATGGTTTACGGCCGGGAGAGATCTGCTGTATTTTATGGCAATATTACGAGGGTAACGGTTGACTGGCCATTTTGCGTCTCTAAAAGAGCGGAAGAATATATTTCTATAGGCCGCAAAGCCAGCAGGTTTATAGAATGCAATTACTTTACCGCACAGGCTACCGAAGCCTGGAAAAGGTCGCTTACAAGGCATGTTGCCGGTGAATACAACGCATTTACGGTTTTTTTAAAAAAAGATGCCGACATTGCAGAAACATTAAGACCGAGCTTCAGAATGTTCCTGGAGGCGCACCGAGACATGCCGGCTTCCGTTGAAAGAGTGTTTCCGCAGGCCGATGCCGCTTATCTGTGGGACAATAATGCCAGAGATGCCATGCCTGTTCTGATTGCAAAGTGCTTTAAAGGTGAAAAAATTGAGCTATTGGATGAAAACTGCTGGGAGAGGTTCCAGCTAAAAAGAGAGATTGATATTGATGCCGAATTTGATGTTTTAGGCAGTCAGGTTGAAGAATTCATGGGCAAGCCAAGAACCCTGTTTCAAGTCAAATATTCAAAACTACTGCGAAATAAAAGAGAGAAAGAGTTTATACTCTAGCTTATTTATCCTGCATCAACACTATTCTATCCTCCTCAAAATTTAATCGCGTACCCAGTGGCAGGTATAGCCACCCGGGTTTTTCACCAGATAATCCTGATGATAATCCTCGGCGCACCACCAGGGACCGGCCGGGGCTATTTCGGTTACGACCGCCTTTGGCCATTTACCGCTGGCGTTTACCTCTGCCTTGACCCGGATTGCGATACGCTTCTGCTCCTCGTTATGGAAAAATATGGCGCTGCGGTAGCTGCTGCCGACATCATTGCCCTGACGGTTCAGTGTCGTTGGGTCGTGCATCCGGAAAAAGAAGCGGAGCAGCGCCTCATAACTGGTCTTGGACGGATCGAAACTAATCTGCACCGCCTCGGCATGCCCCTCGTGATTCCGGTATGTTGCGTTGGCAATCTTACCGCCTGTGTAACCGGCCTCGGTGGCGATTACTCCCAGCTGCTTGCGGAGCAGATCCTGCATACCCCAGAAACAACCGCCAGCCAGCGTCGCGGTCTCAGCCTTCGCTTCCGGAGTTTTTTTGCCGAACAGCTTCAAATAACGACCGTACCCCTCTTTTTCCAGATCGGCGACCGGGATAAAACGCAAGGACGCTGAATTGATACAGTAGCGCAGCCCCCCTTTGTCACGCGGCCCGTCATCAAACACGTGCCCCAGATGTGAGTCTCCTTCAACAGAGCGAACTTCGGTGCGGATCATACCAAGATTCAAATCCTGCCGCTCAACAACCTTACCTCCTTCAATCGGCCTGGTGAAACTGGGCCAGCCGCAGCCCGAATCAAATTTATCATTTGAGGAAAACAGCGCATCACCGTTGACTACATCGACATAAAGCCCTTCACGTTTTTCATTCCAGAACTGATTTTTAAATGGAGGCTCCGTACCGGCTTCCTGGGTTACATGATACTGCAGCGGGGTAAGGCGCTTTTTCAACTCTTCCGAACGTGATGTTGTCGCGTTGCTCATAATGATGTTGTTCTCCCTGTTTTTTTGATCAGCCAGGTTAGTTGCCGGGTGAAGCAGAGGAAGGGCGATTACGGTTACTGCGATTGCCAGTAATATGATGATAACCAGGCGAATACGGATGTGCTGCATGACAATTCTACCCCCTCCATCCCATCCTGACTTTTCAGGTGCAGAAGCATAGCACATGTGTTACATTTCTGTAACGTAAAATTAGAGGGGAGGACGCGCGTGCGAACGGATACCGGCCCAATTTATAAATCGATTCTGGAAAGTATGGGTGAAGGGATAATTTTTGCCGATGCAGACGGGATTCTGACCTTTATCAATTCTACCGCTGAAAAGATTCGCGGAATATCGGCCACTGACTATATTGGTCGAAGCATATTATCTATTCATTCCCCTGCATCAGCAGAACGGATTTGCAAACTGCTCTCCAGCCTTAAGGACGGCTCTACTCTTCAGACGCGAAGGGTCATCAAAGTCATGGAAGCGTATTTCGAGAACAGTTACTACCCCATTAGACAACCGGATGGCTCATACCTGGGTACCCTGCTGGTGAGTCGGGACATCACCGAAAGGCAGCGCCTCAAGGAAGAAAACGAGACATTGCGCGAAAACATGAATCTTGGAGCGCTCTTTGATGGTTTCGTAGGCGCCAGCACAGCCATGCTGAAGGTCTTTCGAACCATAAATGTAGCTGCTCCACTCAACTCCACCGTTTTGATCACCGGGGAAAGCGGCACAGGAAAGGAGTTGGTTGCCGCAGCGATACACAAGGGGAGCAAACGCAACCTGAAGCGGATGGTTACGGTTAATTGCGCCGCCCTGCCGGAGAACCTGGTCGAATCCGAATTATTCGGTTATGGGCGTGGTGCCTTCACCGGTGCCATCGCCAGCCACAGGGGAAAGTTCGAGCAGGCTGACGGCAGCACCATATTTCTGGATGAGATCGGCGACCTGCCGGCCAATGCCCAGGCCAAATTGTTGAGGGTTCTTCAGGACAAGGTGGTTGTCCGCTTGGGAAGCGAAAAATCGATTACTGTCGATGTCAGGATTATCGCGGCGACTAATCAAGATATCAAAAAACTTGTCGCGCAGGGGCGTTTTCGGGAAGATCTCTTTTATCGCCTCAACGTGATCACCATAAATGCGCCGCCGCTGAGGGAGAGACGTGAGGATATTCTGCCACTGGCCGCCTTTTTCATTAACAAGTTCGCAAAATCCATGAGCAAGCCGGTTGCAGGTATCAGTGAAGGCGCTCGCACCCTGCTGCTCTCGCATGATTATCCGGGAAATGTGCGTGAACTGGAAAACGCTATTGAGCGTTCGATAGCTTTAAGTTCCGGCACGGAAATCCACCCTCAGGATCTGCCTGTTGATTTTGTTGCCGCCAATAATAACGATGCCCGGCATGTATCTCCCCCCGCAGGATTTTTAGAAAATGAGACATACGACCTTCACCACGCAAGAGATGGCTTTGAGAGACAGGCCATTATGGATGCCCTTGCACAGACTAACGGACGCCGGGCGGAAGCCGCCAAGCTATTGAACATTTCCAGAAAAACCCTCTGGTTAAAATTGAAAACCGTGGAAGAAATGTAACGTCTCCCATTACCTGGTTACATTTTTGTTACATTGCCCACCGGCCTTTTTTCCTGCCATCGCGAAAACTCTGCTGATTTCAGACCTATAGATATAATCGCAACTGATGGCACAACACTTGCTTTTACAGCGCTCGGTACAGGACATCGCCATATCCGCCTGATTATACCCGCCTTTATTACATAAACTGCCGGAGAGAACCTATGCCCGTCTCGGGGATTGTACTGAATTGTGTCGCGGCACGCGTTAACGACATTGCATTGCGGCTGGCTGAAGTTCGTTGCCTGGAAGTTCACGGTGTGCTGCCGGATGGCCGTATTGTCGCCGTAATCGAAGCTGACACTGTTGATGATGAGGTCGCGCTGGTATCGGAAATTCAAGAGATTGAAGACGTTATTTCGGTGCAGGTGGCTTATCACAATTTTGAGGATGTAAACGCTTAGCAGCTATAAAGAGTGGCGGCTGTCGTTGTCACTACACTAACCGGCAAGGGGGACAAAATGGGGTTGACCAGAAGGGATTTTATCAAAGCAAGTGCGGCTGCAGCGGCGTTTGCCGCAGTAGGGGTTCCTGTAGTGCGTCCGAAGGACGCCCAGGCGGCTGAAGCAGGAATTACCTGGGGCAAGGCCCCCTGCCGCTACTGCGGAGTAGGATGTTGTGTGCTTGTGGGGGTCAAGGGGGGCAAAATAGTGGCCACCAAGGGGGATCCGGCGGGACCGGTCAACAAGGGACTTAACTGTATAAAGGGATATTTCCTCTCCAAGGCCCTGTACGGCAAGGATCGTTTGACCACACCGCTGATACGCAAGGGAAACAAAATGGTAGAGGCGAGCTGGGACGAGGCGCTTGATCTGATCGCATCAAAATACAAGGAAGCCATTGCTGCCCACGGCCCCGACTCGGTTGCCATGTACGGTTCCGGTCAGTGGACGATCCACGAGGGGTATACCGCCTCGAAGCTGATGAAGGGAGGAATAGGGACTAACAATCTGGAACCCAACGCCAGACTCTGCATGGCCTCGGCGGTTGTTGCCTTCATGAACACATTCGGTTCCGATGAACCGATGGGGTGCTACGATGACCTTGACCTGGGCGACACCTACATCCTCTGGGGAGCCAATATGGCCGAAGCCCATCCGGTGCTGTTCTCCCGCCTGATCGACAACAAGCTGAAGCATCCGGGTGTCAAGCTTATCGATGTTGCGACCCGTAAAACCCGCACAACGAAGATGGCGGATGAATATATTGCGATGAAACCGCAAGGGGATCTGGCGGCTATCAATGCAATCATCCATGTTATCCTGCGCGACAAGCTTTATGACGAGGCGTTCATCAAGCAGCATGTCAGTTTCAAACGGGGCAAGGAGAACGCGCCCTACGGCCTCAAAGACAAGGAGGTCTTCAACGAAACGCCTGCAGACATCAAAAACTTGACTTTTGACGAATACAAAGAGCTGATGAAACAGTTTACTCCCCAGTGGGGTGAAAAACTCTCCGGGATTCCGGCCAAAAAGATCGAAGAGCTGGCCAGAATCTACAGTGACAAATCCCGCAAGGTCAATTCACTCTGGACAATGGGAGTTAATCAGCATTCACGCGGTGTCTGGGTGAACAATCTTATCTATAACCTTCATCTGCTTACCGGCAAAATCTGTAAACCGGGGGAGAATCCTCTCTCGCTGACCGGTCAGCCATCGGCCTGCGGCACCGCCCGCGAGGTTGGCACCTTTGCCCACCGCCTCCCCGCCGATATGGTGGTAATGAATGAGGCGCACAGAAAGAAGACCGCCGGAATTTGGGGTATCGATCCAGCTAAAATTTCAGCAAAAGTCGGACTTCACACCATGGAGATGTTCCGGGCCATAGACCGTAACGAGCTTAAATGCGTCTGGATCCAGTGTACCAACCCGTTCCAGTCTCTGCCGAACGTGAGCCGCCTCCGTAAGGCTGCCGAGGCTCGCAAGGCCTTCATCGTAGTTTCCGACATCTATCCGACCAAGAGCACCGAGGTAGCCGATGTTATCCTCCCTTCCGCCAGTTGGGTGGAAAAGGAAGGGGTGTACGGTAACACCGAGCGCCGCACCCAGCAGTGGTTCAAGATGATCGAGCCCCCAGGCAAAGCGAAAGAAGACACTTGGCAGATGATCGAATTTGCCAAACGGATGGGACTGGGGCATCTCTTCCCCTACAGCGAAAAAGGTTTTTATAAGGAGATGTGGGAGGAGTACCGCCAATTTACAATCGGCGTCGGCAAAGACCTGGCTCCATATGAAGCATACGCCAAAGTGCGCGGCATGCGTTGGCCGATCAAGCCGGACGGCAAAGAGACCCGCTGGCGCTATACGGAAGCTGATGACACTAACGTAAAAACTGGTGAAGGTATCAAGTTTTATAAAGCCCCCGGCAACAAGGTCAATGTCTGGTTCCGGCCTTACGAGCCACCAGCAGAATCACCTGACAAGGAATATCCATTCTGGTTCTGCACAGGTCGTCTGTTGGAACACTGGCATACCGGCACAATGACCGGCCGGGTGCCTGAATTAAAACGAGCCGTTTCCGGCGCAACCATCGAGATACACCCCGAGGATGCGAAGCAAATGGGCATCAAGAACCGTGATATGGTGCGGATCACATCCCGCCGTGGCAGCGTTGTACTCCCTGCTGAAATCAATGGTCGCAGCACCCCTGAGAAGGGGAGCGTCTTTACTACTTTCTTTGACGAGACCAAGCTGATTAATGAATTGTGTATTGATGCCTTTGATCCACTCTCCAAAGAGCCAGATTTCAAGAAGTGTGCGGTAAAAGTGAAGAAGGCGTAGGAAGCTCTTATGAGTGCGGAGCCAACGTATACCGGCATAACACGAAGGCAGTTTCTGAAGGGGGGCGCAATTACCCCTATTGCCTTCATGCTTGCCGGGAGCGGGGTCGCTACAGTATACCTGCGACCTGCTGACGCTCAGGGTTTTACTCTTCGCCCGCCTGGAGCAATAGCTGCAAAACGCTTTTTGTCAGCATGCATCAGATGCGGTAAATGCGCTCAGGCTTGCCCATATCGATCCATCAGAATGGCAGGCGGTGAAGCGGGGATCGGGATCGGAACCCCGCTTATAACCCCACGTGAGATGCCTTGTTATCTCTGCTCGGATTTGCCCTGCATCAAGGCATGTCCTTCGGGAGCGCTGGACAAAGAACTGAAGGAGATAGAAAAAATCCGCATGGGGACAGCAGTGATCATTGACCGTGAAAGCTGTCTCTCAATCCGCGGGTTGCGCTGCGAAGTCTGCTACCGCCAATGCCCACTGATCGACAAGGCGATCACGATAGAGCCACGACACAATACCCGCACCGGCGAACACACCATCATGGAACCGGTGGTACACAAAGAAAAATGCGTCGGCTGCGGCATCTGCGAAAACTCCTGTGTTCTGCCGAAACCGGTCATAGTTGTGCAAAAATCGGTTGAGACACAGAAGGATAGTTATGAGTTCTAAGTGGTGGATTATACGCCTGTCAGTTCAATTGACTATACTGGCGTTGATCGCCTCGCCACTTCTTGGAATGACATTTTTCCAGGGTAATCTGGCTGCCGCCGATCTGTTCGGGGTTCCTCTGGCAGACCCACGGGCTTTTATGCAGGCTCTGATAGGGGGAAATGTATTTGTACTCTCCTATCTGGGGTCGGCGCTGCTGGTTGCCACCTTTTATTTTATCCTTGGAGGGCGCAGTTTTTGTGGCTGGATCTGCCCGGTCGGGCTGATAACTGAACTGGGTGACAAACTTCGCAGTCGACTGGGAAGCGGCGAGGCAATAATGCCGCTTACCGCCAACCGATATACTCTCGGGCTGGTGCTTTTGGTTGTCGCTGCAACCGGTGTCCCGCTTTTTGAAGTTTTTTCACCGATTGGCATTGTCAGTCGTGCGATCACCTTCGCGTCGTTCATGCCTCTGCTGTTGTTGGCAGCGATCCTGCTGGTGGAAATAGCGGTTGCCAGACGGGTCTGGTGTCGCTCGCTCTGCCCACTTGGAGGTTTTTACAGCATTCTGGCGCGTTTCAGTCCTGTTAGAATCGGTTTTATCGAGAGCCGCTGTACTCATTGCGATGATTGTCTGTGTGTATGTCCGGTAGAAGAAGTATTGCTTCCCTCTCTGAAGCAGGGTGCCGAGCAGATATTTTCCGGTGACTGCAACCGATGCCTGGCATGTATTGATTGCTGTCCCGCCAAAGCCCTGAAGATTAGTCTGTTTTACAAAAAACGCTGTGCTGAAAACATCTTTGTCTCAAGGAGGCTATTAATGAAACGAATTGCGAACTCCATGCTATTGCTGTCAGCCGTTGTCTTGCTGGCATTCATCCCCCCCGCCTTTGCAGATGAGCAGCCCGAACTGGATCTGGCTGCCGATGCTAAGAAATCTTCGGGCAACCCTCCTGCCATTCCACACGCGGTAAAGCCGGAGCAAGATGGTGAGGCCTGTAACTCATGCCACCGCACTGGCGTGAAGAATGCCCAGCCCACAACCCATCCTGATCGGCTGAACTGTACATCGTGTCATGTGCAGGGGGAAGTAAAGAAGGCAAAAAAAGCAGCCCCAAAAGGCAAAATAAAGTGAGCCTGTCCCGCAAAGACTTTTTCAGGCAAGGTATTTTTTCCCTGGGAGAAACCTTACTGAAGGTCAGCGAAACAGCACTGAATATACATGAGTTACCCGGTTCACCCCCCGCTGGTTTTGATCCGGCCACGGAGCCGGTACCGGACGAGAACATGATTGCCAAGGCTGATAACCAGCACTGCCTTGCAAAGGGATGCGGCTGTTTTTCCTGTGTTGAGCGGTGCGAGTATGAAGCAATTAAACTTATTCCGGGAACAGGAATCTGCATTGATGAAGCACTTTGCACCGGCTGCGGATCCTGCGAGTATATCTGCCCGGTTGAGCCAAAGGCTGTTGTGCTGATTCCCAGACAGTAAGAAAGAAGAAAAAATTGATTTAAGTCAAATTTTCTTGGAGATGAATAAGGCAAAATCCGCCGGAGAAATTATTTTCACAACGTAAGTGAAACACATTCCACTGAAAGGAGAATCACCATGCTGAAGAAGAAACTGGCCGTTATGGCCGCAATTGCAGGGGTCGCGGGGCTGTTGTTAGTCCTTCCGGCCATGACCACCGCAGCCAACAAGCCGGCCACAAAACAGGCCAACGATGGACGTGCCAAATGTTACGAGTGTCACGACGAGGTCAAGGCGCTCAAAGAGGGCTCCAAACATGCCAAACTGGCCTGTACAGTCTGTCATGATAAACTGGATGCTCACATGTCTGATCCCGAGAAGAATAAACCGGTTACTACCATCGATCAGTCATTATGCGGCAAGTGCCACAAAGACCAGTACGACAGCTTCTACAAGGTCAACTACGAAGGTGGCGCTCGCAAAGAAAAAGGGGTTCCCGCCGGTCGCTCACCCTTACAAGACAAGCTCCTGCAAGGACACGGCTTTACTTTTGAGCACGCAGAACCGCGCGGCCATGCCTTCATGGTTACCGACCAGTTCGTGGTCGATCGATTCCAGGGGGGGCGCTTCCAGTACAAAAACGGCTTGAATGGAGTTGACTCAACAGGCAAGACCTGGGATGTTCTGACAGATACCGGCAAAACCCTGCCTGAAACCGCCAAGGCCGGCAATCCTACCTGTATCCAGTGCAAAACCTCCGATCATCTTCTCAAGTGGAAATTCCTGGGGGACAAAGATCCTAAAGCCAAGTGGGATCGCACATCTGACGTTGTTGCCGTCGCCAAAGACACCAACAACCCGGTGGGATGCGTACATTGCCACGACCCGCACGGTACCCAGCCCCGCGTGGTGCGTGATGCCCTGATTCAGGCCATCGAAAAAGACAAGGGTGGCAATATCTTCTCAAAAGATGGCAAGACCGATCTGAAAGTAATCACCTTCCGCGACGGCTTCCGCAAAATCGGCGTCATGAGCAAAACGGATTCCCGCATGATGTGCGCCCAGTGCCATGTCGAGTACAACTGTAACGGCGGCAGCCAGTGGAGCGATGGCAAACCGGTCAAGTTTGACGACCAGCGCACCAATCACTTCCCGTTAAAGAATTCCCTGCAGTTGCTCAAACATTACAAGGCGTTGGACTTCTTCGACTTCAAGCACGCCGTTACCGGTGCCCGCCTGATCAAGTTCCAGCATCCTGAAGCCGAGACGTATGCCGGCAGCATTCATGACAAGGCCGGTGTTCAGTGCCACCAGTGCCATATGCCCAAAGCAAAGGGTAAAAACGGCAAGCAGTTCTCCAATCATGGCGTAGTTCGCCCGATCAATACCGTGAAAGAGTCCTGCCTCGGTTGCCACCCCAAGAGCAATGTTGAGCAGAAGAAATACCAGATCGAAACTGTCCGCAACTACACCAAGGGGAAAATGCGCAAGGCTGAGTACTGGCTTGGCCAGTTGATCGATACTTATGCGTCGGCACAACGCCTCGGCGTGACGGAGAGCGTCCTGGCACAGGCCCGCGAAAAGCATGAAGAGGCTCACGCCCTGTGGGAATACTGGACTGCCGAGAACTCGGACGGCTTCCATAATCCCGAACTGGCTCGCGAGTCCATGGCCGGTGCCATCTCCGCCTCCAAAGCCGGGGTCAAGATTCTGAATGATGCAATGGCAGTTGTTGCAAAAGGTGAAGTGAAGAAGTAAACACTGCTCCAAATGATGTAAAAACAGCCCCTTTCCGATGTTATATGCTGTAACCATCGGTTACTATTGATGCCTCAAAAGCCACTCACAATCTCTGTGGGTGGCTTTTTCAATTTTTGGCAGTTGTCGCGCCAAGAGATCGCCAGAGGGTGCGGATTCAAGCTGACTTTTTCACCTTTTGAGTTCTTGGATAATTGCGTTATCAATTTTTTCAATCCAGTAGTTATTTAGGGGCATTTCTGGTATTCAATTAATTATGAATGAAGACGTACTACCGTCAGGCAATACCGCTTTATGAAAAAACGCTTGCACTCGCAACTGAAGATGCTGAGATAAATGTGCTACATCTCGTCACTCGGCACCGGTTGACGGTTTTTGACCTTGGACATGACCTGATCAAAAGCCTGGACAGCACCTTTTGCTGCCATGGTGTTTAAGTACTTTTCAGTAGCCGGAGCTGATACCTTCTCGGCAATGACGGCCATAACGAGCTGGTTTACCGAAATATGCTCGGTATCAGCAATTTCATGACACCGCCGGTAATATGTTGACCCGTTTTTTGAATTTAGGTTGACCCACCATAAAGTTGCTGTATTGTGGTTTTATAGCGAATATTTACCGGAACCTGATCCACTTATATGCTACACGGACCTGTTTTTTTGATTTTGATAGGATTTTATTAAGGTTCACCCAGCCCAGTTAACTGCCAGTTTATTTCAGTGAATCTCT
>CAIMXI010000243.1 GCA_903845365.1 uncultured Geobacteraceae bacterium | reverse complement strand
CCCTTTTGAGCGAGCGACCGAACTCTTCTGTGAGCAGTTCGCGAAGAAAGTGGGTCATAGATGGTGACTGCCGCACTGTTATTTCAGCTTGCAGTTGCAGAAACATCTTTGCCGTTACGAAAAAGTCGATTCGAGTGTATTCGTCCTGACTTCCACTCTTTTTGCGGACGAACTTGCGTTGAAGTTCTGCATGATTACCGGGCGTCACTTAACATCTCCTCCCTGTGAATTCTCTGTACACTCAATAATGAAATACATTCGTAAAACTCGGATGGCAGCACGTTCTAAGGTTTTCGCCATCATAAAACAACAAAAGCGGTAGGAGACGGCTTTCCTGAGAGTATCGCTTTGATGGTTGCAAACCGATCAAGGCGAATAATTGACTCAGCAAATCAAGATATTGGATTGCACTGTGCGCCGTATGACTTGAGATGCTCAGAGCAAGGCCTGGTGAGAAGCACAAAACCGGTCCATGGCTACCAGGATTAACATCATATTTTCAAGACAATTTGCTGCTGGTTACGGATCAGTTACGCAAAAGTAGGCTCCCTATTTTGCTAAGGATTCGGTTTACGGCTGGGCAGTTTGTCTTGCTACTAAACGACACTGCAGGAAATCAAAAAATTCGGCGATTAACTTGCGGTATATGCGCATAAATTGCCTAGCAAGGATGGTGGATTGCCAAGGATAAATTGGCAGACATTTCACCGGAGAACCACTGTGGCAGTAATCCGGCTACAATGTTCAACGATCGAGGAATATCCAGATATTTTTTTTGCTGCAGCAAAAATAAATCTTTTTCGAGTGGCTGGACGGAAGCCGGGCCAGCGCTCGAAAATAGCAGCTCACACGAAGTGTAATTTCAACCAGCCAAGATACGGTTTCAGGTGCTTCGTCTATTATTTCCGCCAGGAAATAATAAAGACAGGTGCCATTGGTTCGAGTTGTCATGTTTTGAATTTTTATTCGACTTCACGACTCTTCAGCACTCAAGGCTGTAGTTTCTTACATGGACACGAGCACTATTTCAGCTCGGGGGATTGACGAAATTGCAGCCAATTTCGTTAAATTCGGCACGAATTTATTTTGGTTCGGTATTCGAGCGGGTGGGCGTGTGGTGGTTTCAGACAAGCGACAGCAGAGAGATTCTAAAATTTTGCCCCAGGAGCAGTTCTCATTGGGTAAAATTTTCCGGATCAAGGAGCTGAATGATGCACTTCACAGGATGTAAAACGACAGGAGTTCGCAAGAAAACCGGAGAGACGTTCAAGAAGCAGGCATCTGATTTTGTCTCGTATCTAATGCGACCCGGTGAAACTGGCGTTTTGGAGATGTCCGACGTCATGCGTGACCCGCAATTTCGGCAGGCGATTGTCAATTTGAAAGCACAGCAGAAAATTGACTTCTACGCTGATCCAAAAGAGGGTGGCATGCTGGAGCGGTGGAAAAATCGAGTCCTGACTGACAATGACTCTAAGCAGGTTCATGCGGCTCGGCGGCGTGTACTGGGACGGGCTGAAGTCGTGGAAGATTCCGGCACAAAGTCTAAGCTTCGGCGAAGACCTGAAGTTGAACAAGCTTATCGGCTTGTTCATGACTTAGCTTTGACACAGTTATACCGGGAGCCTACCGTCGATAATATTGGAGAAGAATTTCTGGAGCCGATTGCCCGAGAAGATCTGATGGATGACCCGGATGCTGCTGCGAAACTCAGGGCTGCTTTGGTGAATGTGCGGAAGATATTCCCGGAAAATCTGCCATTGGTGCTGACACTGCATCTTGATGGAGCAGGGAAACCTCATATTCAAGGATGGTTCTCGACGAGAACCTGGAACAAAGAAAAAGCTGAATGGAACCCGCCACGGACGAAAGCGGAAAACTCTGAGTATCTGAAAAAACTTTGGCCGGAAATTGCCAAAGCCGTTACAGATGCAACCGGAACTGCGTTTAACCTGGAGCGACGCAATGATCCTCTCCGTCCGGTGATTACCGTTCGCGATAAACGAACAAGCTTCTGGGTGCAGAAGATGAGTCACGATGAGTTCTTGAATGGAGATTTTCTGAAGCACGAAAGAAGCGAGCATGCGAGAGAAGCCTGCCGACAGTTAATCAAACAGGCAAAATATGATGATGTGATCAAAAAACGTGAAAAAGAACATACAGCGAAGCTCAAGGTGCAGCAGGAGATGATCCGTTTCTATGAAGAGTTTGTGGCCAATGCCGGCCACACGAACACTTCCATTCTCGGAACCTTGAAGACGGTGCAACCATCTGGAGCACGTTCGGTAGCGGTTCATACACTTGCGGTTGATACTACCGCCAAGGAAATCAACTTAAAGAGTAAAACAGGGGACACATCACTATCCGTGACAGTTCCAGTATCTGATGCAATCATTAATGCTCCAGTAATAATCGTTGAACAGGCGGATGCTGTAATACCAATCGATCAGAAGGATTTAGGCACCACACAGGAAATTACCAGGCAAGATTTTGTCTCGCCGTCAATCGTCAATACTCCGCAGCGACGGAAACTAACACTCTAAGAGGAGCTGCTCCATGTTTATCCCAACATTGTTGAACCCGAATGAAGATATCCGCGCACAGATCTACCAAACAAATGCCAGCACGCCGCCTCTGCCACAGATGGAACTGTCTCACTATTTATCGCAGGGAGAAAGAGCGGATGCTTACTTAGCGCTGAAGACAGCGCCGAAAAAACAGCGAAACGCAATTCTGATCGAAACGGCAAGAAAAGCGGTGGTAGCCGCGCTTGTCACCGAACACGAACTTTCTGAAGAAGAAGCTATAACGATTACGGATATTTGCTTGCTGCTACCGGAGGCCCATCCAGATCAGGCTGTCAGTGATAAATCCATTGCCGCAGTTGATGCGTATATTCAAGAGCTGTACAAAATCGTCCGCCTGGAAATGGCTACTGCAACGATGCAGGAGTTCCGGGCGTACCATG
>CAIMXI010000242.1 GCA_903845365.1 uncultured Geobacteraceae bacterium | reverse complement strand
CTAACTGAAATACTTGGTTGCACGATAAATGATGGCACGTTTTGCTTTCACCCAAATAACGTGCAAAAAATCACGATAATTGATATTACGACCTAGTACCCCATCCAGCTTAAAGTTTCGGATAGAGCCTTTTTAATTTGACCCGCGCATCGACAGTTGTGAACTGCCAGTCAATTTTCTTGATTTTATTGTTCCTGGCCGTTTGCCAAGCATCAACTTCGCTTCGAATTGTCTCAATATCTGGGATTCGCCGATTAAGGCATTGTCCCTGTAATACACTGAGCTCGATCTCGGCCATATTCAGCCAACTGCCATGCTTTGGAGTGTAGTGAATTTCCAGCCGTTCGGCTAAACGTCTGGCTTCCTCCGGCGGGAATGCCTCATAGAGCGATGCAGTAGTATGTGTGTTCAGGTTGTCCATAACGAGAACAACCTTGATCGCATCAGGATAACGTATATCAAGCATTTCCTTGATCTGCTGAGCCCAATCAATCTTGGTGCGGCGTTCTGTGACAGCAACGTGGCGTTTGCCCGTAAGAGGTTCGACTTCCATGAATATCTCAATAGTGCCATTGCGTACGTATTCGGCGTCAATCTTCTCTACCGACCCAGGTATGACAGGCAAAGGAGGATGCACCTCGCCAATTAGCTGTTTGGGTGATTCATCCATGCATACCTGAGGATAGGCTGGATCATGGGGACGCTGGTAAACCTCCAGGACATCTTCCATATTCGCTACAAACGCGGCATTGCACTCAGGTGGTATCTTCCAGTATTTGTTGAGGTGAGGCTTAAGTTCGTTTTTTTTAGAATGTTGCACACGGACGACTTTGAGATCGACTCCGTAAATTGAAGTTCAACTGCTTTGTCTGCAAGGAGTTGCATTGTCCAACGGCAATACCCTTCAGGGGCGTGGGAACATGCCAGAGTTAGCAACTTGGCCTCGAAAGCACCATCAAAGAGGATCTCACGAGGGGGCTTGCTTGCTGGCTTACGGGTCAACGCAGACTCTATGCTATCTTCTACAAATCTCTGTTTTATGTGTTCTATAGTACGGCAAGATACACCGACAGCATCAGCAACAGACTCAACCGTCCGAGTGATACTGTTGTATGATGTATCGCACAACAACAGTGCTCTTGCATGGGAAATTTTCTGAGCACTATGCTTGCCACGCTTGGTTATATCCTCAAGTTGCTTCCGCTCTTCCTGTGTGAGTGTTACACGGTATCTAACAGTCATTGTTGCCTCCAAGGAGTTTTTTGACAACAATATATTGACTGAACGAAATTTTGTTTGTAGCAACTTTTTGTTCACGCTCCTTGGGGGGATATATACCGTAAAATTAAGCTGGATGGGGTACTAGCCTTTGAATTGTGAAAGATCCACTTTTTTCATAGTATGGGCATCAGTAAGAATTGTTGTCGGCAAGGGTTTACCAATTTCCAGGGCCGTCCCTCTTAACTATCTCTATTGACCCCGTAAATAGTGAATAAGAATCTCTCCTTGGGTATTAAACCGGACAGGGATACCAGAAGTCCCAACACCTGCGCTTGTTACACCCTGCATCTCACCATAGTTCCATTGACCACGATAGTATTCTCGTCCACGGTTTAGGTGTTTTATCAGAGGCACTCCGCCAGGCAGACATACCTGACCGGCGTGCGTGTGACCGCAGAGGTAAAGGTCAACTCCCATAGTAGCAGCCAAATCAAAAAGCTCCGGCGAGTGGACCAACGCAATAGAGAACTCCTTTTCCGCTTGTTCGAGACAATGGAGAGCCTGGTCAGTATAATAATAGTGAACATCATCAGTGCCAATAAATTGGATTCGTTCCCCTTCCTTCTCAATTAAACAATTACTGTTAATAAGCATCTTAATTCCCATCCGCTCCATGGGGTTGACCATATGACAGTCATCATGGTTACCAAGAATCCCGAGAAAACCATGACGACTCTTTATATTATCAACAAGGTACCTAAGCTCAATCATGATATGCTTGTTCAAACCATGGAGTTTAGTCCTGTAGTCCCCGGTGAGAACACATAGGTCAACTTCACGATCTCCAATTGTTGAAACAATTGTCTGCGCAAGCCCTTCAGTGCCATCTAAATGTAAATCAGACAGATGAAGAATCGAAAAACCATTGAAGCTCTTTGGTAAATTAGGAAAAGTCAGATTCAACTCCCTTAAACAAATGTCCTTGGCATTTCGAACTCCACGTTCGTAGCAGCCAGTGATTTGTAAACAGAATTTAAAAGTCCGCATAAGAGCTAGAAGGATATGCCAGTGGTGACGACCTTTACTTCCATAGCGCTTGGTCTTTAAATTGTCCATCTCCATCCAAAAGCGGTTTGCTGCCCAGATCTGTCGTCTGTTGATCAGTCGTTTATCCATCCCAAAGTCAAGGATACTGGTGTCTAACACATCAGTTTTTTCATTAATTGGTTGAGACAAATTAATAGATGGGGGCATGTATTGCTCCAAATTTCTCGGGAATCAGTCCAGAAGAGTTTATTTTCATATTCCCACAGGCACCTCAGAGTGAGCCTTATGCCCATCAAAGTTCACTTCAATTGAATATTTGTCAAATGGCTCCTAACTGGTGTATAAAATCTGTGAAAATGATTAAATCAACTCCAGTGAAGGAAAATACCATGTGCAGCAGATTTACACTGATTACTTATCCAGAAGCATTAGCCAAAATGTTCGATCTACAGGAGGTACCGCAGATTGAGCCACGGTACAACATCGGTCCAGGTCAACAAGTAGTATGTATAAGGCATTTAGGAGATCATAACCAGTTAGATCTTTTAAAATGGGGGTTACTCCCAAGTTTGTTTGAAGATATTACTCATACTTCGATCAATGCACAATCAGAAACATCAGAAACAGCGGTACATGAAATTACCCATGCCATAAAATATAACAGATGCATTATACCTGCCTCAGGGTTCTATGAATGGTTGCCACAAGGGAATCGGAAACAACCATATTACATTCGTTTACTGAATAGTTCTGTGATGGGATTTGCAGGACTTTGGGAAACAAAAAAAACTGAAGACGGGACCGAACTGAATACCTGTTGCATTTTAACCACAGAGGCAAATGATATTGTTAAACCGATCCATGACAAAATGCCGGTAGTTCTTCAGCCTGAAGATTATGACTTTTGGTTGAATAAAAATATGCATGATCTACATGAGTTGGAAAAGCTATACCAGCCATACCCTGCTGATTTGATGTATGCCCATCCTGTTCCTGATCTTGTTAATAATATTCGTTTTGATAGTGCAAGCTGTATAGTGCAGATGTAATGGAATTATTTGGTGGAGTTTAAATGAATAGGCTCTTTTCAATATTAACACTGATATTTATCAGCACCATATTGCAGGGATGCACTTATCGTGCTTGGTATACTGGTTTTCAGGAAGAACAGCGTAGAAAATGCTATGACAATCTGAACCAGTCACAAATACAGCAATGCCTGGACAGAGCAAATATGAGCTATGATGATTATGAAAAGTACAGAAAAGACTCTACAAAACAAACTCCATAATTTTGGGAACAGTCCGTGCGCAATCCGTTTTTTCTGGACAGTGAATCCGGAAATTACTGGACACTGTTTTTCTCCAATTCTTCCCACCGTGAGCCGTGGTTTCAGGTGTCCAATTCAGGTCATAATACTTGCCGAGGCGAGTCAGGACTTTCCCATTGCTGCCATCTGCTCTGGCGACATGCAGTGGAGCGTGGGAAAGAAAACAAATAAATAGCCAGTTACCAAAAACCTATCGGCCTGCGCGGTTCATCCTTGACCTGAATGAGTTGCTTGATTGCCTCAAAAATCATCTTGATCTGAGATTCATGTTCACCAAGCCGCTGAGTGGTAACATTCTCCAGCTCTTTTAATTTTGCTTCCAATTCTTTGCTGCCCTGCAATATATGCCGAATCTGTACAAAATGTGCCATAGCATAATGGCAAGATCAAAGTATACCATGACTTTTTCACCACGGACAAAATATATCCGTGTAGCCAGATTATCTTCTCGCAAGAGTATATCTTCCATTTGCTCGCCTCCAACAGCCGGCTTTGGCTTGGCAGTTTTTTTGAGTATCTCACCGCAGGTAAGACCACTCTCTTTGTACTTCTGATAAAGGGCAATCATCGGTGACTTGCGCTGTATCTGACATGATGTTTCTCATGTGAAACCTGATGTTAAAAACGCGGCAATAGATATTCAAAAAGCAGAACATTAGCAATCTGAAAAGAGAACCGCCCACCGAACCGACACCATGTTGGGGGATCGACCGTGAGATATTTGACTGTCAGAGCTGCGATGAGACTTTCATCCGGGAACTGACAGTAGCCGACAGCCCGATCACACGAGTAACTCCAACCAATCCCGCCATCACCATATAGTGCGCCATGGTGCCGGGGAAATAACCACACTCCAGGATGGGGGAGTCGTGTATGGAGAGCCGCAACATGAAAATATACAAGTTTTTTGAATTCATAGCCCGCATGGGTCAAATCGTTCGCTGGTCGTTAATGCGAAATATCAGACAGGAAGATCTGAGACAGCACAGCTTTGACGTAGCTGTTTTAGCTCATGCGTTGGCGACTATGTCGTAACGTCTATTTTAGTGGCACATTGGATCCCAATATGGCTGCCGTGTATACCTTGTACCATAACACTGCAGAGGTATTTTTGTTTTTCTCTGCATGCATCCAGTGAGAACATTTCCCGTTCGGTATATATTTCATTGCCACTAAGCCATCTCAACTGTTATTTCCCGATCAGGAAATATCGCTTGCTTTATGTCATTATTGGAGTAATAATTCCCGAAGGGGAAATATTTATGATTACAAAAATAGACACTCCAATTTCACTTGGCCTGACAGTACGAACCGCACGTAAACGCCTTGGTTTAACGCAGCCGCAACTGGCTCTGGCTTCAGGTGTCGGTGTGCGTTTCATTGTCGAACTGGAAGCCGGCAAACCAACACTCCGTCTGGAAAACGTTCTCCGCGTGCTTCATGCGCTGGGCGGGAGTCTGTGTGTTGAGGGCCTGGTAAAAGGTCAGGAGGGTTAGATTATGACTCGTCAACTCAGTGTCTGGCTGTTTGGAACACACATAGGAACATTGAGTCAGATTGATGGCCGCCTGAGCTTTTCCTATGAGAGTGACTCGCTGAATACGAGTAATTCGATTCCATTGTCGCAATCACTGCCTCTTCAGGCAAAGGCGTTTGGTGATCGTGCCACCCGTCCATTTTTCGCAGGGCTTTTGCCTGAAGGTGACAAGCGTAAGTTGATCGCCCAGACTCTGCATGTTTCAAGACAGAACGACTT
>CAIMXI010000241.1 GCA_903845365.1 uncultured Geobacteraceae bacterium | reverse complement strand
GCTTGGATATTTGTTCTGGACCAAATACGCCGGTTCGTTCCACGAGCAGCTACTCGATTTGCGCAGAACTGGTGTCCCGTACGTTTTCCAATATACCATAACTGGGTACGGGAAGGACATTCAGCCAGGAATACCTGAGCGCTCTACAGCTATTGACGATTTCCTGCAAATTTCCGCAGATCTGCCTGCAGCATCGGCAATCCAATGGCGTTACGATCCTATTCTGGTATCGTCACATTACAATGCAGACTGGCATCGCACCAATTTTGAACAAATCGCGGAACAACTACAGGGTGCAACTCGTGTGGTGAATGTGAGCTTTATTGAACCATATCTGAAGGCAATAACAAAGGCTCCGGATTGGCGTGATATCCGATGGCGCAGACCAGATCCGATTCGACACAAAACAGCCTTGAACAAATATCCGGATATTCGAGCTATCGGTACTGAGGAAGATGAATTGTTGGCTGACCTAGCTCAAATCGCCGGTCAACGAGGTATAGAACTTCGAGTATGCTGTAATCAAGAATATAACGAGCGTTATCCTACGGCGACCTGTTGCGGCTTGGAGCTTTTTCAAGCGTACGGGGCAGAATTGAATAGCCGAGTAGCCGATCTTGCCTCTGGCCCTTCACGTCCAGGTTGCCGTTGTTTAAAGACGGTTGATATTGGTATGGATACAACGTGTCCCGGTGGCTGTTTTTACTGCTACGTGACCACGTCAACTGAACGCGCCAAGAAAAATCATGAAACACATGATAAGAAGGCAACGATGATGAGGTAGATAAAATAAAAGGAACTGTTGCCTTATAATATGTCTGGTGATGCAGGTATCTCCGGTTCCACTTTTGGTATTCTACAGCGTAGCTGTGATATGCTAACCGCATTTTGCCTGATTATGACCTACAGTGGCTGATAGAAATCGAAATGGATTTATTCTTTTCCAGAAGCAACGTAGACATAACAATGGCGGCAGGAAGTTCTCAAATTGTGGGAAGAAAAAAGCTTTTGATGCTTCTAAGGCATAAAATATTCTGTGTCACATTTATCCTTGCCACTTTGTTCACTGGCAATTGCCTTGGAGCTGGAAGCAACGCAAAACTTCACACCACTATTGGGAAATATGATTCCGTCGGGCTCACGAGTAAATCGTATTTGGTTTTCATCGATACTACCAATGGACTTGAGGATTTCTACATTGATGAGTTCACCAATGCCCGTCGCTTTAGCTCTAAATCGTCAAACAGAGGTAGACCGATAAAAGTGGTTTGGTATTATGGCAAATCTTATGACACACCAGCTAGCAACGATAGCAAGATCATGAAATCAATTAGATTTATGAAGTGAAAGCGCTCCTCATGAGTCTGCTTAATTTGCATCGTGTCCGGAACCGACCCTTCCGAGCTTGTCCGTTTCTGAGATCCTGAACAAATATTTGCAGTTTATGCCACTGAACCTACTGTTTCTTCTGGACTTTCATAATGTTCGCAAATATAACTGACGAAAATTTCTTAACGGAGGGTTTATGAACAAATCGGAACTCGTGACAAAGATTGCTGAAGATGCAGAACTAACCAAAGTACAAGCTGAAAAAGCTCTCAACAGCTTTATCGCTACAACTACCGCCGCTCTCAAAGCTGGTGACAAAATCACTCTTGTTGGGTTCGGTACTTTCAGTGCTGTTACCCGTGCCGCCCGTACCGGTAGAAACCCGCAGACCGGCAAAGAGATGAAGATCGCCGAGAAAACAAACGGCAAGTTCGCTCCTGGTAAAGCACTCAAAGATCTGAATGCCAAGCCTGTCAAAGCAGCAAAACCAGCTCCCAAAACTATGGCACCAGCGAAAAAGAAGTAATACCTGTATAACCAGGATTACCTGAGAATTACTCGGACGATTACCTCAACAATAGGAATGATCATCCGTTTCCAATTCAGCTGTAACGCAATACCTTGAGAATTTGAAGCCGCTCCCCAATTTGAGGGCGGCTTTCAATTTCACTTATTAAAAGAGTCAACTATATGATTGAACTGAAAAACGTTACCAAAAGGTATGGTTCCCTTACGGCTGTTGACGATGTTTCCTTCTCTGTCAAGACGGGTGAGTGTTTTGCTCTGCTTGGACCCAATGGAGCCGGGAAAACGACAATCGTTAAGGTGCTGCTCGACTTTATACGGCCGTCGTCGGGGGTCTTATCTATAAGTGGCATCCCAAGTACACATGCCGAATGCCGACAATCAATTGGGTATCTTGCCGAAAACCACCACATTCCACCATCTCTTTCAGGGTGGGAATACCTTATGCGCAGTGCTGAGTTATTGGAAATAAACCGATCCGAGGCTATAGATCAATGCAATCGCATTGTCGAACTGATTGGAATGCAAGGCAGGGAGAATACAAAGGTCGGCACATATTCCAAAGGCATGGTGCAACGGTTTGGCTTAGGCGCTGCACTTATGGGAGACCCAAAACTGTTGATTCTTGATGAACCTACCTCTGGCTTAGATCCCATCGGTATAAGAGAAATACGCCGGCTCCTTGAGTCGTTTAAAGACCAAGGCATGACGATTTTCTTGAATTCACACATGTTGTCGGAAGTTGAAAAAATCTGCGATACCGCTGCTATTATCAACCGTGGCAAGCTCTTAGTAAAAGACTCAATTTCCGCCATTGTCAAAGACGGTGAGGCGCTGGAAGATGTATTTGTAAGACTCGTGAAAGGTTAACATGGAAACTTCAAAATCACTTCCCCCCATAACAAGGATTACAAAATATACGCTTATTGACGAAGTGCAGCAGAGAAGTTTTGTCGTCATGTTCGTTTTCTGCGCAATCTGCATATTTCTTGTTCGTGGTTGCTATCAAGGCAATTACATGGTGAACGGGCAAGCTCTTGATGCTGAAACCATTGTCCGAACATTATCGAAAGCGACCTTCCACGTCATTGGTGCTGGCGTGATGGTCATTACGGCCTTACTTTCTATGCGGATATTCAGGCGCGACCGGAACGAAGGCATGCAATCGTGTATTTTGTCCAAGCCAATAGCCAGATGGCAGTATGTTATGGGAAAGATCCTTGGATTGTGGGTCTTATCGACACTTTTCATGTTCATTTTGCATAGCATTGTCTTCTTGATCACATCCATCAATTTGAAGGTTTTCATGCCGGGGTACCTTTTTGCCTCACTGCTCTGCTCCATCAACCTGCTCTTTGTGGTTAATGCCGTACTTCTTTTATCGCTTCTGATGTCCGAAATTGTCGCTTTTCTTTGTGTTCTGGGTGTCGGTGTCGTTGGCTTTGTGTCTGACGGTATAGTTGCTGCCAGCCAAAGTCAGATAGCTCAGGCGATGGTGCAGCAATCAGCTGGCCATCCACAGACAGATTTGACATGGTGGAAAATTGTTTATTTTTTCTGGCCGAAGCTCTTAGGCGTTCAGCAGTTGGCATCTTCGTTGATTGAGAGCAAATCATCCCATGGATTTGGCCCTATTTATCCACTCTTCAATGTCCTTATTTACTGCCTGATTCTTGGTGCATTGCTTTTCAAGCGTTTTAGTAATGAAGATATCGTCTAAATCTCAACTCAATCCTGTATTTCTGGTCAACGCCCAACAGACTGATTGGAACATCTTCTCGGGTGTCCAGAATTACACGAGTAGCACACACTTTACACCTTGGATAGCTGCTATCATCGGAATACAGGCGACACTTAGAGAAGCCGCTAAATATCTTGGTCGATGTGGAGTAACTTTGTGAAATTAGCATCAAATCTAAATGCTCTGTCAAACCGCTAAAATATCTGATACTGTTACTCAATAAATGAGAACTTTGTTGTGAACATGTTTCAGAGTTTGACTGATAAGACTCAGATTCAATGAGTACCACGCGGTTTTTTTGTACGGAGGTTACAAAATGGCAACACTCCATGCGGAAGTACCACAGCAGATTTGGCAGCAGGCGCAAAATATGGTTGATCGTGGCTGGGTAAGTAACCTTGATGCACTGGTCTCGGAGTCTCTGCAACGGTACCTTGAATCACATCAAGAAACCATGACTGAGCAGTTTATCCGAGAAGATCTTGAATGGGGTTTGCGTGGGCATGATTGACCAACCAACTGCCAGCGTGGTTGTGGCCGATGGCACCGGTTGTTATTCCGTCACAAAGCAAATAGTGGAACAAAATGAACAACTGTCTCGTCAATCGTCATGCTACAGGAAAGGGAACTATTCACTACCACCGCAGTTGTTGGTGAAAAAGCGCTTATGAAACTCCGCAGGGAACGGGAGACTGCCGGTCGTTTCAGCGCTCCTTCCTTTACCTCAATCGCGAGCGGTTTCCCGTCCTGAATGACGATAAAATCGACTTCCGCACCTCCGGCGGTTCTCCAGAAAAAGAGTGATTCATTCGGGATAAAGTGTTTTTTAAGTTCGCAGAAAACAAAATTTTCGATTTGCGCGCCATCGGGAAGATACGTAAGTTGAATCGCACCACGAGCAATATTACGCAATCCGATATCATTGAAATACACCTTTGGCATTTTGGTCAACTCTTTACGTTGGTTTGAATGCCACGGGCGCAGCATGGTCATAATGTAGGTCTGTTCCAACAGAAACAGGTATTTTTTAACCGTGTTGATACTCAAGCCGACTGTTACTGAAAGTTCATTGACATTAACCAGATTACCACACTGCCCGGCAAGCAGCTGGAGCAGGCGGTTATATCCCATGACATCCTCAATATTGGCGATGTCCTTGATGTCTTTTCGGATGTATGAGGTGTGAATATCACGCAGTAACGCTTGTTTTCGTTCCGCGTCCCCATAGAGCGTAACGCCGGGAAATCCTCCCCAAGCCAGATAGTCTGCAAGATGGGGCGCAAGAATAGCGCTGGCAAATGCAGCGTATTCATTCGGCCCTTTTGACATGGTATCTGCCAAGGAACCGGCATTCTCTTTTACCCGTAAAGCGTTCGGATCGCGGAAAAGAAGAAACTCTTTGAAACTCAACGTATCAAGCTCAAACAGAACCTTGCGACCAGCGAGGCTGTCACTGAATTTGGAGCGAATTTCCAGTGACGACGAACCTGAAACCATCAGTTTGATGTGCGGGTGATGGTCGTGCAGCAGCTTGAGCAGATTGGAAGGGTTTTCGAGATACTGAATTTCGTCAATAGCAACAACAACCCGACTAGAGAAATCTGCACCAAGAAGCTTGAGATAGCCGATTAGTGCATCCACTCCTTTATTGCAGACGGAAAGCAGATTCATATCCTCAAGATCAAGATAGAATGACTGCGAACCTTCCGGTAGACTCTCCAACGCCAATCGGATTATAGATGTCTTGCCTACTTGACGCATGCCGGTCACGACGATTACTTCTGAACCGTCGAGAAAACGAACTATTGTTGGCAATATCAATCTTTTATTCAACATTTTAAATCACCACTCTGATATATTTTCCATCTTAATACCATGCGATGAAGCTGATTGCAATCAACAATAAGATATCTACATGCAGAAGTACCACAACAACTTTTGCATCATTCCACCTATTTCAAAAAGCTTGTCAACACATATGGAATCTGAGAAGTAAGGGTTGCCTTGGGATCTAACATTTAGCGCATCTTCTGTTTATTTGCTGGAAATGCGGTTATGATTCTAACTCATGGCCTGGTGAAGAAAACCCATAAAACACCACCTGGCGAAATTGAACGGGCTGAAGTGATGCGTACAAACAAGATTATTTATTACGGAGGAAATAAAACATGAGCGATTTAAGAGTATATATTGATGGCAGGAAAAAACGTGATCCTGAGTTTGCCGAAACCTACGAGAAAGGTTTCCAGAATTTCAAGCTTGCCGTAATGCTTTGTCAGGCTCGTGAAGATGCTGGTCTTACTCAGGAGGAACTTGCCGTTAGAATCTGCACCAAAAAACTGCCATTTCAAGAATTGAGAATCATGCGGAGGATATGAAGCTTTCTACCTTTGAAAAGTTTGCCAATGCTCTTGGGAAACAGCTGACAATTTCTGTCGCCTGATTTAGCCAATTTCGGAATCGAACCGGCTCCTTGATTCACCATCGACTTTTACTCATAAAATTTAGCACTGTATTAATGTCACCAATTCATTTAATATAATCTCTAGTACATCAAGGTACATCCACTGGTACATCAGGTCATGGGTTCGAGGGTAAATCTTAATCAATAAGGTCTTTATTATCAGTACTTTACGGTTAGTCAGCAAAATGGTACCCATTCCGTCCCTGGGCACCACCAGTAATATTAAGGGGTTAGCTAACAAAGCTGACCTCTTTTTTTTATGGCTCCGGTACGATTTGGGTCCGATTTGATATGTCCGATACTATTTGATACACTAACCAACAGATAATCCGCGTTTATAACCTCGAATATCGCCCCGAAAAAAAAATCTCTTTGACTGCTATAAAATTTTGACTAACTTCACGCAAAATTGACGGGCATATCCTTGCCAAGCGGTTGCGAAGTAAGTCCAAAGTGTTGGCGGTACATATCAACCCTCCTCCGTGTGCGGGGTAACGTCACCGCACAGAGAATGTGTTTGCCGATTCAGTGCCATCTCAACTAGATTTGTTCTGCTACG
>CAIMXI010000240.1 GCA_903845365.1 uncultured Geobacteraceae bacterium | reverse complement strand
CATTGGGTAAAATTTTCCGGATCAAGGAGCTGAATGATGCACTTCACAGGATGTAAAACGACAGGAGTCCGTAAGAAAACTGGAGAGACGTTCAAGAAGCAGGCGTCTGATTTTGTCTCGTATCTAATGCGACCCGGTGAAACTGGGGTTCTGGAGATGTCCGACGTCATGCATGACCCGCAATTTCGGCAGGCGATTGTCAATTTGAAAGCACAGCAGAAAATTGACTTCTACGCTGATCCAAAAGAGGGTGGCATGCTGGAACGGTGGAAAAATCGAGTTCTGACTGACAATGACTCTAAGCAGGTTCATGCGGCTCGGCGGCGTGTACTGGGGCGGGCTGAAGTCGTGGAAGATTCCGGCACAAAGTCTAAGCTTCGGCGAAGGCCAGAAGTTGAACAAGCTTATCGGCTTGTTCATGACTTAGCTTTGACACAGTTATACCGGGAGCCGACCGTCGATAACATAGGTGAAGAGTTTATGGAGCCGATTGCCCGAGACGATTTGATGGATGACCCGGATGCTGCTGCGAAACTCAGGGCTGCTTTAGTGAATGTGCGGAAAATATTCCCAGAAAATCTGCCATTGGTGCTGACACTGCATTTTGATGGAATAGGGAAACCTCATATTCAGGGATGGTTCTCGACGAGAACCTGGAACAAGGAAAAAGCTGAATGGAACCCGCCACGGACTAAAGTGGAAAACTCGGAGTATCTGAAAAAACTTTGGCCAAAAATTGCCAAAGCCGTGACAGATGCAACCGGCACAGCGTTTAACCTGGAGCGAAGCAATGATCCTCTCCGTCCGGTGATTACCGTTCGCGATAAACGAACGAGCTTCTGGGTGCAGAAGATGAGTCACGATGAGTTCTTGAATGGAGATTTTCTGAAGCACGAAAAAAGCGAGCGTGCGCGAGAAGCCTGCCGACAGTTAATCAAACAGGCAAAATATGATGATGTGATCAAAAAACGTGAAAAAGAACATACAGCGAAGCTCAAGGTGCAGCAGGAGATGATCCGGTTTTATCAAGAGCTTGTGGCCAATGCCGGCCACACGAACACTACTATTCTCGGAACATTGAAGACGGTGCAATCATCTGGAGCACGTTCGGCAGTGGTTCATACAGTTGCGGTTGATACTACCGCCAAGGAAACCGACCTTAAGCGTAAAACAGGTGACACGTCATTTTCTGTGACAGCTCCAGTATCTGATGCAATCATTGATGTTCCAGTAATAATCGTTGAACAAGCGGCTGATGTAATATCGATCGATCAGAAGGATTTAAACGTCAATAAGGAAATTACCAGGCAAAATTTTGTCTCGCCGTCAATCGTCAATACTCCGCAGCGGCGGAAACTAACACGCTAAAAGGAGCTACTCCATGTTTATTCCAACATTGTTGAACCCGAATGAAGATATCCGCGCACAGATCTACCAAACAAATGCCAGCACGCCGCCTCTGCCACAGATGGAACTGTCTTGCTATTTATCACAGGGAGAAAGAGCGGACGCTTATTTAGCGCTGAAGACAGCGCCGAAGAAACAGCGGAACGCAATTCTGATCGAAACTGCAAGAAAAGCGGTGATAGCCGCGCTTGTCACCGAACACGAACTTTCCGAAGAAGAGGCTATAACGATTACGGATATTTGCTTGCTGCTACCGGAGGCTCATCCGGATCAGGCTGTCAGTGATAAATCCATTGCCGCAGTTGATGCGTATATTCAAGAGCTGTACAAAATCGTCCGCCTGGAAATGGCTACTGCAACGATGCAGGAGTTCCGGGCGTACCATGATGTCTATGCCCCACGAAGCAAGTTCTGCCTTCTTGACCCGGCAGTTGTTATCAAGCGTATGCAAAATCCTGACAAAGTTGCCACTGCTGAAGAGGCTGAGAAAGCTTTCGAGGCAGAACGTATGCAGTGTTTCAGTATCCTCTACTCAATGTCGGCATTATCTATCGCGTCAACTGTTCCGGTTCCGGCGCTAAGAGATATGATGTTGCCTATGGCATATCAACTCTGGAAGAATGTCATTTTGGCTCCACCGAAGAAAGGCGAAAAGGAAACTGACGACGTGATGAAAGGTAAAACGAAAACGCTGAAGCAGTCACTGAGAGCAGGACGGGTATAAAAACCGCGAAGTGAAAGTTATCGCGTCAGTAGGTATGCAGTGAACCGAGGCATTGAAGATCAGTAGTTATCGCAGATGTATTAACCGGGATTCCCTGAAAGATTCAGGAGAATCCCTGTTGCTTTTGTTGATAGGTATAATAGTCGAGATAATCCCGGACGTCCTGTAAAAGCCCAAGGAGTTCAGAGTAGTTATACTCGACGGTTTCAAAGTGGTCAGTGCCATAATCATGCACGGTGAAGGTAGCGGACGCATAAATCTTGAAGCAATCGACAGAACCGCACTTCTGACAATAAATTCCAGCCAACACGTTATTGTTGATAGTTTTCTTCCAGGTTGTGGGTGAAACACAGGCAGGATATAGGCTACTGACAGCAATCTGACCGCAATCTGGCAGCAGTCGGTCAGGTGGGTTTACGGCGCGGCCTGGAACCTATGCGTAGCAATGCACGATTTCACAAGAAATTCCAGCCAACACGTTAATGTTCATAGCTTTCCTCCAGGTTGTGGGTGAAACACAGTCCGGATATAGATTTCTGACAGCAATAGGAACCTTACGCCTAAAAAAAACAGTTTGTCGGAGTTTGCAGAAGATAACATTTTGCCATAAAAAAAGTCTCCTTTTGTACTGTCCGGCGTACCGAAAGCTAAAAAGGAGACTCATTTGGACTCTTGATCTAACGTTGCAACTAATATTATTAGCTGCTTACGCATTTTTGCTGGAGGCGGTCGGAGAATAAGACGCGTCAAAAAGCGTGTCCGAATCACCTTCAAAAAGCTATCAAGTTATTGAGTATGTTACCTTTTTAACCTTGGTGTACTGAACTCTTCACTTTACGGTGTACCGAAGAGTTTTTGAATGTGTACCGAGCGGTGTTTTGAAGCATCGTCGGATTTAGTGACATCCTAACAGGTCCTTTGGATACTGTACAGTGCCCAGTTTGAGTTGCTGAAAGTAGGAATCGAATGACCCAGTTAGATAAATGTAATTTTTCCTAAAAGGCGCTTGATAACCACTCTAATTCCCTCCACATAAGATTATTTGTTTGTTCAATTTTGTACTATCATGCTTTTCCCCTTATTAGAAACAATTCCCATTTGCCCCCAGTTGTAAAGTATCGAAGAACACAACCTCATTTGCTCCTTCTGGATGAGGCTTCACGTGCACATGCAGAAATGCCTCATATGAAGGGTAGATGCCAAGCGTGCTGTAAGCATCAATGCCCTTGTCTTTTACATTCAGGTCCGCCCTCCAACAAGTTACCACCTGCCCAGTATGAAATATTACCCCATCAAGAACTCTTCCGGTCCCGCTGATGCCAGACTGGTCGATTTTCCTGATAAGTGTGAAAAGCCTTGGGTTCGTTTCCATGGTCACCTTCCTATTTTGCCGAACTTTCGTTTATAGTAAGCGCATACACAAATCCACCCGTTCCCTTGATTAAATCATAAACCCGAACTGGTGGGTCACTTTTGGGCAACAAAGCCCGACCACATTCAATTGCTACAGGAGCAGGACACGCACAGAAAAGATGGAGTTCTTTCGTGTGCCCGTTAACAGAGCGTATTTTCGTTAATAATTGCCTGTACTCGTAACAGAACAACTCCAGCTTCAAGCGGCTTGAAAGAAAATCGAGGCCAGGTTTATCCGCGACAATCTCATAGATATTGCTGTCTTCTCCAACGAGTTCTGCCACTTTCTTTCGGTCAACACTTCCGCTGATAGATATCAATATTGAAGTTTCCTCAGCATAGTTGTGCGTGACTGGCTCAATGATTTGATAATATTCCATGCGGAAATCGTCAGGTTCGTCTTTCCACTTCCAATTCTTACCATTGCGATGCCTTTGGTACAAATCCACCGATTCGATATCGCCGATTAGCCTACCTAAGTAGGCCAACAGCGGAATGGGACCTAAAGCAAAAACCGACACGTGATTATAGTCGCGACGGTTGGTTCCATGCTTGAAAATATCGTTGAATTTGGACTTTATATTACGAGCCAAAATTGCCCAATACCCATCTTCTGTTTCCCTGTCTGCAAAGTCAGATAAATCCATAATATAGGGATGTTCCTTTGCAGGATATTTTGGCAAAATCGCTTGATTAGCCTGAGTCTTGTCAATATTGAAATTTTTACCGTCTATTGGCGCCTGGAATATCAGCACATGTGACTTAGCATTGTCCATTATGTTAGTAAGTATCGCGATTCGTTCTTCATGTTCCTTTTTATATTCCCGAAGAACCGTTATTTCGTATGTGGATTCGTATTCCTTGCTGTCGATTATCTTGCCGTGGTCCTTACAGGTAAGCATAAGATTCGAAATGTCTTTCGCAAGTAGTGGTGAAAGAACTTCATCACCTCTTGGCCCCCCTGGTTCTGCAGCGATAATGTGTGAAATTAAGGAAAGGTTGTCCTTCGCCTTTGTTAATTCATCCAGGTATAGAGGTTTGTTGCACCCTCTGAATTCACATCTCCCGGCAGCGATTGCCCAAAGTTCTATTTGGGTTTTTGGCGGGATAGGTACACGACATTTCTTCTTTTTCTCATCTTTAACCTTTGCGTTAGCCATGGCCCCTCCAACTCACGATAATTTCAGCATGGAAATTGTTTTCGAACATTTGTGCCCTTCCCACATCCTCATCTCTACAGTGCCAGCAATCAGAAAGAACAGACTGTCGCTGTCGAAAATATCCTTTTTCAGTTTTTTCTTCCAACCGAACATATCGATATAGGATGGCGATGGATAAGCCTCTGGGTGAGTATGCCACTCTCCCAGGTAGGTGCAGGTATTTCCACTTGCCTCCCATTCCCGGTCGATAATTGTCTGATGAGCCAGCTTCTTTCGGAAAAAAGTGGTTCTTGTTGCCTTATCGCCTGACATCGGGAAAGTGATTTTATCAATAACCACATCCGGTGAGTTTAAGATGTACCGCCCCATCATGACCCCACCAGCCTCCGACTTGTGTCGCTCATTCTGGACATATTCATGTACGGAACGTATGACTTCATTTGGCAATTTGATTCGACCGCCATTAGGCCGTGTATAGACAAGGAAATCTTTAGTTTTTGGTTTCATGGCAAACAGGACATTCCTCATGGTGGAATTCGATGTGTTCTATAATATGGTTGTCTGAACCAGAAAATCGTGGCGCTAGTTTTTTGCCGTTCTTCAGGAATTCCGTTGCATCACCTTTCCAGGAGCGTATCAAGTTTGTTTTTATATCGCCAGTCAATGTGGCGATAGCAAGCCGTGTTGCAAGCTCTGAGGTCCTGGCAGCGTCGAGTGAGCCGAATGGAGTAAAAACATTACGACAGCCGTCGATATTCTTGGCAAAGTTTTGCCCGGGAGCTGCGAAAGAAACTCGACAGCGCTTATCCTTCCCATCGTCAGTGTTCTCATAAAGGCAACAAAGGCAGCTTTTCTGAGAACAGTCCATATTGGTCAGCACAGCATGGCCACCAATCCCATATGGTTCCAGCCAGGTGAAAATTACCGGGGGAGAAACAGTGCCATGCAGATACTTGTTAAGGGCCAGCTCCACAGTTGGATTGCCCAACGCTGATACTATCAGGTCGAAATTTTCTACCTTGATTTTTGACCCCATCGCATCCTCAAGAGAAGACGGGACCGGCACCACTTCGACGTATGGCAATCGCCCTTCAATGTCGTTTTTTATACCTTCGACCTTAGCTTTACCGACGTGCTTCATACCAAGAACATGTCGATATACGTTCTCGTGGGTCAGAATGTCCTTATCGAGAACGGTCAGATGCGAGACGCCGGCACGTGTCAGCTCGTTCGCAATGAAACCACCCAATGCGCCACATCCAAGTAATAGGACTCGTTTCTGACGCAAGGTCAGGTTGCTGCCGCCGCGAGGCATCAGATATTCCTTGTCTCTCCGTATTATCATCAACGGGACAATATCCTTTACCCTACTTCCTTCTTTTAATGGGTGCTCCAGCTGGACGTCCTCAAATCGTATACCGATAAGTGTTTCTCCCTCAGTAAGCCTGGGAACGCTTAGCAGTATTACTTCTTCATGATGCGGCTTGGACAGGAGTGACTGGAGTTCCACAGCCTGTCCAGGTGCCAGATTATTCAAGATTATCTTACGAATTTCGTCGAGGTCCCAAAATTTTGATGGGTGTGGAGGAATGATGAGCGTTCCGGGAGCCAGCGGAATGAACAGTGCCGGATAATGTTTCCAAGACACATGGGCAGGATGATGCATGAATTTTCTAAAACTCTGCGCGTCGTCAGCCAGATACCTTTGCCCGGATTTTTCCTTATAGAGATGGATTCTCTTAACATGGTCAACCGGAGATACGAGAGACTTGTACTTTTTGATTTTTGCGAGTCTGTCCCAGTAGGCACCGAATTCGTCGATAAAATCCTTGATGTTCTTCTTGGAAATGCCATCCTCGACAGTCTTGATTGCCCTGTTGAGTGCTTCATGAGCTATGCCGCCGGCATTCCCGGAATCCAGCAGTGAACCTTCTTCCTGGACGTAGCAGATGCAGCCATCCACTTCGACATGAGGAAGTATCCCAAACAAATCCCATTTAACTAGAAATATGTAGGGAAGACACAGCGGGAAGGATTTCTTGACGCCAAAATAGAGCTGCGTTGGTAAACCATTCAGCTCTATTTCCAGTTTGAACGCGTGACAGACCTTATGCCCCTTAGCCCACGGTTCTGCCAATATTTTAGGGTGAAGCTCGACAACGGATTTTACAGCTGGGTGTGCCAAGAGAGCTCCTGCCAGCCCGGATACATCAAATTCATGCATATGCGGAGTTACTGGAAGTGGCTATGGACGGACCTGTCACACGGGCCGTCTCTTTCTTTGCAGGTACGGGGAAATCGTCTCCAAAGACTTTTTTCAGAGTTTCGCAAGCAACTTCCGGTGCTATCTCGCTGATTGCCGAATCGAGGGCCTCCAGTAATTTGTCGAGCTTTCCCTTGAAGTCCGTCATCTGGTTGTCAGTCATCTTTGCAAACAACTCGGAATACGGCTCCACAGGCAGGTAAACCCTCAATCTGGTGCCAAAGTTATCCACCATCTTTTTCACTAGGTCTCTTGTCGCCTGCAGGTCATTGTACTTGCTTGTGTTCGCCACATTGTCCTGGGTCTTACTCAGAATAAACCAGTCATACGCCGCCACGGTAAGGCCAATGCCAATTGGGGCAGCATTGCCGACGAAGGAAAAATTGTAGGCCTTCCAGCGCTTCAAGTAGCGGATGACCCTGATAAACTGCTTCTTGTCTTCACCGGAATATTTGTTGCCGACCGTATTCATTAATCCTTTGGGGTCTGACACCTCCCAGGATTTATTATCGGCGGAGGAATTCAGCTTACCCCTTGCCAGGTATTTTTTCCCATCAGAGTTGCATGATTCATCGGAATAAACCGCAAGGTCCACATGATAAACCGGCTCATCGTCTTTATGGTAAACAACAGTAACGCACGGTCTCTTCATTTCAACTTTTTTATGAGGATGAACATTAAGTGCATCGTACACCCACTGCTTGACCACAACAGGGTCCGGGTAATCATCCTTTTTCACCTTGAATGATATCCCGACATCAATATCGTAATCACTATCAAGCGGAACAACACCTGTTCCCATCTTGTAGCTGCCCTGGTCAAAGGAGTCATATTGTGGTACCGGCTCGTCCTTTTCCTCGAACATTGCTTTTAGTCGTGTTTTCAGCTTATTGAGTATGATATCCCGTTTATCACGGAGTATTGCATTTTCATCGAATGTCACCAGTTTAATCTTGTCATGAAAATCCACGATCTGTTTTTGAACATCAGCCATACCACTCCCCCTTCGACCACAACATTTAGTATGTCACTCAGAACAATAACACAAAATATATGATTTTAGCAAGTTTCGTTAAACATTTACAAATGTAATCATGCATTCTCCAGTAATCAAGAGGTGAAATTGTACCAGAAGTTTTTATGCTAAAGACAGGTAGTCAGGATTGGGGATTATTAGGAGGGGAAGATGAGATGAAGCAACATGCAGTAATAAATTTTGGCTAAAAAAATATAGTGAAAGATATCGAATATTTTTTTTTGCGATTAATCCCATTTGATATCTACTAAAGTGAATATGATGAAATATCTTCTGAGTTAAAATATTATGAAACAGCCATTATAACATCTATCGAACGGGACACTCTCCCTACCGAACAACAGGGGACACTTTTTTAGTGCTGTAGGTAGTACGACTTCCGGCAGGTACTTAAGATTCTGTACAGAGCCCAGTTCGAGTTACTGAAAGTGGGAATAGAACTGGAATTTTTGATACAGAAAAAGCTGCTCAAATCATCCGAGCAGCTTGTCACTGTTAAAACACAAGACAACAATTATTCTAATTACTTGGTGGAGGCGGTCGGAGTCGAACCGACGTCCAAAAGACCTACAAAACCAGACACTACGAGCGTAGTTCATTTTCTAATCTTACGCTCAGGTCGAAATAGAACGAAATCTCCGGAGCCTCAGAAGGTTTGACT
>CAIMXI010000239.1 GCA_903845365.1 uncultured Geobacteraceae bacterium | reverse complement strand
TGTCCCATGTCAAACGAATCATTCAGACGGTCTTTTGCTCCATGCAGCAGGCTATAAGCCTGTGTAATATCGGCCACGGCTGTTTCATAATTTTCAACCAATTGAGTCACCGTATCTCGGCGTATTATTTCAGTGCTCATGATTTGTCCCTCCCGTTTCGTAAAAAAGCCGCAGCTACTTGATTGCCACTGCGGCTTGTGATAGCCTTATTGCTCCTATTGATTCCTGATTGTTCATTATGACGGACATGTGAGTTACAATAGGCCACGCTCGGCAAACGAGACATATTTGCCATCGCCGATGACAATATGGTCAAGCACCGGAATGCCGATGAGTTCACCCACTTCTTTAAGTCGTTTTGTAATACTGATGTCTTCTGCACTTGGATTCGGGTCACCCGTAGGATGATTATGTAATGTGGAGCTGCAAGTAATGTGAAGTGACTCCGGTACCGACAGCATCAAGTCTTTATAAATGGGCATTTGAGAAGGGCCAGAATATTTCGACCCATAAAAACATTTCACATTATTCGGGTGGCAAATTTTGGCAAACCAATAGGAGTCTATTGCCATAACAATTGCCAATATTCAGTTGTAGTCATCTACTGAATTTCCTCTCAATAACTCAGAATGCCTATAATGAGAGGTTTTACGGACTTTAGCTAATAATTGGCTGACTCTACCCGCAGCGGACAAGAACATATTCCGTACTATCCCTGTGGGCAACATTCACACTGTCGTGCCACACTGACACCCAGAATAATGTAAAGAGAAAAACCCGCACAACCATGGTTGATGGCGTGTAACTGGGTATTTGCGAGCAGGACTTCACATTACTCGCAGCTTCACATTAAATGTTTTATGTGGAGCTCAACATAAATTATGCACGAGGATGATCGCCGCAGATGAATTCACACATGCAGATTTGTAGACTTCTCTGGGGCTTACAATACTTTGATTGAGGCTGCCTACAGAGACACGGTCAAGGCAAATAATGCGGTTTTTCCCGTCAAGATGCAGACACAGGAAATGCTCTTTCGTCTCCAGAATCAGATCACGGAACATCTCGAATACCTGAAGCGGTGAGCTAAACCTCGTTGTCTCGATATAAACCGGCATGTTCTCCCTAATAACCTCCCGACTGAAGACAGTTTTCATGACCCGCATTCTCAAGATTTTGGTGATACCATCAGTAGCGACAGTGCCATATTCCTGAAACATTTCGTTCAATTTTCCCATAACTTGGTACCTCCTTGGGTATCTCGGCAATATTTTGGCAATAAGAAACGCCTTTGAATCGGGGTTATGACTCAAAGGCGTTCTGATGAAGTGTGGTGTGTGGAGTGTGAGTAATCAGGCTTTAGCAGTTTTGACCGGCTTACATTCGAGTTTTGTATAACCAGCACGTTCTTTCAATATCGCAGGATAAATATCCGGGTACTCTTTTTTCAGCAGTGTGCCGTCGATAACCATACTCGGAGCAACATACGAAACTACAAGATCCACTGAATCCGATCTACCTTTAAAGACAGGCCCCGTAAAATCCACAAGTTCCTGACGAATACTTTTCAGCTCTTTTTCAGCGTGGTTTTTGGAGCCGTTCAGTGCAGCATATTTAACAGCCAATGCTTCTATCTCTGGTGGCAGATCGACTTCCGGCAGTGTCATAACTGGACAATCTGAACGGTACGAGCAGTAGGTGCAGAGATGCGACACTGAAGGACGAGCTACATCCTTTTCCTCCAGACAATCAAGTAAATGCAGTGCACGGCAATACAGGTAGTTGAATGTCGCTTCATCGTGTTCATAGCCATTAAACTGATGTACCTGACCGGCATTCAGGTCGATTGCGAGGATTGAACCGCTAATTTTTTTGTCAGGGTATTTGATGTGCAATAACCCGAGCTGGAACGAAAGTTGATCTTCCCATGAAGGATACGGTTCTTCAGGTATGCCGCTGACAGATTTGACCTCGATGACATGAAACCCTGGTGTTCCATCAAGGTCGGCGTGGAAAAGAAAGTCCACGTGTGCTTTGAGTGGATAGACCGGGTGACGCAACTCAACCTGTGTTGCAAAGAGATGCTTTACACCACCCGCTATGAAGATATTTTCGATTAACGTCTCTGCGACGTGACCACGATTGAATTTCAGTAACGTGCTGAAGTTGGGTGTTGACGGGTTTTTTCTCGACAAGTAGACCTTCCTGGCGCAACCGCTAACATCACTCGAACCGATGTACCGGGTTCTATCGCCAAGTTCGCCACTTTTGTTCCGGTTTAATGCGAGTACCGCTGTTTCAAAAAACGATGTGAGATCCATGGTGTGTTCCTTTCGTTATATGGTCTGATGCAGAGTGAATCTGTCTGCGTAACGAGTGCCTATGGTTGTGAGTACCTGAGTGATGGTATCGGCGCACTCCAGACAAAGCACTGTTGCACGCTTATCAAAGTGTCTCGTGGTGTAGCCATCTTCCACCCTGTTGAGTGTTAGCACGTAGACGTTATCGCCCTGCGATAGATCTTTGTGGCACTGGTCGCAGATGATAATGTGTTTCCCATTGCCGTTGGTGTATCTGGTCATTGTGGACTCCTCCAATTAAACAACCCCGCCGCAAGCAGCGGGGTATTTGTAACCGTAGTGGATGTTTGAGGTGCCGAAAGTGGCGTGGGATTTGATCTTGTGGGATTAAAAGGGTTCGTTAGTGAATTTGTAAATCCAACGCTTGGTGTCGCTTGACCAGCGGAATCCCGATGATTTGAGAAACTCTTTCTTGTCATAACTGTTGGCACTAATGACCCCGTCAATGCCGTTGAGGATGACTTCATACTCGATCTTTTTGCCTTCCAAAAGGTCGATAACCTGCAGCGCCACGTCATCCACCACTACTTTTGTCGGTTTGGTAGTTGGTGGATCAGGCCACTGGTCATCATCTTCAGTCAGATCTTCATATCCGAAGTCATATTCGACCTCAAAGTCGGGGTTCGGAGGTATCACGACTGGCGGAACGAATGGTGCAGCGGCGGAATGTGCAGCAGAATGTCGATTTGGTTGTTCTTCTGACTGCGGTTTGACCCGTCTTTTCACCACTGGCTCTGATTTTGTTTCAATCTGCTTTGGTGTACGGGATTTATCCGTTGCTTCGATCCTGGTGCAGTCCGCTTCGATTGTTTGACCAATGATCTCGCCGTTTGCCAACTCGAAACCTGCACCCACTTCCTCAGGGCAATAAACGCCGTGAATGTTGAATGCTTTACGTAACGCCTGACTCTCAGCGACTTTCTTCAACATGGTTTCAGGTTTTTCCGCCCAAAACTTTGTCGGAGTGCCTGCGGCGGTTTTCTGGCAATATTCGTTGTAGGCAACCTGAGCGGTGAATGGTCTGTTGCAGTCCTTACGCCAGACCGTGCATTCAGCGACAAGTTGATGCTTGATACGCCATTGACCATCTTCCAACTGAGGGACTTCACGAATGCAAGCCGTTGTCTCGATGCCGGCAAACTGATTGGTGCGGTGTGCGATTGACAGGAATCCGTCCCGGCCCACCATCGGCTCCACTTTGCTAAACCACTTGTCACCAATCTTTTCACGGCGGTTTACAAAGAAAATCTCTTTGGTAATTGGGTTGAGGCACAATTCCCGGGCCACTGAGAAACAGTAGGCTTGCTCCGCTTTGCTTGCGCCTGATGGGAAAAACTGCGATTCGATGACTGCCACCTGTTCTTTATCAAAGTCGATTTTTGCTAATGCTGTGCTCATGGTCGTGTCCTTTCTTTTTTGGGTTTGGTTTTTGTTGGTTGATTGTTCTACGGTATGAAGCTCGGCGGTGGATTCTGCGGTGGTTGCTGCGTAGTGACTGCCGTTATACGTATATTAGGTCATCACCCCCCCTTTTGATGTACATGGTGCATTCTACCCATTCCAATACTTCGATTTTGTAGAGACCGCATTCGTAGCAGTTGATGAAGTATTCCTCCCACTCTTTGTAAGCCTCTTCGCCTAAATGGATGGAGAGCAGACGTCGTGAGTGATGAAATCGCTTGAAACAGAAATCAAACTCGATATCCTTTTTCAGTACAACGTTAGGAGGAGCGCCGAAGAGAGCAAATTGTGCGATGTACTGGATTTTCCCTTCTTCGTTTACAGCGATCTCGATAGGATGATATTCACCAGAATACTTGTGGTAGTCGGGTTCTTTGAAGTTGACGACTGCACCACTGGTAACTCCCATCAGCCCAGCAGCGCGGATTACGTCTTGAAGAATATTGATAAATGGTTTGCCAACAGCCCAGGGCAAGTCTCTACAGTTGAGGATCATTTGCGTGTACCTCCTTGAAATGAAGTGACGAAACCCAAAACGGTGTGGGTTTGGGTTTCGTCTTGAGTGATTATTGGTGATTGGTGGATTGGATTAGGGGAATTGAAGCACTGAACGGTTCTAAATGGTGGTGGAGTGATGATTTATTTCATGCTGAGTATCAGCAGATTCCTTACTGTTTTACATATTACTACTTGCAGCAAAACCGATTTTACTGATGCTGCCGCTTCGCTTCATGCGGATTCCAATCTCTTCTTTTGAGATGTCCGTGAGGGTCTTACGGTCAATACTGGTAATACCACGGTACGCCAAGAGCCTCACTGCACGTTCGATTACCAATCGGATTTCACCACCGGTCAAGCCTAAGTCAGCTAAATCCTCTATTTGTACGTCATCAGCTAATCGTTCCATCGGTAGATGACTTTTCCATAGGGCCATCCGAAGATTCCTGTCAGGTGGTGGTAATTCCAATTTGTAGGTAAACCGTCTGCTGAATGCTTCATCCAAAAGGTCGCGGCGGTTTGTTGTTGCTACAAGAATACCTGAAAAACGTTCCAACCCTTCTAAAAACAGATTCTGCATGTTGTTGTTCATCCGATCTACGGAATTTGCACCACCTCCTCGTGCGCCTAGTAGTTGATCAGCCTCGTTTAGCAGTAAAACCGGAGAATTTCCC
>CAIMXI010000238.1 GCA_903845365.1 uncultured Geobacteraceae bacterium | reverse complement strand
TATTCAACCATATTTTTCACGTAAGGAAATATGGAAGTCACTAAATACAAAAAGCTACTCGTCTGCGAAGACATCAATATCAAAGCTGCTCTATCATACAGAGCGGCTTTTTCTGCATGTAAGGAGCGGTATGTATACTGAGTCAGAGATAAAACAGCTAGTGAAGGACTATCCCAATTTATATTTGAGCCGTAGCGAGTCCTTGCGTAGTAGCGGAATTGTCAGATATGAATCTGAGGAGCAAAAACTTGTAGCACCGCTAGAACTATGGCAAGAGCTTTACGATTTTGCTTTGAAGCTCATTTATCGGGGATAAGGTCTAATATGACGAGTTGGGAAGAGTTACGGAAAATCCTCGCCAAAGCTCGAACAGTTGATTTTTCAGGAAAGGGAGAAGCTTATACATACGGGCCCTTATCCCCTTATTTCGGATGACATATGGAAGCTCAACACTGTTCCCAATTATGAACAAGCCATTCAAGCCATATCCAAATCGCGAAGCGATCACATGACAGGCACACCCTCCGTAGCTGTTCCAGGATTTGCCGTAACACTCGCAGAAAATATCCTTCAATCCGCCAATATCAATCTTGATAAATCAAGCGATCAGTTTATGCAGTTCTGTGAAGCCGCCGTAAGAATGTATCTGGAATTTACCCAACGGCGAATAAGCTTAAATACAGAGGCGCATTCATTTCAAACGGTACCTTCACCTGCAATGCCTCTACCACAAGGGATTGCCACTAATCAACCAGGCGGCAAACCAATTTCTGAAGAAATATTATGCAGAGGTTTTTATTGATGATGGCCGCACTACTACTAGTTTGCCAGGTTCATCCCTGGGCGGGACAAATCTTGCCTACGGCAGTTATGCAGCGGCTACGCGCACCCTACAGCTTTCCATGGCCACGGCAAGCAGCAGTTATAGCGGCGGCGAGTTCCTGAAATTGTATTGCAATGTGCCAAGCGGTGTTGTCGTCACACTTGGTAATCTGCGTACCCTGAACGCTCCGGTAGTGGTGACAAAAGCTGTCGGCTACGATCCGCTAACGCAGAGCACAGTAACACTGACCGACAAGGTTGCGGTGACCTTGAATGCGGCGCTGCCTTAGCGCCCGGATATTTTGCCGAATTCAATTCTCCTTTGCTTTCTCCTCGTAATTGGTATACATTCGGCCTTATTTTGCGCGGTTTAAAAGGATTTTCGTGGTTCAGGCAGTCGGACATACAACGATAGGGGTTGTGCGCGACCTGGGGCGAGCTGGCTGGTTTCTCCTCTATTCGTTTTACATGATCGTCAGGCACCCCCCCAGCCTGCTGCATATTCTCAAACAGCTCCGCTTTATCGGGACAAAATCGCTGTTTGTTATTGTGCTGACGGCAGCTTTTACCGGCATGGTTCTCGGCCTGCAGGGGTATTACACCCTGTCAAAGTTCGGCTCCGAAGGGATGCTCGGCACGGCGGTGGCGCTTTCACTGATTCGTGAACTGGGACCGGTGCTAGCTGCGCTGATGGTAACCGGGCGTGCCGGGAGCGCCATTACTGCGGAAATCGGCATCATGCGGATCACCGAGCAGATCGACGCGCTTGAAACGATGGCACTGGACCCTTTTAAATACCTGGTTACCCCGAAATTCATTGCTGCAATGATTTCCCTCCCCCTGCTTTGTGCCATCTTTGACGTCATCGGCATATATGGTGGCTGGTTGGTTGGAGTCAAGCTGCTGGGGGTTAACCCCGGGGCATATTTTTATGAGATGGAAAAAGCGGTTGTCTGGCGTGATGTCTATTCCGGATTTTTGAAATCGTTCTCCTTCGGCGTGATCATTGCCTGGATCGGCTGTTACAAAGGTTATTACGCTGGCCATGGAGCCGAAGGGGTCTCCAAGGCCACCACTGAATCAGTGGTGCTGACGTCGGTAATTATTCTTGTCTGGGACTATTTCCTTACTTCTGTGCTGCTCTAAAGATGATTACACTTCGCAATTTACATAAGTCATTCGGCAGTCAAAAAGTGCTCAATGGGCTTGATCTTGATATTCCGGAAGGTAAAATTACCGCAATTATTGGCCCGAGTGGCGAAGGGAAGAGCGTACTTCTCAAACACCTGATTGGCCTCTTGCAGCCGGATAGCGGTACTGTCGAGGTTGATGGTGAAAGCATCGTTGCTCTGCGCCGCTCCGAGTTGAACCGGATTCGTGAAAAGTTTGGTATGCTGTTCCAGAACGTGGCGCTGTTTGACTCAATGACGGTTTTTGAAAATGTTGCCTTCCCTCTGGAGGAGAAGACAGCTCTTTCAAAAGAGGAGATTCTTTGCAGGGTGCTTTCAGCCTTGGAAGATGTCGGATTGAAGAACGTTGAAAATAAATTCCCTGATGAACTCTCAGGCGGCATGAAAAAGCGCGTCGGCCTGGCTCGTGCGGTGGTGCTCAATCCCAGGATAATCCTGTTCGATGAGCCAACCACCGGCCTCGACCCGATAATCAAGCGGACGATCCACCAACTCATCAAGGATACCCACGCAAAATTCGGCTTTACAGCGGTGATCGTGTCGCACGAAATACCGGAAATTTTTGATGTTGCCCAACATGTAGCCATGCTGTTCAGAGGCAAAATTCTTCAGTTCGGCACTTCGGATGACATAAAAAATTCAACTGATCCGGCTATCAGTCAGTTCATCAGCGGCAGCCTGGACGGACCGATTCAGATGGTTTAGTAACTCTCCCATAAACAAAAGAGGTCTGAAATGAACATGATAAAATTGGAAATGATGGTTGGTGCATTTATGCTGATCGGCATTCTCTGTCTTGGATACGTTTCAATCAAACTGGGCAAAATGGAATTCGGCAGCGGCGATTATTACGCAGTTACTGCACACTTTGATTCTGTATCAGGCCTGAAGCCGGGAGCGCGTGTCGAGGTTGCTGGAGTTGAAGTCGGCAAGGTTGACCGGATAGTTCTCGATGCAAAGAGCGGTGATCGCGCAGTTACGTACCTTAAAATCAAGAACGGGGTGAACATCACCGACGACGTCATCGCATCGGTGCGGACGAGTGGGATCATTGGCGATAAGTTTATCAAACTGAGGCCAGGAGGTTCCGAAAAAATGCTGAAAAACAATGATAAAATTCGAGAAACTGAGTCGGCTATTGACATTGAAGAGCTGGTCAGTAAATTTATTCATGGTAAAGTTTAATATCCTTTACTAGCCGGAGGAAGGTTGTAATGAAAGCCGTTTTATGCATCTGTATAACTGTTTGGTCGCTTATTGCCGTTGCCGGTATAAGTTCTGCTGCTGACGCTGAGCCCAAGGTTCCGGCACCGCCAGTTGTATTAACTCTGGAAGAATGTATCCATCTGGCTCTGAAAACTGCGCCTGAACTCGGCGAAGCTGAAAGCGATATAGCCTTTGCGACCAGCAGACTCGCTGAGGCGAAGTCATATCGATTCCCACAGATATCGCTCACGGTTCTTGCTGGTCCTGCGCCGACCGCCCTGCAGTCCGATATTTCACCTGTAGTAAAAACCGACATAACATTCAATATTAACTCACTTACCTGGTTTACCAGCTCAGATATCACAATCATCCAGCCGCTCTACACGTTTGGCAAAATTTCTGAGAACATGAAGGCCGCAACTCACGGAATTGAGGTGGATCGATCCCGTAAGCAGCAGAAGGCTAATGAGATCGTCCAGAAAGTTAATGAATATTATTACGGCCTCCTGTTAGCCCGTGAAATGGTGGAATTGGTGCTTGAAGTTGAGGAGATTCTTATCAAGGCGCGCGAAAAAGCACGCAAGCTGCTGGATATGGGATCCGCTTCTGTTGATGAAGTAGATCTATATAAGTTGGATGCCTTCTCCGGAATAGCGACAAAATACCTGGAAGAGGCGAAGAAGGGTGAAGCTCTCGCTCTGGCCGCTTTAAAGGCTCGCATGGGATTGCCGGCCGATGCCAACCTTGTGACCGGAACCGAGAGACTCGTCATCGATGACGCAGAGATTCCAAGCCTGGAGAACCTGGTGGAGCAGGGTAAATTGAGGCGACCCGAGTTCAAGCAGATCTCAGAAGGGCTTATGGCACGTACGGCTCTCATTGAGGCGGCCAAAGCGAACTATTATCCCGATATTTTTCTTGGCGGACTTTTTTCTTGGGCATATGCAGATGACCGTGACCGTATCAATAATCCGTACATAAACGACCCGTTCAAACACCTTATCGCCGGCGTCGCTCTCGGCGCGCGCTGGAAGATTGATTTCGGCATTACCGGCTCCAAAGTGGCTGCTGAACGCGCCCAGTACAACCGTTTACAGAGTACGAAGGAGTATGCCGCCATAAATATTCCTTTGCAGATAAAGAAATATTACCTCGATCTTATTGAGGCGAGGAACAGTACCGTTGCAACGCGCGGTGCCTATCTGAACGCAAAAAAATGGACTGTCACAGCCGTTGCAAATTTCGACTTCGGAATGGGACCTGCCAAAGATATTTTTGAAGCACTTCAAGCGTATTCGAGCATGCGTTCTGATTATTTTAAATCCATTTATAATTATCGTATTGCCGCTGCAAATCTGGACTACGCTACAAACGAGCCGTTACGCCACCTTGAAAAATAATCTGGAGGAGTTCTTTATGTTTAAGCGAATCATGCTGGTACTGACTGCATTGCTACTCATGGTTTCCGCTGCATCTGCTGCACCGACCGACGAGGTAAAAAAAGCAGTTGATCAGGTTGTCAGCATTGTTGCAGATAAGGAAATGAAAAAAAATGAGGTCAAACGTCGCCAGGCGCTGAAAAAAACGATCAGCACCATCTTTGATTATTCTGAAATGGCGAAGCGATCACTAGGCAAACACTGGAACGCAAGAAGCGCAGCGGAAAAGACACATTTTAGTGAACTTTTCGCGACTCTGCTGGAAAATTCATATGCGAGCAAGATTGAAGCGTATAACAATGAAAAGATAATTTATATCAAAGAGTTTATGGATGATGATGAGCACGCCGTGGTGAAATCAAAGGTCGTGACCGCCGCACGCGACGAATTTACGCTGGATTACCACTTGTTCAAGCAAAAGGGTAAGTGGATGGTGTATGACGTTGTTATCGAGGGGGTGAGTCTTGTCTCTAATTATCGCAGCCAGTTTAATAAAACCATCACCTCCAACGGTTACGATTCGCTGCTTAAAAAACTGCAGAGCAAAAATGAGGAACTAAAGGCACCATAATTGTGTTATATAAATTGTCTTGACACCCGCTTTATGGCTGTGATAAACGACTCGGGTACGCAGTTTCGGAACTTTTTGCAGAACGTTGCAAGTAGCAAGTTTGACCAGGCATTGCGCTTTTCCTGCATCAGACTCCAGAAACTTTCGCGGTAACTAGACGCACCGGCACTACACCGGACAAAAAGGAGGCAGGAAATGGCACAGGGCAAGGTAAAATGGTTTAACGACACAAAAGGGTTTGGCTTCATCGAGCAGGAAGGGGGCGAAGACGTCTTCGTTCATTTTTCCGCAATCAGTGGCGACGGTTTCAAATCACTTGCAGAGGGCGATGCGGTAACATTTGAAATCACCCAGGGTCCGAAAGGTCTGCAGGCGGCAAACGTAGTTAAGAAGTAAACCTGTTTATCTGTTTTGTTTTTTTAAGCCCGCCGGCATCAGCGGGCTTTTTTTGTGGATGTTTTTATGTTTTTGTTTGCGACCGCTTTACTTCTCCCGCCTATAAGCAAACCCGAATCATTTTCTCGACCTGACTCTTTCAATGCCTCCATAACTTTGATTCGCTCTGTCGGAAGGTGCCAGAGCAGCAAAGATTTCTGCAACCCCTTTTCCCGGTCGCTTGTTGCCGTGTAGACCTGCTTACCGGTCATCGGATCAATGCCACTATAGAACATACAGGTGGCGATGGTGCCGGGAGTTGGAGTAAAGTCTTGAACCTGTTCAATTTTTATCCCGATTTTTTTGAGCATAAGGGCTAGGTCAAGCATGTCGGACAACGTACACCCCGGATGACCCGAGATAAGGTACGGCACGATATATTGCCGTTTGCCAAGCCGGTCGCTCTCATCGCGAAACCGTGTCAAAAACTTTTCAAAAGAGCTCTTCCCCGGTTTGCGCATGATTTTGGTGACGTGATCAACCAGATGCTCAGGAGCTATTTTGAGCAGACCACTGACCTGGTGACCAATCAACTCACTGAAATAGGCGGGTTGCCTCTCGAGCAGGTCATACCGTACCCCGGATGAAACCGCTGTATGTTTCACGCCTGCCACTGATCGAGCTGACTGCAACAGGGTCGTCGCCTGCTTATCATCGGTGAGCAGGTTGTCGCATATAGCGGGGAAAATACAGCTTTCACGCTGACATTTTTTCATGGCATCTCTGTTGCTGCAACTGAGGCCAAACATGTTGGCGGTCGGCCCGCCGATGTCGCTTATACTGCCGCGAAACCACTGTTTACTAGCTAATATTTTTATTTCTGCAAGAATTGAACGGTTACTGCGGGACTGGATCGTCTTGCCCTGATGCATGTTGATAGCACAGAAGGCACAGCCGCCGAAACAGCCGCGATGAGTGGTGATGGAGGTTTTAATTTGCTCCCATGCCGGGATTGTCTCGGTATAAAGCGGGTGGGGACTCTTTTCAAACGGCAGCGCGTAGACGGAATCCATCTCCGCTTCTGAAAGAGGGAGTGCCGGAGGGTTACAGACCAGGAGGCGGTTACCATGCTTCTGGACAACAATTTTGGCAGACCAGGGATTTTGCTGAAGGTAGGCTACACGGAACGCTTCCGCAAACTTCTCTTTTGAGGCGGAGATCTCCTCGTAGGACCCAATTTCAACGTAAGAAGCGTCACCACAATCACTACAGTGACAGGCAGTACCCCGCACATCCCGTATCTCACTTAACCGTTCGCCGGAGCGGATCCGCTCGGCCACTGCCAGCAGCGCCAGCTCCGCCATGCCATAGATCAGCAGATCAGCTTTGGCGTCAAACAGAATCGAGCGCCTCACCCTGTTTTCCCAATAATCATAGTGGGCAAAGCGGCGCAGTGACGCTTCGATACCTCCGATGACAACCGGGACATCCTTAAATGCTTCCTTCAGCCTCGTGGTATAGACTATCGTGGCACGGTTGGGACGCGCGCCGTGACGGTTGCCCGGTGTATAGGCATCATCGTGACGCAGCTTGCGGGCGGGAGTATAATGCGCCACCATAGAGTCCATGGCTCCGGCTGATACCGCAAAGAAGAGTCGTGGCCGACCAAGAACCATGAACGGCTCCTTTGAGCGCCAGTCTGGTTGTGCGATAATTCCGACCCGGAATCCGTGACTCTCGAGCCAGCGAGCCAACAGCGGGACGCCGAAGGCGGGATGATCAATATAGGCGTCACCACTGACAAAGATGACGTCCAGCTCGTCCCAGCCACGTCGCCTGGCCTCTTCAAATGTTGTCGGAATAAAGGACAATTCACGGCGTTGCTTTGTCTCAAACCGCAATTCCTTACGGTATGAATTCATGTTAAGGCACCTTTCAGTCGTGACATTTGTTCTTGAGGAAAGCCGTTGATTGCATAAATGGAAAAGAGGGCACGGGGTCGACCGAATAAACCTAATGCAGTCGCACCGAAACCATTCGTGATGCACCTGGTTCTTCCATGGTTATGCCGTACAGGGTGTCGGCTACCTGCATGGTGGCCTTGTTGTGGGTGATGATGATGAATTGCGAAATGGCGCTCATCTCCCTTACCATCTCGTTAAAACGGCCGATATTGGCATCATCTAGCGGCGCATCGACCTCGTCCAGCAGGCAGAAGGGGGTCGGTTTGATCAGGAAGATCGAGAAAATAAGTGCTACAGCGGTCAGCGCTTTTTCGCCTCCGGAGAGCAGTGTCACATTCTGTAGCTTCTTGCCGGGGGGCTGTACGATGATGTCGATGCCGGTCTCAAGCAGGTCCTCTTCGTCAGTCAGGTGCAGTTCGGCGCGGCCGCCGCAGAACAGGCGTGGAAACACCTCCTGAAACTTTGCGTTGACGAGGTTAAAGGTCTCCTGAAAACGCTGGCGGGTGGTGCGATTGATGCGCTGGATCGCCTGCTGCAGGCTGCGCAGTGACTCTTCAAGATCATCTTTCTGACCATTCAGAAATGTGTGCCGTTCTTCCATGCCGGCGCACTCTTCAATCGCCATCAGGTTCACCTCTCCCATATCGTCGAGAAGCCGCTGCAGCTCCATCTGCCGTGCCCGGCGGGAGGATTCTTCAAATTCGACGGCTTCAAGTTTTGCCACGGCATCAGCCATGGTGATACGACTCCGCTCCTGAAGAGTTTGCTCCAGATGCTCCGCCTGCATCGACAGCGTCGAAAAACGGAGGCTCAGATCTGCCTGACTTTGTCGGACGGCATCACTCTCTTCGCGGACGGTCTTAAGGTGTGCTTCAATCAGAGCCAGCGCGCTCCCCGCCTCCTCAAAGCGATTCCGCTTTAATGTCAGTCGCTCTTCCGCTTTCACCTGCTCGCGAACCAGCAGTTCCAGTCGCTCCGTAGCGTTGCTGATTTCTTCCTGGAGCCTTACTCTGGCAGTTTCTCCTGATTCCAGTTCCAGCCGGTCGTCAGCCATGCGCCGACCCATCTCCTCCGTACGTTTCTCCAGATCCGCCAAGGCACGCAGCGCGGCATCATGCTGCTCTTTGACCGTAGCGGTCTGTACCCGAATGGCGGTCACCTTTTCGCGGACTATCGCAAGCTGCGAGCGGCGGGAGTCGAGCTCCCCTTTCAACCGGGTCGTTTCTTCCTCCAGCGTCTTTGAGGCATTGCCAGCCAGAGCCATCTGCTCCCCAGCCAGTTTTTGTTCCGCTTCCAGAGATAACTGCTCCTCACTAAGATTCTCAGCTTCCAGCGTCTGAATTTCCAGCCGCTCGGCAATACGTCCCTGTTCATCAACGGACTGCTGGCGATCTTTAAGCAAACCGGCCAGTTTCAACTCAGCCTGATGTAGCTTGACGCCGCCGATTTTAAGACCTTCTGCCACGTCCTGACTCAGACGCCGCAGGTCATCCCGCTCTTTACCGAGTACCGCCGTCTCCTCTTCCAGTCGGGAGACTGACAGTTCCAGCTCCCTGATTTCCCGTTTCTTGTGGATCAGCCCATTGTCAATATGATCACCTGAGCCGCCGCTGACTATTCCTCCGTAGGCAACCATATCGCCGGCAGGGGTGACAAACATCAGATCCGGATACTGACGAGCCAGGGTAAGCGCCAAAGTTAAGTCGTCAACCAGCATGACAGGAGCCAGCAGATTCAGGATCAAGTCGGCAAAAGAACCGGTCACCTCAATCTGAGCAGCCAGAGACGTTGCTCCGGGAACCGGTTGCGACGGCTTGGCCGTTACTTCCAGCGGCAGAGCGATTCCGGCTCGCCCCCCCTTGTGCGCTTTGAGAAACTCAAGCGCCCCGACAGCATCACGATCGTCAGAGCAGAGCAGACACTGCAGTCGTTCTGCCAGTACCGATTCGAGCGCAGCCTCAAGTTCGGCCGGGGCTTGAATGGCATCAGCCAGCACACCACTGAAACGGGGGCGGAACCCACTATCCTTCATCAACGAGCGGGTACCCTGACCAAAACCGGCGAACTGGGCTTCCAGCTCTTTCAGCGAATGGAGGCGGGAGGAGCTGCGGTTTAATTCGTCACGGCGGGACTGCCACGATTTTTCAACCTCGGGAAACCGCCGTTTAAGGTCGTCCTCATGGCCACGGAGGGTTGACAACTCGGCCTTCACTGTCTCCTGCTCCTGTTGACCTGTGGTGATTTCCTGCTCCAGCGCATCTGCCCGCTGGCGCAACTGCTCGCGCCGTTCCATTAGCAGCATCGCTTCACGGGCGTGGCGATCGGCTCTCTCACGAACTTGTAGCAACCGCTTCTGGGCATTCTCAAAGCGGCTCTTGAACTGTGAGGATTCTGACAGAGCGGTAAAAAGCTCACGACGGCGGTTCTCAAGATTACGATTCAGCTCTTCCTCGGCGCGCTGATGCCCACCCAGAGCCTCTTCAAACCTCTCAAGCTCAACCTGCATGTCTGCAGCATCGACGCTCCCGGTGTCCCGGCGCACTTCAAGCAATTGACGCTGATCAGCGCACTCCTTCAGCCGTTTATCCAACTCGGCGGATTCGGCGGTCAGCTTGGCCTGTCGGGCATCAAGCCCGGCAAGCTCCTTGCGCTGGAACTCCAAACCGTTTCCTGTCGTGCTGAATTCACTCCTGACGCGAAAAATTTCCTCTTGAGCCGTCATCATCAGCTTTTCAGCTTCCAGCAGTGCTACTCGGGCTGCTTCAGCTCGTGATTCTCCCACCGAAGAGGAGGCGAATACCGCACGGATACGTTCGTTTAGAGATGCGAGTTCACGCTCTACCACATCCCGCTGCCGCACTGTTTCACAATATTCACGCGCCGAAAAGAGCAGCTCAATTTCGCGCAGCTCGTCGCGTATTTCGCGAAATTTCTCGGCTTTTTTCGCCTGACGCTGCAGAGAAGCCAACTGCCGGCGGATTTCACCCAGTACGTCCACCAGACGAGCCAGATTTTGACGAGTCCCCTCAATTTTTTTAAGAGCAAGCTGTTTGCGAGATTTGAATTTAGTAACTCCGGCGGCTTCCTCGATCAGAAAGCGGCGCTCTTCAGGGCGTGAATGAAGAATCTGTCCGATCTTCCCCTGTTCGATAATCGAATAGGCGCGGGTGCCGACGCCGGTATCCATAAAGAGTTCAGTTATATCGAGCAGGCGGCAGGGGGTTTTATTAATAAGGTAATCACTGTCGCCATCACGGTAGAGACGGCGGGTAAGCTGGATTTCGGCATAGTCAAGATATTTGGCGGGAGCACGGCCATCCTCGGTGGAAAAGATCAGCGACACCTCGGCAACCCCGAGCGGCTTGCGGGTTTCACTGCCAACAAAAATGACATCTTCCATCGCCTTGCCGCGCAGGTTTTTGGCAGACTGCTCCCCCATACACCAGCGAATGGCGTCAACAATGTTTGACTTGCCACAGCCGTTCGGACCGACCACGCCAGTCACCCCCTGCTGGAAGTCAAGCACAACCTTGTCAGCGAAGGATTTGAAGCCGCTGATTTCAAGACGTTTGATTTTCATAGTATAACCATGATTGCTAACCTATTGTATTACTGTATTACTGGTTGACTCTAGTATGATAGTTTGTTACTTTAATTCATCCATCTTGGTCACTATGCGGTCACTGAGTTGGTCACTACATAATTATCGGTTACTACAGGGGGCACTATGCCACGATTGAAAATCACGAAAGCGAACATGGCGACAATCATCAAGCCGTTATCGGGTCAAGTGGATTATCTTGACACAGACCTTGCGGGATTCGGGGTCAGGGCCACCAAAGCTGTTTTGACTTTCTTCGTATATAAACGTGTGCGTGGTCAGCAAAATAAAACATTCGTACCCATTGGTGCATGGGGGCCATTTACGCCGGATCAGGCCCGTACAAAGGCAAAAGAATATTTGCGACGCATGGACAACGGAGAGAATCCGCACCCAAAGGCTCAGCCGAAAGAGGAGACAATAACCATTCAAGACCTGTATCGTCAATATATTTCAGGCAAGAAAACCCCTTTGGCGGCAAGCTCAGTATATCAATATGATTCGTGGATGAAGAACCACTTCTCTGACTGGCTGGCACTACCGGCCAACACAATTACCGGCAGCATGGCGCTTGACCGATTGGCACTCATGGAAAAGACCAACGGCATGACTCAGGCGGCAAGCTCTATCAAATTACTGCGTGGTCTGTATCGTCTCGGTATGGCTCTGCACCCTGGCGTGATTACCCACAATCCGGTAGAAGCGGTTAGAGAGGTGCGCGGAAGGGAGTGGGCGCCACGCAAGCGCCGAATGACATACATTGAACCGGCTGTGCTTCCAGTATGGCACAAGGCCGTCAACGCTTACGACAATCCGAAGGGGCGCGACTACATGCTGTTGCTGCTCTATACTGGACTTCGTAAAATGGAAGCGGCGACGCTGAAATGGTCAGATATTGATTTCAAGGCCAAGACCTTTACATTCACTCCTGAGAAAAAACGTGGGGAGAAACCGGAAGATGACCGCGTTACCATGCCGCTGTCAGTCCAGACTTACCGAGTGCTGCTGCAACGTAAAGCACAAGGTTGGGAGAACGAGTACGTGTTCCCCGGCAAACATCCATCTCCACATCTATCAAATCCCGATAATTATAAGCGGGACATCATCCAAACCAGCGGTGTTCAGTTCTGTTTCCACGATCTGCGGCGCACTTTCATTACAGTAGCAGAGTCACTGGACATCCCACACTATGCCTTGAAAGCTCTTCTCAATCACAGTATGGGTAATGACGTTACTGGCGGATATATCATTATGAGTACGGAGCGACTCAGGGAACCAATGCAGAAAATAGCCGACAGGATTGTTGAGCTGGCTACGGTAATGCCGGTCGTTGAGGATCAGTTGCAACAGGCGGCGTGAACAACCGTATTTTTTCAATGATTCGACATCTCCTCAGATATTACCATCCACAATTCGCCCCGGTCTTCAATGGAAACAGTATCAACGAATAACTTTATTAGGTCAGCGTATTTTATCTTGAGAGCTTCTTGACCGTCATCCCATTCTTTTTCCGCTACACTCCGAGCCGGTTCTGACAGCCAATAAGTATCAATAATATTGCGGCCACCGCGTAGCCATTCTACTGAAACTCCAAAATATGCTGACAGCTTTTCAAGCGTAGCCTGTGACGGTTCTCCAATGCCCTTGATGTATCTCTGAAGACTCAAGAGGGCGATTTTAATGTCACGGGCTGCACCTCTTTGACCTTTTTTTGTGACCTCCGCAGTTAATAACTCCACCACCCTCGGATATGTAACACCACCACCAGCAGTCATATCAGACCCCATTCAATAATACTGACTACATCATTAGTCATAAATGCATTGACAACATCGTTAGTCACCAATATAATGACTACAACGTAAGTCAGCAACATATATTTATCTGGAGGTAACACACAATGGCAACTGTTGAACACATTACAGGGGAGCGGCTGTTGAAGGTTGAAGAAACAGCCGTAATAATTGGCGCAGCGGTAGGTACGCTCAACAGGGCGCGGGTGTTCGGTGGGAATTTTCCCGCATATGTGAAAAGAGGGAAATCAGTGCGTTACAAGCTCAGCACCGTTTTGAAATGGATGGAAGATCAGGAAGAACATAATACCACCAGTGAAATCGACGCGAAGAAAACCGCTTAACCCGCCCTCTTGAAATAGTGGGTTCAACCATCTCTCAGCCGAGAGACAACCGGAACGCTATGCAGCGTCGGTTGAGACGCAGCGAAGACATATAAGGAGAACAGATAAAATGAAACCGAGTATTCCGCGTCACCAGTTGTACCAGACCACCGCCATTGATATGGCAGCGTACCTTTTAGCGCAAGGCTTTTATTATGAGGTCTTTCGCGAAGGTGGCAATCATAGTGCTGTTTTTGGTTTTGAGGATTCAGCAGAGCTTCGCGCAAGTATCTGTGATTACCAACAAGGTGGTTTTGCAAAGCGTCTGCTTTCTGCTCGCTCCAAGCTGTACCGAGAAGCGTCCGAAGTGATGAAGTGGGGTGGTTACCATGGCCGATAATATCACATCCAAAGAACTCCGCAGTCTTGCAAAAGAAAAGGCAAAATCAGAAAACATCCCTCTTGCATACATTGGACAACGTGGCACTGCTGACGAGCACAAAGCATATCTCTCAGGTATTCCTTACGCTCAGGCATATCCGAACGATCCGAAGAAGAAACTATATGATGCCTCTGCTACGGAAGTAGATGCAGGATCGGAACCACTGCAGCCGAAAAAGGATCAGGAACAGATTACCGACACCGGACCAACGGACCAAGACGCGCTTGATGAAGAGGAACAAGCACCACCGTTGAAGCTGGCTCCGAACCATCTTGAAGACCTCCGCAAGTCAGGGCTGACTGATGCCACTATCAGCAAGGCAGGTATTGAGTCTATTCGTCCTTGTGACATCTCCAGAATACTCGGTTATGAGTCAACAGAGATTGAAAGCATTTACCGTATCCCGTTCGATGCAAATTATTCTCGCTCCAAACTCTTTTACAAAACTGCTGCAGCTCCAGAACACAAACGCCCGAAATATATTCAACCGAGGGGATCAATAAACCGTCTGTACATCCCACCGACATTTCCGCAGTCAGAACTGAAAAGCCTGTCAACGATTCGGATCGTAGAAGGAGAGAAGAAGACGCTGAAGGCCATCCAAGAGGGTATCACCGCCATCGGCATTACCGGCCTTTGGAACTGGAAGATAAAAGGGACTGATGAACTAATACCTGACTTTGAACCGCTCACGATTTCTGGAAGAAAATTTGAAATTGTTCCCGACAGCGATTGGCTTGATCTTGACAAAGACGGCAAACCAAGAAATTTGAAACAAGCCGTTTATGCGCTGGCTACTGCTTTGATGCTGAAAGGTGCCATTGTCGGTATTGTCACACTGCCAAAAAGTGGCGCTGATAAAGTTGGTCTTGATGATTACCTATTGGATCACACCAAAGCAGATTTTGAAGAGCTGGAGTGCAAAGCGGTATCTGCGCGGTCATGTTTCCTGAACACTGCTTATTTTCTCTACTACCATGAATTTGACCGTGACAAGGGAAAATACAAACATCCTGTCAAAGTCGCTTCTGCCATTTATGTAATGGCATACAGTCGGAACCACTCAAACGAATCATGGGGCTTGATGCTCCGCTTCAAAGATGCTGATAAAAATATTCATGATTGGGCAATGCCGAAGGAAATGCTCGGCTGCGACATAGGTCTCGTTTGCAAAAAACTGCTCAATTTTGGACTCCCATATATATATGCGGCTCGTCAGCTCTTACAGGAATATCTTATGACTGTAAGGCCTGAGAAAAACCGGCGAGTACGTTGTGTTGATCGTACCGGGTGGTATGGCAGTTTATTTGTTCTACCCAAAAGGACGCTGGGAAGAATTGAAGACGAAGAAACTATTTACCAAGGAACATGCCCTTCTGTTATCTCCAGCAAAGGCACCGCTGAAGAATGGCGGGATAAGATCGGACGTTATTGTTCAGGCAACTCACGCTTGCTGTTTGCTATCTCCATGAGCCTTGCCGCACCGCTCCTGCATATTGTTGGCGCAGAAAATGGCGGTGTCAATTCTGCTGGCGGTTCTTCCATTGGTAAGTCAACGGCGCTGAAAATCGGCTGCTCTGTATGGGGCGATGAAGACTATGCTCAGAACTGGAAGACAACCGACAACCACCTTGAAGCAATTGCCCAGGCACATAACGACCTATTCATGGGAGTTGACGAACTGAGTCAGGCAAAATCTGAATTGGTTGGCGACATCATCTACATGCTCGGGAATGGTCACGGCAAAGGCAGGGCAAACCGGAACGCTGAAGCCAGACCAACAAAGAAGTGGAGAACTTGCTTTTATTCATCATCGGAAAAAACCGTTTCTGAGTGCATGGCGCTCAGTGGCAAAAAGTCCAACGCCGGACAGGAGATCAGGTTACTCGACATCCCGGCTGATACGGGGAAACATGGCATATTTGAAGACTTACACGGTTTCGACAGTGGCGCGGAGTTTTCAAAATATCTCTGCCAAGCGGTGAAAGAGTACCACGGTCAAGTGGGCATACAATATTTGAACCAGATCATCAGTGATATGGAAGATTTGCCGGATAATCTGCGTTCGGGCCGCGCAGCTTTTATCAAATCAGTATGTCCAGTTGACGCTGACGGTCAGGTCGTAAGGGCAGCAGGCTTTTTAGGTATTATCGCTGCTGCTGGAGAATATGCGACATCGGTTGGATTGACGGGCTGGCAGCCAAAGCAAGCGACTGAAGCCGCTGCTGTGAATTTCAAAGCATGGCTCAGTCAGCGTGGTGGTCATGGAGCCAAAGAGATTGACCGGATACTTGAAGACATGAGGCTGTATTTTGAAAACCATGGAGACAGCCGTTTTGCCAACAAGGACAAGGACGACCGCGTCATCATCAACCGGGCTGGATACTATGATGATGACCACTATTATGTCTTAACCGAAACATTCCAGAAGGAAATTTTGAAAGGTCACAGCTTCAACCTGGCCAAAAAGGTTTTGATCGAACAAGGGATATTACTGACAGACAGTGGCTCAGACAGGCGCACACGTAAAATCAGCGTAGATGGCAAAAAGATAAATGTATTCGTAATCCACCGCGACCGCCTGAATGGAGTTGACGAAAATGATTGCTAACTTGTCAGAGCTTTGCTCCGTGACACCAAATACTGACGGGAACTGCGGGAACTTCGGGAACCGTATCAGCGAACCCACATTGTTACTGAGTTTGCAGCATAAAGAGGAGTTCCCGTTTACGATTACGGGAACGGGAACCACGGGAACTCTGACAGAATACCTGTTACCAGTTCCCGCAGTTCCCGTAACGAATAACAATAACGGGAACCGTGAGTCAGAGAAAAACTGCCTTATAAAACATGCTGTTACATCAAAGGTTCCCGTAGTTCCCGCTGCTCCCGTTATAAATATAATAGAGACGGTAGAAATGCCGCTTGTCCCTAATACCTGCCAAGCTCGGAAAGTGGGTGGCAGAATATGCGGCCATGCGCTCAAAACCGGGCCCACTGGAAAGAAGTATTGCGGTGATCCCGGCTGCCAAATCCCGGCTGAAAGACAAATTTCAGGAGCCCGTATCAAATGACATATAAGCCAGTATACATCCCCAGAAAACATATCCGCACCGCCGATGAAAAGCTCCAGATGGACAATCTACTCACGGGGATCAGAAAGGTGCGAGAACTGACCACAGGGAAACCATTCCTCGCTCAGGGAGAGGCTGACCAAAGCAATAACGCAGTTAAACCCACACCAAACTAAGGAGTCACCCGATGGAACTGATATTTAAGCTGAAAAATAATGAGCCAATAATGCTCCGAGCAGACAGCCTCAATTATGAACTATGTAAGATTCGCCAGAGGAAGGATGAGGTCACTGGCATTACGGAGAACGAGTGGGCCGCTTTCAAATGGTATGCGTCACTCCCACAGGCGTTGAGCCGATTGATGGAGATGAAGCTAAGGGCATCCGATGCCACCACGTTGGTGCAGTTGCGAGAGGATCTGGAGTCAGCCAGGCATGAGATCATGGCAGGATGGAGTACTGGCATTGATGTCAGGAGAAAGCTGGGGGGAAAGCCGTGAGCAACTCTCATAAGAAAACTCGCACCACCAGAGCTGTCGCTGCCAAACGCGAGGCATGGTACGACAAGAACCGTGGCTATCCACACCTTGTGCCAATGTTTGAGCGTCAAGCTGCTGAGTTGATGAAACCAGAAAGCCCTCCTGATATTGTCTGCGGAGAAGTGTTACCGGCGCTCACAGAAGACAACAACTGGTATTCCACTGTCAGGGATACTCTTGTCAATCCAGATACTCCGGCAGTGGATGCAAGTATTACCAGGACTGATTTGCTGGAGCGAGCCCATGCGCTTGATGCCGGTATCGACGCGGCTAACACCATTGATGCGAAGAATAGTCTTGAGAAGATGCTGGCGCACCAGATGGCAACCTGTCATGTAACGGCGATGAACCTGATTGCGGAAAGTCTTAATAATCCTCGTAATATGGAAATGAAAGCCTTCCAGCTGTTACGTCCCACGTTGAACCGGGGAAACTTTCCCGCCCTTCCTCAGGTGGGACGAGCGTTTTTGTCCCAAGCTGCAATGTGAGAATCGCATCCCCAGAGCAACTTGGGACAAATTGTTAGAACGGATCTTCATCGTCTC
>CAIMXI010000237.1 GCA_903845365.1 uncultured Geobacteraceae bacterium | reverse complement strand
TGTCCCATGTCAAACGAATCATTCAGACGGTCTTTTGCTCCATGCAGCAGGCTATAAGCCTGTGTAATATCGGCCACGGCTGTTTCATAATTTTCAACCAATTGAGTCACCGTATCTCGGCGTATTATTTCAGTGCTCATGTTGATCTCCTCTCGTTCGGAAAATAAACGTGTTCATATCAGGCCGCACTCGGCAAACGAGACATACTTGCCATCGCCGATGACAATATGGTCAAGGACCGGAATGCCGATTAGTTCACCCACTTCTTTAAGTCGCTTGGTAATACTGATATCTTCTGCACTTGGATTCGGGTCTCCTGTAGGATGCTGATGTACCAGGATGAGCCCTGCAGAAGAATTCACGCATGCAGATTTGAACACTTCTCTGGGGCTTACAATACTTTGATTGAGGCTGCCTACAGAGACACGGTCAAGGCAAATAATCCGGTTTTTCCCGTCAAGATGCAGACACAGGAAGTGCTCTTTCGTCTCCAGAATCAGATCACGGAACATCTCGAATACCTGCAGCGGTGAGCTAAACCTAGTTGTCTCGATATAAACCGGCATGTTTTCCCTAATCACTTCTCGACTGAAGACGGTTTTCATGACCCGCATTCTCAAGATTTTGGTGAGACCGTCAGTAGCAGTAACACCATATTCCTGAAACATTTCGTTCAATTTTCCCATAACTTGGTACCTCCTTAGCGTATCGTGGCAGTATCTTGGCAATAAGAAACGCCTTTGAATCGGGGGTGTTGACTCAAAGGCGTTCTGATGAAGTGTGGTGTGTGGAGTGTGAGTAATCAGGCTGTAGCTGAAGCTTTAGCTGAGGCTTTAGCAGTTTTGACCGGCTTACATTCGAGTTTTGTATAACCAGCCCGTTCTTTCAGTATCGCAGGATAAATGTCCGGGTACTCTTTCTTCAGCAGTGTGGTATCTACAACCATGCTTGGAGCAACATACGAAACCACAAGGTCCACTGTATCCGATCTTCCTTTAAAGACAGGCCCCGTAAAATCCACAAGTTCCTGACGAATGCTTTTCAGCTCTTTTTCGGCGTGGTTTTTGGTGCCGTTCAGAGCTGCATATTTAACAGCCAATGCTTCTATCTCTGGTGGCAGATCGACTTCCGGCAATGTCATAGCGGGACAATCTGAGCGATACGAACAGTAGGTACAGAGATGTGATACTGACGGACGTGCAACATCCTTTTCCTCAAGACAGTCAAGTAAATGCAGTGCACGGCAATACAGATAATTGAATGTCGCTTCATCGTGCTCATACCCATTAAACTGATGTACCTGACCGGCATTCAAGTCGATTGCGAGGATTGAACCGCTAATTTTCTTGTCAGGGTATTTGATGTGCAATAACCCGAGTTGGAATGAAAGTTGATCTTCCCAGGAAGAATACGGTTCATCAGGTATGCCGCTGACAGATTTGACCTCGATGACATGAAACCCTGGTGTTCCATCAAGGTCGCTATGGAAAAGAAAGTCTACGTGCGCTTTTAGTGGATCGACCGGGTGACGCAACTCAACCTGAGTTGCAAAAAGATGCTTTACGCCACCAGCTATGAAGATATTTTCGATAAGGGTTTCAGCGACGTGACCCCGATTAAACTTAAGCAACGTGCTGAAGTCTGGTGTTGACGGGTTTTTTCTCGACAAGTACACCTTCCTTGCGCAACCGCTAACATCACTTGAACCAATGTACCGGGTTCTATCGCCAAGTTCGCCACTTTTGTTACGGTTTAATGCGAGTACCGCTGTTTCAAAAAACGATGTGAGATCCATGGTGTGCTCCTTTCGTTATATGGTCTGATGCAGAGTGAATCTGTCTGCGTAACGAGTGCCAAGGCTTGTGAGTACCTGAGTGATGGTATCGGCGCACTCCAGGCAAAGCACTGTAGCACGCTTATCAAAGTGTCTCGTGGTGTAACCATCTTCCACCCTGTTGAGTGTTAGCACGTAGACGTTATCGCCCTGTGATAGATCGTTGCGGCACTGGTCGCAGATCATGATGATTTCCCATTGCCGTTGGTGTATCTGGTCATTGTGGACTCCTCCAATTAAAAGGGTTCGTTAGTGAATTTGTAAATCCAACGCTTGGTGTCGCTTGACCAGCGGAATCCCGATGACTTGAGAAACTCTTTCTTGTCATAACTGTTGGCACTAATGACCCCGTCAATGCCGTTGAGGATGACCTCATACTCGATCTTTTTGCCTTCCAAAAGGTCGATAACCTGCAGCGCCACGTCATCGACTACTACTTTTGTCGGTGTTGTGGTCGGTGGATCAGGCCACTGATCATCATCTTCAGTCAGGTCTTCATATCCGAAGTCATATTCGACCTCAAAGTCTGGTTTCGGCGGTACCACGACTGGCTGAGTGACTGACGGAACGAAAGGTGGAGTAACAGCGGCGGAATGTGCAGCAGAATGTCGATTTGGTTGTTCTTCTGACTGTGGTTTGACCTGCTTTTTCACCTGATGCTCTGATTTTGTTTCAATCTGCCTCGATGTACGGATATTGGATTTATCCGTTGCCTCAATCCTGGTGCAGTCCGCTTCGATTGTCTGACCAATGATCTCGCCGTTTGCCAACTCGAAACCTGCACCCACTTCCTCAGGGCAATAAACGCCGTGAATGTTGAATGCTTTACGCAGAGCCTGACTCTCAGCGACTTTCTTCAACATGGTTTCAGGTTTCTCCGCCCAAAACTTTGTCGGAGTACCTGCAGCAGTTTTCTGGCAATATTCGTTGTAGGCGACCTGAGCGGTGAATGGTCTGTTGCAGTCCTTACGCCAGACTGTGCATTCAGCGACAAGTTGATGCTTGATGCGCCATTGACCATCTTCCAACTGAGGGACTTCACGAATGCAGGCCGTTGTCTCGATGCCGGCAAACTGATTGGTGCGGTGTGCGATTGACAGGAATCCGTCCCGGCCAACCATCGGTTCGACTTTGCTAAACCACTTGTCACCGATCTTTTCACGGCGGTTTACAAAGAATATCTCTTTGGTAATCGGGTTGAGGCACAACTCTCGGGCCACTGAGAAACAGTAGGCCTGCTCCGCTTTGCTTGCGCCTGATGGAAAAAACTGCGATTCGATGACTGCCACCTGTTCTTTGTCAAAGTCGATTTTTGCTAATGCAGTGCTCATGGTAGTGTCCTTTCTTTTTTGGTTTTGGTTTTGGTGTATTGTTCTACGGTGTGAAGCTCGGCGGTGGTTGCTGTATGAGGTTGCTGCTGTAGGGTTACTGCGTCATACGTATATCAGGTCATCACCCCCCCTTTCGATGTACATGGTGCATTCTACCCATTCCAATACTTCGATTTTGTAGAGACCGCATTCGTAGCAGTTGATGAAGTATTCCTCCCACTCTTTGTAAGTTTCTTCGCCTAAATGGATGGAGAGCAGACGCCGTGCGTGATGAAATCGCTTGAAACAGAAATCAAACTCGATATCCTTTTTCAGTACAACGTTCGGAGGAGCGCCGAAGAGAGCAAATTGTGCGATGTACTGGATTTTCCCTTCTTCGTTTACAGCGATCTCGATAGGATGATATTCACCTGAATACTTGTGGTAGTCGGGTTCTTTGAAGCTGACGACCGCACCGCTGGTGACTCCCATCAGACCAGCAGCGCGGATTACGTCTTGAAGAATATTGATAAATGGTTTGCCAACAGCCCAGGGCATGTCTCTACAGTTGAGGATCATTTGCGTGTACCTCCTTGAAATTAAATGACGAAGCCCAAATCGGTGTGGGTTTGGGTCTCTTTGTTGAGTGATTATTGGTGATTGGTGATTGGTTGCGGGAATTTGAAGAATCAGAGTGGTGTGGTGAATTTATAAAATGCTGAGTATCAGCAGATTATAGTGGGGCCTTCAATTGTTGTTTATAGCAAAACCGATTTTACCGATGCTGCCGCTTCGTTTCATGCGGATTCCAACCTCTTCTTTTGAGATGTCCGCTAGGGTCTTACGGTCAATGCTGGTAATGCCACGGTACGCCAAGAGCCTCACAGCCCGTTCGATTACCAATCGGATTTCACCGCCTGTCAGTCCTAAGTCAGCTAAATCCTCTATTTGTACGTCATCTGCTAATCGTTCCATCGGTAGATGGCTTTTCCATAGGGCCATGCGTAGATCCCTGTCAGGTGGCGGTAATTCCAATTTGTAGGTAAACCGTCTGCTGAATGCTTCATCCAAAAGATCGCGGCGGTTTGTTGTTGCCACCAGAATACCTGAAAAACGTTCCAACCCTTCTAAAAACAGATTCTGCATGTTGTTGTTCATCCGATCTACGGAATTTGCACCACCTCCTCGTGCGCCTAGTAGTTGATCAGCCTCGTTTAGCAGTAAAACCGGAGAATTTCCC
>CAIMXI010000236.1 GCA_903845365.1 uncultured Geobacteraceae bacterium | reverse complement strand
TTCTGCGTGGTTTTTGGCGTTCAACAGATCACGGTGTGCCTACGGCGTAGATCCAAACGACGCGGATATCATTAAGGAGCCTCAAATCACACTGTAGGCATACGGGATCTTACCTTTGATTATTGTTGTGCGTCGCCTCTGCTGCTGTTTTGTTTGGCTTTTATGTTCATGTAGAGTGTGGTAGAGTGCCGAAAATTTTTCTTAGAGGAGAGTCCGGTCCGATGAAAAAAACATGTTCCACTGTATTGTTAAAAGGGTTTCTGGTTGTTTTATTACTGTCATACGGAAGCCCCATTATCGCCGCAGAGCCTGAAACAAAAAAAGAGAATCCTGTCGCTGTAGCAGCGGCACCGGTTGTTGAGCCGCAGGGGGTTGTTGCCCGTGTGAACGGGTCGCCAATTGACGCTGTCGAACTGCGTCGGGCTAAAAAAATCATGTTGCGTGGGCAGACGCTACCCGCAGATCAGCACGCGGCTGCTAACAAGCAGGCTCTTGATCAGTTGATTTCAGCCGAACTGTTGTATCAGGCCGCCGCAAAGATGGAGATCAAGGATCTCGATAAGCAGATAGATGCGAAGCTGGCCAAGGGTAAAGAGCGTTTTAAAGATGAGCAGGATTTCAAAAAAGCCATCAAAGAGCTGGAGATGGATGAGAAAGAGTTGCGCGAGTACACCCGCAGGGATCTGTTTATCAGTAACTTCGTTGAGGCAAATCTGGTGACAAAAGCGGTAGTCACGGAAGCGGAAATCCGCTCGTTCTATGATACAAACCTCGATAAATTCAGGCGGGAAGAAACGGTAAAAGCAAGTCATATCCTGATTGGAGTTGACGGCAAGGCCACTGCCGATGAAAAGAAAAAGGCACAGGAAAAGGCCGAAAAACTCAAAAAAGAGCTTGCCGTAGGCGCTGATTTTGCCGCATTGGCAAAAGGAAATTCAACCTGTCCGAGCGCTCCGCAGGGGGGAGATCTTGGTTTCTTCGGTAAGGGTCAAATGGTTCCTGCGTTTGAGAAAGTTGCCTTCGCTCTCAAGCCGGGAGGAGTCAGTGATGTAGTTGAGACCCAGTTTGGCTATCACATTATTAAACTAACCGAGAAAACCCCGGCCTCTACTACCGATTTTAAAGAGGTAAAAGCAAAGATAGAAGAGTATCTCAAGGGGCAAAAAGTTAACGAAGCTATTCAGAAATACCTTGAAGGAGCAAAAAAAACCGCCAAGATCGAGATCCTACTGAAGTAAAACAGATATAGCAGCTCTCATTTCGCTGGAAGGGAGTAGTAATGCGTTTTCTGTACCGCAAGTTTTTACGAATCGGTTTGACGGCAGCTATCATTTTGGCTGCCGTCCCGTTTCTGCCCGCCCAGTTCCCGCTTCAAGCTGCCGATGTTCCCCGCATACCTGTTTTGAATTCGTACGAACCATCCTCAACACTTGCCATAAATGTATCAGTTGCCTGGACCTTGGCGTTTTTTGCTCTGCTTAGTACCGTCGGTCTGATCGCCCTGATTCTGAATGTCCGCAGAAGAAAGCGTCTTGAAGAGATGCTGCGCCTAAAGATAGACGAGTATCAGGAGTCGCAGGAGGAGTTGCTGGCGACGGAGGATGTTCTCCGCTCGCAAGTTGATGATTATATTAGGAGTCAGAATGAACTTCTGGCGACGGAAGAGATGTTGCGCTCACAGATTGCTGAATACCGGTGTACGCACGACCAACTGCTGGCTACTGAGGAGATGCTGCGTGTTCAGCTTGACGTCGTTGAGGAAAGTTCACAGAAATTCAAGGCCGTTTTTGAGCATTCACCGATTACTGTTGCTATTACGACCCTTCCTGATGGGATGTTCAGTGATGTAAACCGTGGGTTTATAGAGATGTTTGGCTTTTCCAGGGAAGAGGCCATCGGCAGAACCACTCTACAACTGGGGGTGTGGCGCTATGAATCTGCGCGAAACGGTTTCATTCAGCAGTTGAGAGCAAATGGGTTTGTGCAAAATTTTGAAGCCGAAATGCGTCGCAAAGATGGTGAGACC
>CAIMXI010000235.1 GCA_903845365.1 uncultured Geobacteraceae bacterium | reverse complement strand
TTCTGCGTGGTTTTTGGCGTTCAACAGATCACGGTGTGCCTACGGCGTAGATCCAAACGACGCGGATATCATTAAGGAGCCTCAAATCACACTGTAGGCATACGGGATCTTACCTTTGATTATTGTTGTGCGTCGCCTCTGTGAAATAGTGTTGACTGTGGTACATTTGGAGTGCTATTGTCCCTCCGCTGAAAAAGCAAATTCCTATCCCTTTTGGAACCAATCCCATCGTGAATCAAAAATTATCATCAACTCTCACACCGCTAGGCGAATTCGCCCTTATTTCTCGCATAGCTGCACGGGTTGCACCACATGAAAGCGTTATTACCGGAATTGGTGACGATGCCGCAGTAACTGCGCTCACAGCAGGTATGCGATTATTGACCTCAACTGACATGCTGCTAGAGGATGTCCATTTTCGGCGTGCCTGGCATGATCCCTACACTCTCGGGCGCAAATCGTTGGCGGTCAGTGTTTCCGATATAGCTGCCATGGGCGGAATTCCTCGCTGGGCACTACTCTCTGTGGCGATTCCTTCAGATATTCCTCTTGATTTTATTGATGATTTTATGCGTGGATTTCTGGAGCTCGCCTCCGAAAATAATGTTACGCTGATCGGCGGGGACACATGCTCGTCACGTTCAGGAGTAACGATTTCTGGGACCATTATGGGCGAACAATATCCTGATCTTATTGTCTGCCGCTCCGGTGCTAAGCCAGATGATGATATCTGGGTGACCGGCACGCTTGGCGATGCGGCGCTCTCACTGAGCCTGCTTGAAAACGGCGCTTCAGCATCCTATCCACTGCTCTCCCGTCTTCTCGATCCGACACCGCGGGTATCGGTAGCTCTGGCGCTTGCGGAAGCCGGGTTGGCCACCGCAATGATCGATGTCAGCGACGGTATACTCGCAGATTTCGGCCATATTGCCGAATTATCTGGGGTTGGCGGAACTATCCGAAGCGCCGATCTCCCGCTTTCCGACATATTTTGCTCACTCACGGCATACCCCTCCGATATCTCCTGCCGTCTCGCGCTTTCCGGTGGCGAAGATTACGAACTATGCTTTACCGCAGGCGGTTCCAATCGTGAAAAAATTGTTGCTTGTGCGAATAAGTGTGGCGTTGCTGTCACGCGTATTGGTATAGTGACCAACTATTCCGGAGTGACGGTTCTTAACCTGGATGGCACTCCGTTTACCGCTCTGGCGGATGGATTTAACCACTTTACATAGTTTCTTAATTTAGCCGTGAAAAAGGAATTCTAAATGCACAACATCATGATCCCGACTGAAAAGGCTCGGCGCTGCGCCGACGCCATCCGCATAATTTCCGCCGAGGCGGTAGACAGGGCAAACTCAGGTCACCCAGGTCTCCCGATGGGAGCCGCCGATTGCGCTGCTGCTCTGTGGGGCAATTTTCTTGAGTTTAATCCTGAAGATCCGCGCTGGCCAAATCGGGATCGCTTCATTCTTTCAGCCGGTCATGGCTCAATGCTGCTCTACTCACTGTTGCATCTGTTCGGGTATGACCTTTCGATGGATGAGATCAAAAATTTTCGCCAGTGGGGGAGTAAAACTCCTGGGCACCCAGAATTCAGCCATACGGTCGGCGTCGAAGTGACGACCGGTCCTTTGGGTCAGGGCTTTGCCAATGGTGTCGGATTTGGGCTCGCAGCACGCATGGCAGCCGAACGGTTCAATACCCCGGATTTCAAGCCGATTAACCATCATGTATACGCGCTCTGCGGGGACGGCTGCCTTCAGGAAGGGATCAGTTACGAGGCTGCAGCTTTAGCAGGTCACCTCAAACTAGGGAATCTGATTTACATCTACGACAGCAACAGTATCACGATTGAGGGGAAGACCGATTTGGCCTGGTCTGAAGATGTTGAAGGGCGTTTCACTTCCTGCGGCTGGCATGTTCAGAAGATCGATGGTCACGATAATGATCAGATTGTGGCTGCGATTGCTGCTGCCAAGGGTGAAACCGGTAAGCCGTCGATTATCATTGCAACAACTCATATCGCATATGGAAGCCCGGCAAAGCAGGGGTCATCGGGTGCTCATGGATCGCCGCTCGGCATTGATGAAATTATCGCGACCCGTAAAAACCTTGACTGGGACGTTCCGCCATTTGTGGTGCCTGAAGATGTTCAGGCCACCTGTCAGCAGAGAGTTGACAAATTGAAGCTGCGCTATGCCTCCTGGCAGCGCGGTTTCGACTCCTGGCGTACGGTCAATCCTGAAAAGGCAAAATTGTGGGATGCAATGTGGCACAGGCAGTTGCCAGAGAATCTTACAGAAGAGCTTTTGGCGTCTGTTGCCGGCAAGGATGGTGCCACCCGTACACTTTCGGGAACGGTACTTCAAAAGGTGGCGGAGCTGATACCTTCACTGGTAGGTGGCTCAGCCGATCTGTCTCCCTCTAACAACAGCGATATCAAAGGCTCCACTTCGGTGCAGGCGGACAATTTTGCCGGACGCAATCTGCATTTCGGAATTCGCGAACATGCCATGGGGGCTGTCATCAACGGCATGGCTCTCTACGGCTGCTTTATCCCATACGGCGCCACGTTCCTGGTTTTTGCCGACTACTGCCGCCCGGCAGTGCGCCTGTCTGCATTGATGGGGCAACAGGCGATTTATATCTTTACCCATGACTCCTTTTTTGTCGGCGAAGATGGGCCGACGCATCAGCCGATCGAACATGTTGCATCACTTCGCTTAATACCCGGCCTGCAGGTCATACGCCCGGCTGACGGCGTTGAAACCGCGCTTGCCTGGCAGGCTGCTCTCCAGTATGCCGGTCCGACCGCGCTGATTCTGACTCGTCAGAAGTTGCCGATGATTAACCGACCAGCATCGTTTACTCCAGATGATGTCCTAAAAGGTGGGTATGTCGTATCATCCCCGGCGGCGGCGCCTCAAGTGGTAATCATGGCAAGCGGTTCTGAAGTCCATGTCGCGATGGAAGCGGCCGCATCTCTTGCTTCACAGGGAATTGCCGCCCGTATTGTGTCAGTCCCCTGTTTGGAAAGATTCCTTGCTCAGTCGGCAGAGTATCGTAACGAAGTACTCCCTGCCGATGTACCGCGCGTGTCCTTTGAAGCCGGCCGGGGAATGCCGTGGGGAAGCTTGATAGGTTGTGATGGGCTGTTTATCGGTATTGAGCATTTTGGTGCGTCGGCTCCGGATAAAGTACTGGCCGAACAGTTTGGTTTCACTGCCCAGCAGGTGGCGGAGCGCATTGCAACATTTTTGAAATAATAAGCTATGGAACTTATAGAACAATTAAAAAAGCCGCTCCTTTTCTCCGGTCTGAAAGATGCCGATCTTTCCGCACTTGCAGCTATTACTGTCCGGAGAGTTTTCAAAAAAGGGGAAACCCTGTTCAGCGAAGGGGAGGAGGCTACCGGTTTTTATCTCCTGCTATCAGGCAGCATCAAACTCTGCAGGATGTCTGCAGACGGGCGCGAAAAGGTGCTTCATTTTGTCAAACCGCGCGAAACATTCGCTGAAGCGGCATTTTTCGGTGACGGGAAATATCCGGCGGAAGCTCGAGGCATGGAGTCTGGTGAGGTTCTCTATCTGCCACGGCAGGGCTTCATGGAGCTAATGAGTCACAACCCAAATTTTGCTCTTAACCTGGTGGTTTCCCTCTCACTTATGCTGCGCCAGTTTGTCCGCCAGATTGAGGAACTGTCCTTTGCCGATGTTACATCGCGACTGGCCTCATTCCTAGTGCGTCGGGCAGCCGAAAGCTCAACCAGCTTCGGAGGAATCACCTATATAGATCTCGGAATAAAAAAGGGTGAATTGGCATCACGACTTGGCACCGCCAGCGAAACCATCTCCCGCACCTTCAAAAAGCTGAAGGACGAAGGAATCATAGACGTGCAGGGAAGTCGGGTGGTAGTGCATCAGATGAACAAATTGAAAAAACTGTCAGAACGTCACGAATAAAGCGGAGACAAGGTAATGCTTATAGTAATGAACCATAATGCCACTCAGGCAGATGTCGATGCAATATCCCGAATCGTGCAGGAGATGGGTTTTCGTGCTGAGCCGATACCGGGGAGCGAACGGACCGCCATCGGTGTGCTGGGTAACCACGGGTATGTGGATGACTGCAAAATACTGGAACTGCCCGGCGTACAGCGGGTTATACACGTTTCAAAACCTTATAAGCTGGTTTCGCGTGATTTCCACCCGGAAGATACGATCGTTCATGTTGCAGGCATTAAAGTCGGCGGAAGATGTCGTCCGGTCGTAGTCGGTGGCCCATGTGCAGTGGAAAGCCTGGAACAGATTGTCAAGACGGCGCTGTTTGTCAAGAAGTGCGGGGGACATATGCTGCGTGGCGGCGCTTTCAAGCCTCGCACCGGGCCGCATACTTTTCAGGGATTGCGGGAAGAGGGGTTAAAACTCCTGGCAATTGCCGGCAAAGAGAGCGGCCTGCCGATTGTGACGGAGGTCATGAGTCCGGATAATGTCGCCCTGGTTGCCGAATATGCCGACCTGCTGCAGATTGGTGCCCGCAACATGCAGAATTTTGATCTTCTCCGTGAAGTTGGAAGAATCCCTAAACCGGTGCTCCTGAAGCGGGGGATGAGTGCTACGGTGGAGGAATTTCTGGCGGCGGCTGAATATATTCTTGCGGAAGGAAACGATCAGGTTATTCTCTGCGAACGGGGAATTCGAACCTTTGAAACGGCAACCCGTAACACTCTTGATCTTTCGATAGTCCCGTTGATCAAGGAGTTGTCGCATCTGCCGATCATGGTCGATCCCTCCCACGCAACCGGTAAACGCTCTCTGGTGGTGCCGATGGCTGAAGCCGCACTGGTAGCCGGAGCGGATGGTGTCCTGGTGGAAGTCCACCCCGAACCTGAAAAAGCGCTTTCAGATGGTCCGCAATCTTTGACGTTTCCTGGCTTTAAAAAAATGATGAACGAAATAAGCCAGTTGACAGATTTTCTCCAGAACCGTTGAAAGTGTATACAAAACGCTTGAATTGTTTAAATCATCGGAGTAATAATTGATCCGTACTTGTTCTCTCTACCCTGCCCGTTGGATGATGCGCCCGGGCGGAATGCTGAATAGAAAGGGGATCGCTCCCTGCTGTGGTGTGCTGCCCTCTGTACGCGGGTCTGCCTGAAGCAGTATACTGAAACCCACAATTAAGGAACTCGCCGGAGGCCCTTAAAGCTGACGGCAGGGTGGAGAGAATAAACAAATGGGATGCCGTAAGGCATCCCATTTGTCGTTTCTACGAAGTGAACCGGGGATAGTCGGTATATCACAGCAGCAGTTACACCCGGTGGATGATAGCCCCATGCTGGGCAGTTCTTGCATAATGAACCGCTGGTCTGCCAAAGGCCATGGCGTAGCCGAACAGATGATCATCAGGGATGCCGAGTCGCTTGCGAACACCTGGCAGCAGATCGTTGATAGCCACCTTGGCAAGTCCATTCCAGACCGTGCCGACGCCATTCGCCTGGGCAAACAGCTCAAAGTATGAAAGCGCAATCAGACAGTCCGGCAGTGGTGACGCCACGCTCTTTGGTGCAGAGGTTATCAGCAGGTGCGGGGCACCACGGAAAATGACGTCAAAGCGGCTCTTTTCCCACATGGAGATGAAGTCGGCATAATAGCTCAAACCCTCAGGAAGAGCGTTATCCCTCACTATCTGGACCAGTCCGGACATAACCTCTTCCCGCAGCTTCGCCATTTTATCCTTGTCGTCAACTACGGTGAAACGGACTTGCCGGGTATTCATGCCGCTTGGTGCGTGCCCGGCCACTTCGAGCAGATGTTGCAGCAGAGCGGGATCGAGGTTCTCATCTTTATAGCGGCGCACCGAGCGCCTCCCCTTCATCAACATTTCTACGTTGTCTGGTGCAGGATACCCACCGGCCAGTGTACGGCTGCCCGCAGGTTTGAGCCCAAGAATTGACACTGCACCGGTCGGGCAGACAGTCAGGCAGTGCTGGCAGTTGTAGCAGGCTGCCTCTTTTTCGGCGGCGATTGCCGGGTAGCCGCTCTCCATGGCAATGATCATTGCCGGACAGTCGGCAACGCAGCCGCCGCATTTGGTGCAGAGTGATTGGTCGACAATAAAGTTGATCATTTCAGGTTCTCCTTGTATTGATATTTGCGAACTATGCAACGAAAAAATGTTGTCTATAAGGAGATGTGGCAGATGAAAATGCTTATATTATTACCCTTGGTGTCACTGTTCGCTGGCTGCTCTAACGTCAGCCAGGCAGAGTTAGACGCTAAAATCAGTAAATGCTGCGCTGCCGGTATGGCGTACACATACATGAATGATTTCAGGGGGAAGCCTTACGACGTTGTGTGTGTAAGAACACATCCCAATGAAAAATAGTCCCGCTGCCTGAATGATCTCGGACAAAGAGCGTCAACGCGTCCATATCACCCACCGCCTGGAAGAGGAAATTGCGAATTGAAGCGAAATTCCATATTGAAGGTGTTCGCCTCCTGGGAATAAACCAGTTGATGCCCCAGCTTCCGGTGGTAATTCAACATTGCTTTGTTGGTAGGAAGTATCTCCGAAAAAAAACCGGCAACACCTTGACTGATGGCATGGTTTTCCAACTGCCCGAGCAGATATCCAGCCAGTCCCATTCGGCGGTAATTTTCGTGTACTACAACAGCGGTCTCTCCCAGATTGGTGCGTGGGTTGACTGCATACCGCGCAACAGCAACGATTGACTCAGAGTTCTCCTCACGCAAAAATGCTGCTAAAGCCATCCGGTTTCGGTAATCGACGCAGACCAGCTTTGCCGCTTCGAGGTGGGCAAGCTGACGTTTCTGCCCGAAATATCGGTTTAGAATGGTATCCGCATTGTGGCTGTAGAAAAACTCCTGGAGCGTCCTTTCATCAGTGGCCTTGAGCGGCCTTATCAACATCGTGATGCCGCCAAATGACCTGCTCTCCTCAAAGTTTTTCGGGTAATTATCCAGCGCCTGCTGCCAAACCTGCTCATCTTCATAGACATAATGTTTCTGCTTCACAAATTCGAGTAATTCCCGACGGTAATCGGGGTGAGCTATGGAAATCAGCGCCAGGGCACGCTCTCTGATGGTCTTGCCGTGAAGATAGGCAACCCCATATTCGGACACCACGTAATGAGCGTCTCCCCGACTGGTGACTACGCCGGAACCATCATCAATCCGATGCACAATTCTGCTGATTGCGCCATCTTTTGTGGTGCTTCTGATAGCAACAATCGGCTTGCCGCCACGACTCATGGCTGCCCCGCGTATAAAATCCACCTGACCGCCAATGCCGCTGTAAAACCGGTAACCGATGCTGTCGGCGCATATCTGGCCGGTAAGATCCACCTGGAGTGCCGAATTAATCGCCACCACTCTGTCGTTGCTGGAGATCACCCGTGGATTATTTACAAAATCTGACGGATAGAATTGAATGCCGGCATTGCCGTCAACAAAATCATACAATTTCTTACTGCCGCTCACAAAGCTGGTAACCACCTTGCCGGGGTGGATAGCTTTCAAACGATTGGTAATATTGCCACCCTCTATCAGGGGGATCAGGGCGTCACTGAACATCTCGGTATGTATGCCAAGATCGCGCTTATCGGCAATGAAATTTAAAACGGTGCCCGGTATTATGCCGATACCCATCTGCAGGCAACTGCCGTTTTCCACAAGCCGCGAAATCTGGTAGCCTATCTGTAGTTCAACCTCATCAGGTTCCTGGGCAATGGCCTCTAAAATCGGCCGGTCAGATTCCACTATAAAATCGATGTCTCTAATGTGTACGTGCGTTTCGCCGTACGTATGCGGCATCTGCCGGTTCACCTCGGCTATCACCAGTTTGGCGCGATCCACTGCGGCACGTTGAATATCAACGTTGATTCCCATGCTGCAGAAGCCATGTTTGTCCGGTGGAGATACTTGCAGTAACGCAGCCTGGTTACCCCTCTGGCCGAAACGGATAAGTTCCGGAATTTCACTTAAGAATATCGGGGTATAATCTGCGCGCCCTTCGCGTACCGCCTGCCTAATATTTTCGCTTATAAAAAAGGAGTTGTGGCGTAAATGCCCAGAATTTTCATCAGTTATATAATCGACTTCACCTAGTGAAAGAAGCTGGATCAGCTCAACGTCGTTGAACCTCAAGGCGTTTGTACTCAGGGCGGCAACTAATTGCACCGGCACAGCGCAGCCGGAGCCGATAAATACCCGCCACCCAGATTGAATATGGCGCACCGCTTCGTCTGCCGTAGTCAGTTTATGCTGGTACAAATCGGATAGCTGTTTATCCATAAATTGACACTCCGCTGGAGTTCACTTCTACATCTAAATAGTATAGTAACTTTTTTATGTCACTTTTTGTCGAAAATATCCATTATGTTTTCTGATATGACAATCGCCCACGCCAATATAAGAAAACTATACGCTTTCTCCTTCCTGCAGATGACCCTTTTTCCGATGGCGATCATTACCCTGTTCTGGAAAGATCATATCGGCCTTTCGCTTACGCAGATCCTGTTGCTGCAGGGGATTCTTTCAATCTCGATGGTGGTAATGGAGTATCCGAGTGGCTATATCAGCGACCGGATCGGCTACCGCGTATCCCTCACACTCGCCTCGCTGCTTGGTCTTGCCGGTTGGGGGGTCTATACGGTGGCAAACAGCTTCGTAGATGTCATGGCCGCCGAAATCCTGATCGGAACATCCCTGGCATTCATCAGCGGTTCTGACAGCGCCCTGCTCTACGAAACCCTCAAACAGGAGGAGTCGGAACAGCATTACGAACGGCATCAGGGGCGCATGAGTGGATGCGCACAGGGGGGAGAAGCGTTCGGATCGCTTTTTGCCGGCCTGCTCTACGCATATATGCCACTGTTACCGTTTTTTCTGCAGATCGGCGTCTGGTTTCTTGCACTTCTGCTCACTCATTCCATGGTCGAGCCGCCGAGAAAAATTGCGCCTCACTCGGGACATCTTGCCGAGGCATGGCGCACTGCACGCTATGCTTTTGTGGAGAATAAAGGTTTGCGCTACACCATTTTGCTTAATACGGTGCTCGGAATCTCCTCATTCTATCCGGTCTGGCTGATTCAGCCGTATATGCAGCACGCCGGGGTGCCGTTGACCTGGTTCGGCCCGGTCTGGTGCGTGGCCAACCTGACAGTCGCCTTTTTCTCCCTGGCCAGCCATCGCGCCAACGGCTTTTTGGGTGAGCGCTTCATGGTGCTGCTGTTTCTGATTCTGATCGCTGTGGGGTATCTGGGGTTGGGAATCGCCGGGGGAGTGTGGGGATTTCTCTTCTATTATCTGCTGACCAGCATGAGAGGGTTGCGAGGGCCGATGATGCTTAACCTGATACAAAAGGAGTGCCCCTCTGCCAACCGGGCCGGCATTCTTTCGCTTCAGTCGCTCTCTTTCCGGGTGCTGTTCGTCTGCACCGGCCCGCTCGCCGGTCTGCTGGCTGACAGAGGAGGCGTCAGGCATGCGTTTCAGTATATGTTAATTGGATTTTTGGTGGTTCTGCCACCGCTTGCCTGGCTTTTTATGAAAAATCTTCCGGTCCCGGTCAGAAAAGAGTGACTGCCGGCATAAACAGCCAAGATCGCATAATACGAAGTTTCACCTGTACTGATTTCGAGGCGTAGCGATTCAAGACAATGGGCTCTTTTTGAGTCCATAATTTGAAAAATTTCTGTGAAAAATTTCTTGTAGTAAATATACGTTCTGTGCTTAATTGTACGGAACACTAAATCAGGTTGCGATGCAACCAAAAGGAGAGAACGATATGCGATCAATTATTACCAAACTTTTGTTGGGTGTGTCGGTTGTTTCACTTGTCTCATTGAGCGGATGCAGTGGTGGCGATAACAACAGTGCCGCGCCGGAAACTGTTTCCGGAACGGCATCCAGCGGTGCGGCGTACACCGGTACTGTTACTCTGCAAGATTCCAAGCATGTCTCACGTACCACAACCGCTTCTACAGCAGGTTTCTATTCCGTGAATGTGGCAGGTTTGTCGGCACCGTTTTTCATCAATGCTGGAACACTCTATTCAGTTGCAACAGCAGCAGGAACAGCCAACGTCAACCCACTGACCGACCTTGTTGCACGCTCTGTTTTTAACGCAAATTCAGGCGCCGCCGTATTTGCAAGTTACTCTACGAGCCGTTCAACCTTCAATGTAACAAAAATAAAAGCAGATATGGAAACCGCCAAAACCAATCTCAATTCACAGCTTGCTACTCTTTACACCAAGTATGGGTTGGCGGCGCCTGATTTCCAAAGTGGGGCTATCACTATCGACAAGGGGGTTGACGCACTTTTCAGAGACATCAAAGTTACCGTCACGGAAGCTGGTGCCGTCACTATAAAGAGTGCTGATGGAGCCAAAACACTTGTCGCAGGAAGTATGAGTGGTATAAAAGATAAGAGTTCCATTTTCACTTCTTATTCATCCATAAAAAACCTGCCGGGTGTTACTGTTACTGTAACAACTGCTTCATGCGATACCGGTTTTGTGGGTGCGACTGCAACAACGAGCGGAATTTCGATCCCGTGTGGCAATGTGACCTACTGCGTACGTCCGACCGGTTCTACCCAGACTGACGCATACTTCCTGATTAACGGCACCAAGATTTGGATTGAGATGCTTGGGCTTCTCCCCACTAATGCGAATTATCTTACTTACGTTACTAAACTTGGTACGGATATTGCCGCTGCCTGTAAATAACTGATTCATAAAACAATTGGGACACATTTCAGAGGGGCTTTACGTCAAGTTAAGCCCCTCTCTTGTTGAATAAATGGAAGGATATGCAGTTGACCTTGACTGCATTGAAATGATACTTTGCTGGCGGAATTCGAGTGCGTACCGATTCAAGGAGAGTCTTAGTGAAACTGATTTTTGTAATCTGCCTTATTGTCTGTATGCCAGTGCTTTCACCGGCTGCTGAACAGAAAAAAAATGTATATACTGAGGCAGTTATCTCGGCGGACGTAATCTGGCGGGGGGCGGTTCTTGTTCGCGGTTTTGTCGTCGTTGCTCCTCAGGCCACTTTGCGCATTGAACCGGGGACAGTTGTACGTTTTGCAAAAACCTCAACCGGGCATCTCCCGAGCCTTGTTGTGCAGGGGCGAATCCATGCGGCAGGATCTATTGAACAACCGATAGTTTTCTCATCAGATACCGCCTCACCATCCATTGGGGAGTGGGGCGGCATTGTCCTGCTCTCGACTGAAAAACGGAATCTGCTTGAACATTGTCGCATCACCTATCCTCAGAGCGGCATTGATGCTCGTTTTTCCAGCATAACTCTTACAGCGGTATCTATTGAACATGCTAAGACCGGACTGCTGGCATACGACAGTGTTGTGCAGATGGCCGATAGTTCGGTGACTGATTCAGGGATCGGAATGGAACTCCATACCAGCGAATTTGAAGCCAGGGGTATTACAATATCCTCCTGTCAAAGAGCTGCTCTGTTTTATTCCTCCGCTGTTCTCCTCACAACGGCTAAAATAATCAATAATTTGCAGTCCGGGCTTGAAATCAGTGACTGTCGGATAAAAATTACCGGTGGCGATATTTCAGGAAATGAGCTTGGTGCCACTATCAAAGGGGGCGAAGGCCAGTTGTTCATGACCAGTTTTCAGCGCAATAAGCGCTATGCCCTGCACCTTGTCGGGGCACGCGTTAAAATTCAGCGCTGCCTCTTTGCTGATAATCGTCAGGATGCTGTTCGCACAGAAGATGGCCTGGCGCTTTTCATGAATAGTGCCTTCAGTGCCAACGGTGGCTTCAATCTTTACAACGCTGGAAGTGAAGCTGTTTCTGCACGGCAAAACTGGTGGGGGACAACTGATCAACGGGAGATCAGTCAAAAGATTTACGACCACTCCCTGGATAAAAATGCCGGTATAGTCTACATTTATCCCTGGCTGAACAATAAACCGCAACTGACACCGTAAGGATTCTTTTAGTGTATCTCGATAATGCCGCAACATCGTTTCCTAAACCTGATACCGTCCATGACGCTGTTCTCCATGCCATGCGCAGTGTCGGCGCTTCAGCAGGCAGAGGCGGATATCGCCAGTCACTGGAAGCCGGGCGCCTTCTCTTTCAGGCACGTGAGGCCGCCGCCGGTTTTTTTTCGATTGCGGACTCGTCGCGGGTCATCTTTACCCACAATGCCACCGGAGCACTGAATCTGGCGTTGCATGGAACTTTGGTTGCAGGCGATCACGTAATCACTACATCCATGGAACACAATTCTCTTTTGCGGCCGCTCTATGCGCTGCAAAAGCGCGGCATCGAAGTATCGATTGTTACGGCAGTTTCTGACGGAGTGGTTTCCGTTGAGGAAATTACCCGTGCCTTGAAGGCTAACACGCGCATGATCGCCGTAAGCCATGTTTCAAACGTCTGTGGTGCCATCCAGCCGTTGCAGCAGTTGGCTGAGATTTGTCGTGAATGCGGCGCACTGTTTCTGGTTGATGCGGCTCAGTCGGCCGGCTGTCTGTCGATCAACGTAGAAAAATATCCTATCGACCTTCTTGCGGTTCCGGGGCACAAAGGATTGTTGGGGCCTGCAGGAACCGGACTGCTGTATGCCGCGCCGCACGTGTCGCTCAAGCCACTTATTCACGGTGGAACCGGCAGTCATTCGACGGCTGAGGAACATCCTCTGATCGTGCCTGATGCTTTTGAGGCCGGTACTCACAATCTCCCCGGCGTTGCTGGTCTGCTGGCCGGAATTGAATTTGTTGGTGATATCGGCCTACCTGTAATTCATCTTCATGAACGGGCACTGCTTAATCAGGCAGAACAAGCGCTGCGAGAGATTCATGGTGTCACCATACATGGCCCGGCTGATCCGTCTGCCCGTTGTTCGGTGCTCTCTTTCACCGCCTCCGGTGTTGATTCGGCTCTTCTGGCCGCAGAGCTTGATTACGGCTTTGATATTGCCGTGCGTGCCGGTCTACACTGTGCGCCGCTCGCGCACCGTGCGCTGGGCACGCTGCCGGATGGTACGGTGCGGATAAGCCCGGGGTGGTTTACGACCAGCGAAGAGATTGCGCTCTTTTCGGATGCCGTTGCACAATGCATTGCTAAAATTCGAAAAAAGGCAGAATAACTGCCATCCAGATCAGATTTCAAATCCGGCGCTCTGCCGACATCTCGTATTTCAAAAAAGGAACCTGCATGAAAAACTTCATCCTCGACACGAATGTATTGCTTCACGACCCTCAATCAATGTTCAAATTTCAAGACAACAACATAATTATCCCGATTACCGTTATTGAAGAGGTTGATCGTTTCAAGAAAGATATGAACGAGACCGGTCGAAACGCCCGTATGGTGTCTCGGATTCTCGATTCAATGCGCGAAAAAGGATCACTTGCCTCTGGCGTTACCATGCCTGGTGGAGGAACATTGCGGATCGAGATGTTTGCGGAAAAATATTTCAAAAACCTGCCGGTTGATCTGCGTGTGGATAATGGCGATAACCGGATTATCGCTGTTGCCCAGGACGTTCGTGATCGTTTTCCTGATGCGGTAACAATATTTGTGACCAAAGATTCCAATCTGCGCATCAAGTCTGATGTTATCGGCTTGACAGCGGAAGATTATGAGAACGACAAAGTAGATATTCAGGATCTCTATTCGGGAACCCGGTTGATTGAGGTGCCGCCCGATGCCGTTGATCGTTTCTATGGCCAGGGTTGGCTTGAAACTCCGGCTGAGCTGGCACCTAACGAGTTTATTACCATTGTTGACAGCAGCAATCCGAATCATGCGGCAATCTGTCGAAATGATCCTGGCAATGCCCGTATTATCCCTGTTCGAAAAGTGCCGAAGGAGGGGATATGGAGCCTCTTTCCGCGTAACAGGGAACAATCGTTTGCCTTGGATGTTCTGATGGATGACAGTATCAAGCTGGTGACACTTGTTGGCAAGGCCGGTACCGGCAAGACGCTGCTTGCCATTGCCGCAGGGCTTCATAAAACGGCTGAAGAGAATGTCTATAACCGGTTGCTGGTTTCGCGTCCGGTATTCCCCATGGGCAGAGATATCGGTTTTCTACCTGGTGATATAGAAGAAAAGCTGACCCCTTGGATGCAGCCGATCTTTGACAATGTCGAGTTACTGATCTCCGGGCATGAATCAGAAAAACGGCACAGCAAGGGGTATAAGGAGCTGATGGCGATGGGACTCCTCGACATTGAACCGCTCACCTATATCCGTGGCCGCTCTATTCCCAAGCAGTATATGATCGTTGATGAAGCCCAGAACCTGACTCCACATGAAATTAAAACGATTGTCACAAGAGTCGGTGAAGGAACCAAGATCGTGCTGACCGGCGACCCGTACCAGATTGACAACCCGTATGTTGACTCCTCCAGCAACGGCCTGACCTATCTGGTGGAGAAATTCAAGGGGCAGCGGATCGCCGCCCATGTGACTCTGACCAAGGGGGAACGCTCCGAATTAGCCGAGTTGGCAGCGAATTTGTTGTAATAATATGATTTTACTCGCCATTGAAACATCCTGTGATGAAACGGCCGCCGCTGTTGTTCGCGACGGCCGTGAAGTTCTTTCTTCAGTAATATCTTCACAGGTCGCCATTCACGCCGATTATGGTGGCGTTGTGCCGGAGATAGCCTCCCGCAAGCACCTTGAGTCAATCGTTCCGGTGATCAATCGGGCTCTTCATGATGCCGCTATCGGTATGGATGCACTTGAAGGCGTTGCGGTTACCCGTGGTCCAGGTCTGTCCGGGGCGCTGCTGGTAGGTTTTTCTGTCGCCAAGGCGATTGCGGCTGCTCGAAAAATCCCATTTGTCGCGGTTCATCATACAGAAGGGCATCTGTTTGCTCCGATGCTTGAACAGCCGGTTGCGTTTCCGTTTCTGGCGTTGGTGGTGTCAGGCGGCCACACTCACCTGTACCATGTCGCAGGCTTTGGGCACTACACAACCCTTGGAAGAACCATCGATGACGCTGCCGGTGAGGCGTATGACAAGTGTGCAAAAATCATGGGGATGCCGTATCCCGGCGGAGCTCTGATTGATCAGATGGCTCAGAACGGCAATCCCGATGCAATTCGTCTGCCGCGGCCAATGCTGCGGGACGGCACATGCAACTTCAGCTTCAGTGGCCTCAAAACTGCGGTACTTCAGCATATACAGAAACACCCGGTGACCGTTCCGGGGCGGGACGCTGACGATCTCTGTGCTTCTTTTCAGGAGGCTGTCTGCCATCTGCTGGCGGCAAAAACAGAGGCTGCCATCCGGCAGATCGGGGCTACCCGTCTTGTTGTCGCAGGGGGAGTCGCCTGCAACAGCGGTCTGCGCAGCCGGATGAAAGAGCTCTGCGGAAAGTTGGGGGTCGAACTGTTCATCCCTCACCCGTCATTATGCGGCGACAATGCTGCCATGCTGGCGGTTCCAGGAGATTATTATCTTTCAAATGGACATGTTTCATCTCTGTCACTTGATGTTACTACCACCTGGAATATGGACAGTATAAAGGAATCATTGTCATGAGTGGCACCCGTCGTCCCTTGAAATCACTGGGACAAAACTTCCTCGTCGATGGCAATATCATCAATAAAATTATTCAGGCGGCTGATATCCAGCAGGATCAGGCGGTTCTGGAGATTGGGCCGGGTCGTGGAGCGTTGACTTCACATCTTGCCGAACGTGCGGGATGGCTGACCCTGATTGAATTTGACCATGCCCTGGCGGCCTGGCATCGGGATCAGTATCGGGAAAACAGTGCAGTTACGGTTATTGACGCGGATGTGTTAAAAGTTGATCTTGCGGCGCTGCTCCCTGATGTCCCGCAGAAATGGAACGTCGTCGCCAATCTTCCCTACAATATTTCAACCGAAGTTCTCTTTCGCCTATACGGCGTACACAACAGACTGGCACGTATGACCCTGATGCTGCAAAAAGAGGTCGGTGACCGCCTTGCTGCATCCCCTGACTGTTCTGAGTATGGAGTGACAACAGTACTTCTCGGCTTGTGGTTTGACATCAGAAGGGTTGTTGTCGTCCACCCCGGCTCTTTTCATCCGAGTCCGAAAGTCGATTCCGTTGTTCTGAACTTTATCCCCCGCTCTGAGGCGCGAGCCGAGGTTGGTGATGAGGACCTGTTCAGGGCGGTTGTCAAAAGTGCATTTTCCATGCGCCGCAAGACGTTGTATAACTGCCTTAAATCCGCCGAATTCGCTAAAATGATGGATTGTGGAGAACTGTTGGAGGCGTGTGCCATTGACGGCAGGAGAAGGGGAGAAACACTCTCTCTCGAAGAGTTTGCACTCCTGTCGAGGCGTGTTACGGATTTGTTGCGTGCTGCGACGGTAAGATCCTGATGATTGCTATCAATTCAGTTATTAAATTTATAAATCGAAAGGAGTAACAGATTATGGCCATTCAACCGAAAGCGGCAAAAAAACTTTCTACCACCAATACAAAACAGGAAATGCTGGACAGCTACAACGATCTTTTGGCTCAGTTGGAAGAGAAACGCGAAAGTGAAGCTACGCCGGAACAGAAGATTGTCGAGAAAGCGGTTAAACAGGTCGTTGCCGTTGCCGATGGACTGACTACGGATTCTATTCTCAGTACCATCAGTGGCTTAAAAGCAGAAGTTGGCAAGGTTTTAACAAATCTGTCCGACCGTTTGGAACAGGAGTCAGGGCGTTATGAGGCGGTCAAGAAGGCCATTATTGAAAAGGATAAAGAGCTGGCTGAAATCTACGAAATCCAGAAGGCGGCATCATCGCTTTCCGCGTTGATTGAGGCACAGAATCTTAAAAAGGAACAGTTTGAGGCAGAAATGGCCGAGCGCAAGGAGGCTCTGTCCGGCGAGATTGAAGAGACCCGCCTCGAGTGGCAGAAGGAGAGAGCGCAACGCATTGCGGATGTCAAGGAGCAGGATGCCGCTGATACGAAAAAACGTGCCCGTGAAAAAGAGGAGTACGATTACAATCTCCAGCGCGAGCGGCAGACGGTTAAGGATGCTTTTGAGAAGGAAAAAGCCGGGCTTGGAGAGGAAAAGGAGCGGCTTAAGCGGGAAATCGCACTCCGCCGCGAACAGAGTGACCAGGAATTTGTTGAACGTGAACAGGCAATCTCACGTCAGGAAGAGGAACTTGCTGAACTTCGTGCCCGAGTCGCCGCGTATCCCAAAGAGTTGGAAACCACGGTTGCCCGTGAGGTCAAGCTGGCGGTGGATAAGGTGCAGACGGAAGCCAAATTCAAGCTGGAGCTGTTGCAGAAGGCGTTTGAAGGGGAGCGGAATGTTTTAGAATCAAAGATCGTCTCTCTTGATTCATTAGTAAAGGATCAGGCAGCTCGTATTCTTAATCTCGGTGAGCAGGTGGAAAAATCCTACGTCCAGGTTCAGGCTATTGCGGTCAAGGCGGTTGAAGGTTCGGCGTCCAAACCGGTGATGTTTTCAGTTCCTCAGCAGAAGCAGGGGGAGTAGTCTTTAATTGACGACAAACAGTGACATGCGGCATAAGAGCGACACTGATTTCCCCTATTAATTTCCTGAAGAATCGAGAAAAGCATGGCAACCAATGACATCAAAGAGATCATTACACTAAAAAATCTGCGTGCCCTTGCTGGTGGCCGTTCCTTTAAGCGTGGCGAGGAATATTTTGATGAGGGGGCGGTAGGACCGGTCTCCGAAAAAAGTGGCGTCATCTCAGCCAAGGTTCATGGCAGCCACACCTACGATGTGCGCCTTAAAGTCATCTCTGGCACGAATGCTCAAGCAATACTTGATTACACCTGTACCTGCCCCGTCGGACAGGATGGCGATTTCTGCAAACATTGCGTTGCGTTGGGATTGGCATGGCTGGAAAAAACTGACGACATTGAAGAAGCCGAATACTGCGAACCATCAACATCGACTACCAATAAAAAAATTACGGATGATGATATCCGCTCGTGGCTGGAATCACAGGATCTGAAGGTGATTCTGGACATGCTGATGGCGCAAATGACAACTGATGGGCGGTTGCGCGAAGAACTGGTGCTGAAAATAACCAAAGAGAAAGTGGTCGGCATTGATCTGAACACCTATCGCAAAGGACTTCGCAGCGCGTTTCATACCAGTGGATTTGTTGATTACTACAACATGAGCGATTTTGCCGACGGCATCAATGATGCGCTGGACAGCCTCGATCGTCTGCTTGAAGAAGGCTTTGCGCTCGAAGCCATGCAGCTTTGTGAATACGCTATTGAACTGGCTGACGATGCTTTGCAGAACTGTGATGATTCCGATGGAAATTTCGGCGATCTTGCTGATCGGCTCGCATCATTGCATCTGGAAGCCTGTGAAGCCGCACGGCCTGACCCTGTAGAACTTGCCGGTCGTCTTTTTGCCTTTGAAACGAAGGGGAGCGACCTTGATTTTTGTTATGGAGCGACTGGTGATTATGAAGAAATTCTTGGGCCAACCGGATTGGCAGAATATCGTCGGCTGGCGGAAGCGGAATGGGAACGGTCTACGAAAAATGGTTCCAACCCTTCCCGCACTATTACCAGAATAATGGAATCACTGGCGCGGACTGACGGCAACGTTGACGCACTGATCGCAATCAAGCAAAGAAAACTTGACCTTGCATATCATTACCTTGAAATCGCACAAATATGCCGCGAGGCCAAACGTTCAGATAAAGCTTTAGAATGGGCGGAAAGGGGAGTTAAGGCCTTTCCAAAGAACACAGACAGTAGACTGCTTGATTTTCTGGCGGAGGAATATTTTACTCGCGAGCGCTATGACGAGGCATACGGATGCTACTGGACGCAGTTTGTCGACCGGGCGGGGCTGCAGCAGTACATCAAACTTCTGGATTATGCCAAAAAGATCAATAGAGACCAGGTAGCGCGGGATGAGGCGCTGGCTTTTGTGCGCAGGCAGATTGACAATGAGAAGAGTAAAACCCGTGGCAAATGGGCTCCGCCGGTTGATCATTCATCTCTGGTGGAAATTTTTCTCTGGGAAAAGAATACAGATGTCGCCTGGGATGAAGCCAAGCGTGGTGGTTGCAGCGACCATTACTGGTTGAAACTGGCGGCGGCGCGGGAAAAAGATCATCCTGCCGATGCCGTGCCGGTGTATCAACGAATGGTTGAGCCGATCATTTCCCGCATGAAAAATGACGCCTACGATGAGGCAACCAGGATGGTGAAACATATTGGTGAGTTGATGCGTGGCTTGGGAAAACAAGCTGAATTTTCAGCCTATCTGGCTGATGTGAAGTTACGGCACAAGCCGAAACGGAATCTGATGAAATTGCTGGCGGGATTGGCCTGATTCCCAGTAGAGCGTGGTTCTTCAGGTCAGATACGTTCTTCACATCTTCCAGAAAAAATCAAAGAAGGGGATTGCAACTCCGAAAGAAGAGATTGACAAGATCAAGGCGCGCTTGAACATGGCGGTAGAGTTTCACCGAAACAAAGGGAGGTAATAGGGCATGGGAGAAGGAATTGAAGTATACCACAGTTGCGGGAATGTGTTCGCCGACATGGGGTTACCCGACGCAGAAGAAATGCTTGTGAAAGCACAGCTTTCTATTCAGATACATGACATTATAAGTAAAGATTCGGGGAAACCCATAGGTGCCCTCTCACCACATATTTTTTAGAAAGAAATAACGGAACACATCGAAAATAATAGCGTATACAGGAGGTATGACTCAAATATCTCCCACTACGTTAATTGCTTATCAACCGTTGCCACCCACGAGTGAAATATCTAAAATTACAGTTGCCCCGCTGCCACCAAAAATCATCCCGAAAAGTTCTTATGGGATCTCGATCTGGGTACATGAAGTGGTTTCATATTACGCAGGCTGGAATTACACCATCAGCCAATTTCTACGGTAGAGGAGATTTATGAGCGACGTTTACGTAGTTGAAGCATTGCGCACCCCGTTTGGTTCTTTTGGCGGCATGTTGTCCGATATTGACGCGACAAAGCTGGCGGCCACCGTGATGAAAAGTCTCATTGAAAAGAGTGGGCTGCCTGTCGAAGCGGTTTGTGAGGTCATCGTCGGTCAGGTCCTTTCAAGCGGCTGCGGGCAGGCACCAGCCCGGCAGGCTATGCGTGCAGCCGGTATACCGGACAGCACTCACGCCATGACAATCAACAAAGTCTGCGGCAGCGGTCTGAAGGCGTATATGCTTGCCAGTGACAGTATCCGGCTTGGTGAATCCGAAGTGGTCATTGCCGGAGGTATGGAGAGTATGAGTCTAGCCCCATATATGCTTACAAAAGGTCGTACCGGCTATCGTATGGGGCATGGTTCACTGCTTGATCTGTTGATTTATGACGCATTACAGGATCCGGATACCGGACGACACGTTGGTGAAATTGGTGAGGATAGCGCTGAACGTTCGGGTCTTACTCGTGCTGAGCTTGATGCTTTTGCGATACGTTCATATCAACTTGCTCAGGCGGCTGTCAAAGGCGGGATTTTTACCGATGAGATTGTTCCTGTTGTAAAAAAAGGAAAGAAAGGTGACGAAATTCTTGATACCGACGAAGAACCTTTCAAAGGCGACGTCAGCAAGCTTGAGCAGTTGAGACCGGTGTTCAGGAAAGACGGAGTAATAACGGCCGGTAACGCATCAACTATTAATGACGGAGCTGCCCTCGGGTTATTGACCAACGAGGCCGGACTGAAAAAATACGGACTAAAACCCAAAGCCCGCCTTATCGCTTCGGCAACCTCCAGCCTTCACCCTGGCTATTTTCCAGAAGCTCCGGTGAGCGCTATCGAGAAGGTTTGCGCCAGAGCCGGCCTTTCACTTGCCGATATCGATCTATTTGAAATCAACGAGGCTTTTGCCTCTGTGCCGATCCTGGCCATTAAAGGGCTGAATCTCCCCCTAGATAAGGTAAATATCAATGGAGGCGCCTGCTCTATCGGCCATCCTGTCGGCGCCAGCGGGGCTCGTCTGGCTGCAACCATTATCCGTGAATTACACAGGCGACAACTCCGCTATGGTTTGGTGACGCTCTGTATTGGCGGTGGCGAGGCGGTCGCGGTAATTTTTGAGCGAGTCTAAAGCATTCCAGAAAATAGCCATTTGGAGTTAAAACGCCTCTTTCTCAATCCGAGAATGGGGCGTTTTTGCGTGCAGCGTACAGACACAGCCATTGCACTAAATTAAAAGTTGGGCAGACGTGTATTTTGTGCTTGAAAGTAACTCTGTTTTAGAATATCACTATAACCCAAGTAAAGCGGCTACAGAATACGGCTTAATAGGTACTCTTATACAACTTTTACTGATTTTAAAATGCTTCTTGATTATTTCGTGTTTCGCATTCAAATGAGACGTCTCTGCTGTTGGTCAGTACTGCCGGAAATAACAAAGTGTCGAATCCGGCATTTAGAATATCATGGGAACCGGTTCACCGTAGTCATTTGTCAGTCATCTTTTGCAAGACTGCTCATACACGAGTAGTTACTAACGTATAATAAGGAGGACAGCATGGGAGTTATGGATCTTACGCAAGACGACAACGTTTTGAAACGTACCGGCAACAAACTCAAGGGGCGCGTCGCTTACGTCACGGGAGGTACCAGAGGCATCGGTGCGTCGATCTGCCGCAGTCTTGCCAGCCAGGGGGCGATTATTGCCGCAGGGTATACAGGCAATGAAAAGGCGGCGGGTGAATTCCGCGACACATTTACCGCAACTTACGACACCCCTGTCAGCGTTCACAAGGGCAATCTGGGAGATCCTGCAGATTGCCGCCGCACTATCGATGAGGTGATTGAGATGCATGGCCGGCTCGACATTCTCGTTAACAATGCCGGTATCACCTGCGATAAAACCGTACTCAAGATGATGGATGACGACTGGTTCAGCGTGCTCAATGTGAATCTGTCCGGCGTGTTCTTCCTCTGTCAGGCGGCTCTGCGACATATGGCAGAGCGTGGCAGCGGTCGGATAGTCAATGTATCAAGTGTTATCGGTGAAATGGGAAATATCGGTCAGGCGAACTATGCGGCATCTAAGTCGGGACTTTTCGGATTGACCAAAACGCTTGCTCGGGAGGCTGCATCATTGCTTGCCCGTTCGGGTAAGCTCACTGACCCCGATGGAATCGGCCTAACCATCAACACCATTACCCCCGGATTTGTTGCGACGGAAATGCTTGAGCATATACCCGAAAAGGTGATGCAGAAAATTCTGTCCCAGATCCCGCTCGGCAGGCTTGGCAAACCGGAAGAGGTAGCGCGCGTTGTGCATTTCCTCGCTGCTGACGCATCCTCCTACATAACCGGACAGGTTTGGGGAGTGAATGGCGGCATGGATATGTGATTAGCAGTCTTTGCTACTTCTTGGGACACCATACATACAAAAAGCCCTGCTCTTATGAAAGCAGGGCTTTTTGAATGAAGAGATAAAACAGTAATAATCAAATTCTATCTAATTCTCTATGCAGGAGATTCCTAAGGTTTTTATCAGACTGAACCTCATTAAGTATGGCTTGAAGGTTGTTTATTTTGGTTGTCTGTTCGGCAATGATCAGTTTCACTACATCACCGATTGATACAACTCCGGTGACACGGTCGTTCTCGACAACCGGCAGGTGGCGTAGCTGTTTCTCCGTCATGAGATCGATACACTCTTTGGCGGAGCTGTTGAGCGTTACCGTTATAACTTTGTCGGTCATAATATCCCTGACCAGCGTATCACTGGATGACCTGCCCATCAATAATACTTTTCTGGCGTAATCGCGCTCAGATAGAATTCCTACCAGCGTTTCTCCGTCCATAACCGGGAGTGCGCCGATATTTTTTTCAGACATGTAAGTGATAGCCGCTAATACTGTTGCGTCGGGAGCGATAGAAAAAACCTTCACTTCATCTTTCGTCTCCTGAACATCCTTGACTGTTTTCATAGTTGTTTCCTCCGTAAAATATAATGATATTTTGCGGATACTAGCAACTCATCCCGCAGTAGTAAAGCAACATTTTCTATCTCACTTATTTTGCAGCTTTCTTTTCAGATTTTGGAGCTTCTGCGTTTAACTCACCCATGACTTTACGAGCCAGAGCAAAGTTCTGAGCTACCAGATTCTGGAAGCCCTGATAGCTGCTGTTAAGTGTACCGTTCCAGAAATCAACAACCGGTTTGGCTTCTTTCGGGAGTTGCTCGGTTGCTTTTTTGAGGAGTTCGTTGGTTTCTTTCTGTAAGGCGTCTACCTGATTGAAAGCGCTGTTGTAGAGGCTTTCGATGGCTTCAAGGCCTTTAACTGAAGCATTCGGGCTG
>CAIMXI010000234.1 GCA_903845365.1 uncultured Geobacteraceae bacterium | reverse complement strand
CAGCTCTTCAGTCGATGTAATGATGGCCTGCATCGGCGACAAGTTCACTATGGGGCCGGATCGTGCAGCAGCAGCTGTTGAACTGGTCAATCCAAAAACGGTCATCCCGATGCATTTTGGCACATACGCTGCTCTGACCGGAACTCCGGAGGCTTTCGAGCAGGCGCTGAAGAAGCGCAACCTCAAGACCGTCTTCAAGCGGATGCAGGTGAATGAAACTTTCAGTTGGAAACCATAACTATTCCGAATCATAAGGAGCACTGCCATGTCCTTCCGCACTATTGAGTGGCTTGATGATACCGTTGTAATGATCGATCAGACCCGCCTGCCTGCGGAGGAGATATATAACACCTACACCGATTTTCAATCGGTTGCCGAAGCGATCAAGGGGATGATCATCCGGGGGGCTCCAGCCATCGGTGTGGCGGCCGCCATGGGGGTCGCGCTTGGCGCGCGGGCGATCATCGCTGATACCCACGAATCCTTTTTCCGCCAGTTGGGCAATGTCTGTGACGTGTTGGGACGAACCCGCCCGACGGCGGTCAACCTCTTCTGGGGACTGGAGCGGATGAAGCGGGTCGCGGAAGCGAATCGCGATAAAAAACTAGATAAGATCCGCGAGGCCCTCAAAAAAGAGGCTATCCTGATTGAGCATGAAGACCTGACCATTTGTAAAAACATCGGCAAATGGGGTGCGACACTGATTCCGGATGGCGCAACAGTTCTGACTCACTGCAATGCCGGGGGGCTGGCAACAGCCGGTTACGGCACCGCACTCGGAGTTATCCGAGCCGCCCATGAAGCGGGCAAAAAGATTCAGGTCTTTGCCGACGAAACCCGCCCCTGGCTGCAGGGTGCGCGTCTGACCGCCTGGGAGCTTATGAAGTCCGGGATTCCGACGACGCTTATTTCTGACAACATGGCCGGGTTCTTCATGAGCCGAGGCGAGATCACCTGCTGCGTAGTCGGCGCAGACCGTATCGCCGCCAATGGCGACACCGCTAACAAAATCGGCACCTATTCCGTTGCCGTGCTGGCAAAAGAAAACAATATCCCCTTTTACGTTGCCGCTCCGGTTTCGACGCTCGACCTCACCCTTGCCGACGGCAGCAAGATTCCGATCGAGGAGCGCCCCTTCAGCGAGGTGACCCATATCAAAGGGATTGCCATCGCACCGGAAGGGGTAAGGGTGCGCAATCCGGCATTCGATGTCACTCCTGCCAAGTATATCACAGCCATCATCACCGAAAACGGTATTGTCAGAGGTGATTTCTGTAGCGGCCTGCGAAAAGTATCCGGAATCTGACATGCATATTGAGCGATTTTCCAGGGATTTCATTCACATTCTGTCCCTCCCTGGTGTGGAAAAGAGAGTCGCAGAGTTGGCCACGTATCTGGAATCTCACGGCTATCAGTACGGTAGTCGGACTGCTGAAAACATTTTACTGCTTCGGAATATATTCACAGTTGAAACACTCCACCGCATCGTCATCTATGCGTTAAAAAGCCCCTCCCCTGACCAGGCGCTCAACTCTTTCGAGCGGTTGACCGGTGTTATCTCTCCTGCAGAGCTGCAGAGACTGGCGGAGCGTAAAAAACGCCTCGCCCAATTTATTATGCTCTGCGGCTCCTCACCGTTTCTGGTCAACCTGATGTACAAATCCCCCGATATCGTCCGCCGGCTGTTTCTGGAAAACGGCATCGACCACTCCCGCTCTGCCGAAGATATGTATGCTGCCATCGCTGCAACCGTAGAGGACTCCACCGATTTTGCTGCGTTGCAGAAAGCGCTGCGCTGCTTCAAGCGCCTTGATATCGTGCGCATCGCCGCGCGTGACTTGAATGGCCTGGCGCCGATTGAAGAGGTGATGAGGGAGCTTGCCGACCTGGCCTCTTCGACATTACAGGTCGCGTACCGGGTCTGTCGGCACTGCCTGATCCGCGAACATGGCGCTCCGCTGCTGGCCGGGGAGAATGCGTCGCTCTTTGAAGCGGAAATGACCGTTATCGGTATGGGGAAACTGGGTGGGCGGGAGCTGAATTTCTCTTCCGATATCGACATCATCTACTTCTATGAGTCTGACAAAGGGGAAACGTCCGGTGTAGCAACCGGTTCCGGCAGCAAAAAAGGGGTCATTTCGCTCCATGCCTTTTTCAACAAGCTGGGTGAGATGATCAGCAAGGCGCTGTCGCAGGTGACGGAGGACGGCTTTGTCTTTCGCGTTGATGTTGGACTTCGCCCGGAAGGAAAATCGGGCGACATGGCGGTGTCGCTCCGCTCGGCGGAAATATATTATGAATCATGGGGACAATCATGGGAGCGCACGGCCATGCTGAAGGCGCGGCCCGTGGCCGGTTCGCTTGCGCTTGGTGAGCAGCTTCTCAAAACATTGCAGCCGTTTATTTATCGCAAATATCTCGATTATAACCTGATCGAAGATATGAAGCAGATGAAGCAGAAAATTGATGCCTCGCTGGCTCGTTCCATGGAAGGAGAGATAAACCTCAAACTCGGCCGCGGCGGAATCCGCGAGATCGAATTTTTCATCCAGGCTCTGCAACTGGTCTATGCCGGCAAAAACCCGAAGCTGCGGGAGCGCAATTCGCTCCGCGCCCTGGAGACGCTTCTTGCTGCCAATCTTCTCGGCGAGGAGGATCACCAGAAACTGCGGGATGCCTACCGTTTCCTCCGTTCGGTCGAACACCGGATTCAGGTGGTACAGGAGCGACAGACCCACAATCTGCCGCTCAAGGAGGAGGAGATGCTAGCACTGTCACGGCGGAGCGGCTATCTTCGCAGCAACGGCCTGGAGAACTTTCGCAAGGTATTGGAAGAGCATCGGGGGAATGTCTCATTCATCTACGGCACCCTCTTCCACTCCCGCGATGCAAAACTTGAAGAGGATATTCACCCGCAGGTTCTCTTCCTTCTCGATCCGAGGGCGGATGCGGATCTGGTGAAGGATATGCTTGCCGAAAGACACTTTGAAGATGTAGAGCGAGCCTACAACAACCTGATGTCACTGCGGCGGGGTTCGACGAGAGGCAATCTGACCGAACGGAGCCACCGCCTCCTGGAAAAAATTGCCCCGTTGCTGGTTCAGGAGCTTTTCGATTCGTACGACCCTGACCTGGCGCTGACCAATCTGGAACGCTTCATGACGGTTATTGCCACCCGCTCTTCCTATTATGCCCTGCTGGCGGAAAACAGCGCCACGATAAAACTGCTGGTATCCCTGTTCGGTATGTCTGAATTCCTCTCAAAAATATTAATCAGCCATCCGGAACTGCTTGACAGTCTGGTCTCCCGCAGCGGGTCATCCATTGTCAAAGAGAAGGAAACAATGCAGGAGGAGTTGGCTGCGCTTCTTGAACAGAGTGACTATTTTGAGGATCACCTGAACATATTGCGGCGTTACCGCAATGAAGAATTTCTACGCATCGGCCTGAACGACATTCATGGCCGATTAAAGCAGGGCGAAGTGACATCGCAGCTCTCTCTGCTCGGCGAGGTCTGCCTGACGGCAGCATTTCGGCTGGCGGTGGCGGAACTGGATCGCTTCGGCCGGCCGACCTGGCAACTGGAGGGGCACAGCGCAGAGGCACACCTGGCGATCATAGCCATGGGTAAGTTGGGAGGCGGCGAGCTCAACTATCACTCTGATCTCGACATAATCTTCGTCTATGACCGCCAGGGGGTAACCGACGGAGAAAAGCAGATATCGAATCACGAATATTTTGCCAAGCTGGCCCAAAAGATAATCTCGATTCTCACCATGCAGACCCGCGAAGGTTACGTTTACAAGATTGATACCCGCTTGCGCCCTTCGGGGAATTCCGGTCCGCTTGTGACCTCACTTGATTCTTTTCTCGAATATCACCGCAAGGAAGCGCAGATATGGGAAAGGCAGGCGCTTACCAAAGCCCGGGTGGTTCTCGGCGATGAGACGTTGGCCGACCAGCTTCACGATATTATCCGTCACTCTGTTTACGACACGACCATTGACGTTGAGGGTGGGCAGGAGATACGGCGTCTGCGGATGCGCATGGAAAATGAACTGGCACGGGAGTCCGCTGGCAACTACAACATTAAAACCGGTCGCGGCGGCATGGTGGATGTAGAATTTGCCGTTCAATATCTACAATTGAAAGAAGGATGCCATTATCCGGAGTTGCGCACTCCAAGCAGCATCGTTGCCCTTCAGGAAATCAGCACTCTGGGTCTGCTCCCGGAGGGGAGCGCCGAGACTCTGCTGGCCGGATACAAATTTCTCCGTAAACTGGAAAACCGCCTGCGCATCATCCATGACTATTCGGCCAACGACCTCTCCGGAACGAGAACATACCTTAACAAGCTGGCGAGGCGCATGGGGTATGATCCGAAACTGAAGAATCCTGGCACCGCCTTCATCTGTGATTACGAGGAGATAACCGGTAAGATTCGGGATGTTTTTGACCGCTTGTTTCTGATGGAGGAGAGATAGATTTTTTGATTTGCAAAAAATGATTAAATATATTACTACTGTGCAAAACGAAGTTTTAGGCAGTCTTTTTTATAATTCGAAACCGCCATACCAAGAGGGTTATAACATGAAAAACTATTTTCTAAAGATGCTGCTGGTTATTTTTTTGGCGTTACCGATATTTGCGCTGCCTCAGGTGGCGTATTCCGATATCGTTGCCAATGACTTTGTTCAGGGAACCAGCGCAGCCTCGCTGGTATCAAAGCTTGTTGCAGATTCCGCCATAACGGTTATCAGTGGCACCGAAGTTCTAAAAGGGCCTTTGGCGGCAACCTCCACGTACAGTGCTATGGATGGTGGGACTCTGACGAGTGGCAAGCGCCTGACCTTGGGAGGTGGCATTGCTCTCACGTCGGGAGTCGGCCTCCCTGGCAGCATTACGAGTGAAGGTGGCGCATTTAGTGAATCCCAGGGGGACTCGGATCTAAAGGCAGTACTGGATGGCGCCGGATATACATCGGTGGTTGTTACCGGTGTGAACTCCTTGAAGTTTGATTTTACCGTGCCGGCTGGAATCAGCTCCGTCAATCTAGACTTTCTCTTTGCCAGTCAAGAGAATTACACTTCAGACTGGGATATCGCCGGAGTTTTTGTTGACGGCGTAAATTACGCCAAGCTCCCGAATGGTCGAATTTTGCGTGTCACAACGGCCTCGGAATTAAATAACTATTATTCTTCTTTGTTGAGTGGATGGGATTCGTGGGCGGTGCCACAGACAGTCGTTGGCCTCCTTGATTTGACTAAAACCACGCATACCATAAAGATAGCGGTGGCGGATACCGATGATCAACTGGTGCCTTCGGGGCTTTTCCTTTCATCTCTCAGAACCAGCGCCCAAACAGGTGGGGGGGGGGGCATCGTGCCGATATCGGGCTCCTCCGTATCGCCACCTACTGCCCTGGCTGGCGCTGGAGGTCCGGCATTTACGCTGAATTATGCGGCGGCGGCAGGCGGCATGAGCAACGGCGAAATAAATGTTACGGTTCCTGCCGGCTGGAGCGGCGGCAGCGTGACAAGCAGCACCGGGGCGCCGTCTCTTGCTGGCGGCGTTATCAAGGTGACCGGAGTTACTCTTGCGGAGGGGGCAACCATAACCATCACTTACTCAGGCGTAACAGTGGGAGCTACTGTTGGGGCGAATATCTTTACCACTGCGGTGAAATCAAACATTGATGGAACTTTAGCCGCTTTGGTGAATTCTCCAACGGTTACGGTCAAGGTCAACTCCACGACGTCGATAGCCTCATCTACCGGCAGCAGCGGCATTTTAGGGCAATCCGTTACCTTTACGGCAACGGTCGCGAGCAGTAGCGATACCCCAGTCGGAACCGTGGTATTCCAGGACGGTTCGGTTACACTCGGCTCTGCTCCCTTGAATAACGGTGTTGCCGTATACAGCATATCAACACTGACTGTCGGTTCACACACAATCAAGGCGATATACAACGGTGACGGCAAAAACAACGGGTCGAACGCTTCCACCACCATAAATATTGTTACATCCGACACCACCCCGGCAGTTATCACCTGGGCCAATCCTGGGTCAATCAGCTATGGCACGGCACTCAGTACTGCCCAGTTGAATGCCACCGCTAACGTTGCCGGTACATTCACGTACACACCGGCGAGCGGTACGGTTTTGCCAGTCGGAACACATACATTATCGGTGGCATTTACTCCGAACGACACTGTCAACTACAAGGGACAGAGTGCCACAACTACCGTAACAGTAATTTTGACCGATACCATTGCGCCGGAAATTGCAAAATTATCAATGCCATCGACAAATAGCTCTCTGAGCGTTGTGATAACAGAACTGATCGCTACTGACGCTTTTGGGGTCACCGGTTATCTGCTTTCTGATAATGCTTCCCCCCCGCTCGCATCAGACCCGGCGTGGTCGGCTAATGTGCCATCCTCTTACATCTTCCGCACCTGGGGTAACAACACCCTCTATGCATTTGCCAAAGATGCTGCCGGTAATATCTCAACCCCCAAGACTGCTCTCGTCTATATCGGCGCTAAACCTGGTGTTGACGGTGTGATGATTCCGGCAGAGGGCAAAACTGTGCCGGATATAACCGATGCCCTCAAATCGCTAAACTTCGCCATGAAGCTGGAAACCCCGACTGAAGCCCAAATTCTGCACGGTAACGTTGCTCCGCTGATCGATGGCATTCCCCAACCGGATGGCGTGATCAACCTGGGCGACACCATCGTAATTTTGCGCAGGGTGGTGGGGCTATGAATAACTGCACACGAAACAACCGAGGGGGACTATCCATGAAAAAAATGCTCTATTATATCCTTGCTCCACTCTGCATCGCGCTGTTGGCCGCTTGCGGCGGTGCTTCACAGCCAAAAGCACAACCAGCAAAATCAAGCACGGTCAAGACGGTGATAAAGGCGTCGGCGCTGGCGGCCGGGCTCAATATCGGCGGTGTTCATATTGCGATTAACATGCCGCGAGGCGTAGCACCGGCATTGAACTCCAATGGCGGCGTAGTTGATACTGCGGTTGAATTTATCAGCACAGCACCTGCTGCGTACAAAGTTCAAAAAGCCACTTATAACTCTGTCGATTCCGTACTAGACTTTTTTGTCATCGATCTTGCCGGTTTCGGCACGGAGGATCAGATAATTATTCACCTGCTGGTCTCTGAGGGGACAATACCGGTGGAGACCGATTTTTCAATAAAAACGTATGAATTCTTCGACAAGGTTACCGGTGCTGCTGTTACCGGTCTCAACCCGACTCTTACCACCACCATCCAATAACCGGCAGGAGGAACCATGTTCCGGAAACTTGTACTACTTGGCACACTCTGTTGTCTCTCAACCCCCGCTTTTGCCTCCGACGCCGACTTTGAAAAGCGGATGGCACGCGGCGCCGTCGCACTGGAGGCGGGTGACTTTGTCAGCGCCCAGGCGGAATACCGGGAAGCGGTCAAAGAACGCCCCACTGACCCGGAGGCGGCTCTCTATCTTGCAGTCGCACTCAACCGTGCGAATGACCCGGAAACGGAGTCGGCCTTAAAAACCGCCCTGCGTCTGGATCCGAACAACCCGCGCATCAACCTTGAGCTCGGCACCTTCTTTTATAATCGCAAGATGTTTGAAGAGTCCGGCGACTACCTGGAGAGCATGCTGGCGCTGAAACCGGACTCCGAAATGCGTGAAGTGGCGGAAAAGTACCTTGCCAATATTCGCGGCAAGAGTGCCGGCAAACGGTGGGGGGTGACCCTGTCGGGAGGCATGCAGTATGACTCGAACGTGACGCTGGCTGCCGATCGGTCACTTCTTCCGGTCGGCACCGACCGGATGGGCGACTGGAAGGGGATTGTCAACTTCGGCCTGAATGGCGTCGCTTATCAGGACAGCCGACAGGAGCTAACCGGCAGCTATTCACTGTACCAGACACTGCACTTTCATCTGCGCGACTTCGACATCACTCAGAACGCCTTCGATGTCTCCTATAAACACAGCTTCTCATCACGCTATTCTGCAAAGCTGAGTACCAGTTTTGGATCGACACTGCTGGGTGACAAACCGTTTGTTAATGATTACAGCATTACTCCCGGTGTCCAGGTCAACTTTGGCAACGGGATCAACATCGGCCTGGACTACCGGTTCCGTCAGTCATATTTCAAAAACTCCGACACCTATCCGACCAACACGGACCGGAACGGTGTTATCCATTCCATGCTCCTCAGCTATCGCCAGCCTCTCTCCGAAACCCTTGTTCTGCGTGGGGGCTATACCTTTGACAGGGAATTGGCGGAATTATCCGCCTGGAGTTCCAACACGCATACCGGAACTGCCGGGCTTACCGTTTCACTGCCGTACGCTCTCATACTGGACATAAACGGAGAAGCTGCCGCCAAGAAATATGACGAAATCCTGACCGGAGCCGCCGGGCTCCGCTCCGACACCACGCTTGCCGGAGGCGCTGCCCTCATCTGGCAAGCCTCAGGCATGCTCAGCCTGTCGCTCGACCACAAATACAGCAAAAACTCTTCAAACATCGATGGCTACTCAAACACCAGGGGCGTAACCACCATCATGCTCAATGGAAGGTACTGATATGAAACTACTTATTACCACACTTTGCAGCGGGCTTATCTTAATGGTAGCGGGGGCGGTGTTTGCCGAGCCGGTCGCATCGGTGGTCTCGCTGCGCGGCAAGGCGACCGTCGAGCGCGGTGGCAAGGCACTTGATCTGCAGACAAAACTGGGGATTGAGCTGCAGGATACGGTTGCTACGACCGAGGGGGCCAGGACCAAGCTCCTGTTTATCGACGACAGTGTCCTGACACTGGCCGAGAAGTCCCGCATGAGTATTGACTCTTTCGTCAGCTCCCGTGCAGATCGTGGCTCATCACTCTTCAATCTGCTTGACGGCAAAATGCGGGCGGTGGTCGGAAAAACACGCTTTGAAGTCAAAACCCCCACTGTTGTTGCTGCGGCTCGCGGCACGGTGATCCTGTTCGATGTCAGCAGCCAGAACGGCACATCGTTTACCCGTGTCACCTGTCTTGAGGGGATCGTCGACGTACGCTCCCTGACGGCAGCGCCGGGGGCAAAACCGGTCATGCTTTCTCCAGGTCAGTCGCTGGTCGTCACGGCGAAGCTGCCGGCAGCAGAGCAGAAACCGGCGGCTACCGAGCAGAAAGCAGCAGAATCCGACAAGAAGCCGGCGGCGGCGGAAGACAAGCCGGCGAAGAGTGAAGCGGCTAAAGCTCCTGCGGCAGAAAGTGCTCCGGCGCCGGTGGCGACGCTGGCACCTCTGGAACCACCGGTAATGAAGGTGGATACTCTCTCTCCGGCGGAGATTAAATCTCTGCAGGCACCCACAAACACCATGCCAATTGAAATAAAGGCGCCGCCGGCGCCAGAACCGATCAAAGCCGTTAGCACTCCGGCAGTCGTCATCCTTCCCCCCAAACCGCCTGTAATCCCGCAGCAGCCGGCAAAAACACAGCCGACCAGGGTCGATATCGGAGTCAAGTTCTGACAACACAGCATCATAGTTCTTCCTCCCTGTCACTTGCGGGGAGGGGGAGCTATTGACTACTTATCGGGAACATCATGAAAAAGAATCTTGCTTTTTATCTGATTGCGGCAATTTCCCTTACTCTCTTTTCACTTCTACAACTGATTGATCCGCAGTACTTCCAGGAAAAACTGGAGAGCAAAACCTACGACCTGCGCCTGAATCTTCGCAACTCCCTCCGTAAACCTGATCCAGCCCCAGATATTGCCATAGTCATGGTAGATGAAAAAAGCATTTCCGAGATCGGCCGCTGGCCCTGGTCTCGAGCCGTAATGGCCGATCTGGTGAACAAAGTTTCCACCGGTAAACCAAGAGTCATCGGCATCGATATCATGTTTACCGAGCGGGAGAACCGTGAAATTGACGACAAACTGGCGGCAGCGTTAAAAAACGCCGGAAATGTGGTATTGGCTACCCCCTTTGAGGTCGCAAATTCAGGTGAAAAGCCGGCTGATCTCCCCCCTCCCCCCGATTTTCTTGAAGACGCCGCCTTTATGACCATCAGAACTGTCCCAGGCATAAAATGGAAGGATCTTGCAATAAAATCGATCAAGGTGACCCCTCCGCTGGAAGAATTTGGCAAAGTCACCACACTCGGTCAGGTTTCCAATCTGTATGATATGGACGGCGTGTTGCGCAGGGAAATTCTGTATGTAAATTACGGTGATGACTGCTATCCATCTTTTTCTCTGCAGATCGCCCGCATCGCTGCAAAGCTTCCGATGAAGGATCTAATACTTTATGGCGGCGCATCAGTGGAACTTGGCGGAAATATCATTCGCACCGACTTAAGCGGCAGAAACATTATCAACTATCGCGGAGCTGAGAACAGCTACCAGCAGATATCAGCCTCCGATCTTTTAAGCGGCAGGTTTTCTCCCGATAAGCTGAAGGATAAGATAATACTTATCGGAACCTCTGCCCAGGGTACGTTCGATCAGAAGGTCACCCCTTTTTCCGCCAGCTTTCCGGGAGTGGAAAAAAATGCCACCGTGGTGGACAATATCCTGAAAAACGATTTCGTCAGGAGAAGTCCCTATACTGTTGAAATTATTGTAATTATAATCACTACCCTGTTACTGGTGCTTTCCCTTCCCCGTCTCAAGGCGAAATCGGGAGTTATTCTCTCATCTGCCTTGATCGCCAGTTACATAATCCCCTGCAGTATAGCCCTGATCTACTACAACTTCTGGCTCAACGCCACCTACCCGATACTCAACATGGGATTTATCTCTGCGGCAGGAATTATAGCCAGATGGATCTCGGAGGAGAAACATTCCCGTCAGATCCGGGCCATGTTCTCCAGTTATGTCACAGAACGCCTGGTTAACGAGATGATCCGCAACCCGGAAATGGCTCAGCTTGGCGGCCAAAAGCGTGAAATCACCGTGCTTTTTTCAGATGTTGTGAGTTTTACCGTCTATTCTGAACGTCATAAACCGGAGGAGGTCGTCGCAATACTGAATGAATATCTTGGTGCGATGACTGATGTCGTACTGAAGTGGGAGGGAATTCTCGACAAATTTATCGGTGATGCAATTGTCGTCTTCTGGGGCGCTCCGATGAAGCAGGATGACCATGCCGAACGCGCTGTGCGCTGTGCGCTGGAGATGCAGGAGCGCCTTGATCAATTACGGATTAAATGGGAAGCGGAAGGAAGGACGCCGCTCTCATCAGGAATCGGTTTGAACAGCGGCGAGGCGATTGTCGGTAATATCGGCGCTGAAGGGAAGAAGATGGACTATACCGTCATCGGCGATCACGTCAATCTTGGAGCGCGGGTTGAAGGTCTGACTAGGCGATATGACGCCAAAATCCTGATCACCGAGTATACGCTGGAAAAACTGCGCCCAGTAATCGCTGCAGGACAGTTCCGGGGAGTATCGATATTCGGACAGGAGCGGGTAATCGTCAAGGGGAAGGAGACACCGGTCGGTATCTTTGCAATCACCCCGCTCGATTCTCAGGCCGAGACGGTCATAGTTGAGTGTGATCCGGACAAGATAGTGAAACTAACGGAGAAGTAGGAGAGTAGGAAATGAAGAGATTGAAAACCCTTATACGCCAGCATCTGCTGCGCATCCTGTTCGGCCTGTTCCTCACAACTACGTTCGTGTTCAATGCCGCCAGCCTGATTGATCTCAGATTCACAGATCGGCTGGAAGCGCTCTGCTACGATCTTCGCCTTAAGCTCACCATGCCCAATAAGATCGACAGTAGAATTGTCATTGTCGATATCGATGAGAAGAGCCTGGCCGCTGAAGGGCGCTGGCCCTGGAGCAGAGACCATCTGGCGCGAATGATGGATAATCTCTTCGACCGGTACGGCGTTGCCGTCGTCGGCTTTGACGTTATCTTTGCCGAAAAGGATGAAAGCTCGGGGCTGAATGTGCTTGAACGTCTCGGCAGAGAAACATTGAAAAATGATGCTCTATTTCGCAGTTCTCTCGGCTCAATACGCGAACAGCTCGATTATGACGCTATTTTTGCACGGAGTATCAAAGATCGTCAGGTAGTATTGGGATATTATTTCACCGACTTTGAAGGTGACAAAATACGTACCAGCGGCATCCTTCCGCAACCGGTTTTTACCGCTGCCGATATGGCAGGTTCCGGTGCATCAGTCGTGAAGATGACCGGCTTCGGAGCCAACCTCCCTGAGCTGCAAAAAATGACGCCGATGGCCGGTCACTTCAACCCCTTTGTTGACCAGGACGGCGTCTGCCGCAGAGTCCCCACTCTGATAGAATACAAGGGGGGGTACTATGAGCCGATCTCCCTGGCCGTTGTCCGTACACTTCTCGGCAACCCACCACTCACGGCCGGATTTCCTGAAGGAAAGCAGAGTGGGGACTACCGCAAAATAGAGTGGCTTGGCATCAGTGACATGAAGATTCCTGTCGATGAACGGGTAACTGCTCTCGTTCCCTATCGTGGCGATCGCGGCAGCTTCAACTACATTTCTGCGACCGATGTCATTAACGGACGGATAGCAAAAGAGGTGCTTGAAGGAGCCATCGTGCTGGTGGGGACAACCGCACCAGGGCTTATGGATATGCGGTCAACTCCGGTCAGCGCCGTCTATCCGGGGGTCGAAATTCATGCCAACATGATCGCCGGAATTCTGGATCAGAATATCAAACTGAAACCGGCTTATGTAGTTGGTGCCGAAATTGTCGTCTTGTTGATCAGCGGACTTATCCTCTCGCTGTTTCTGCCGGTTCTGCCGCCGGTAAAGTCGATGTTTCTTTCTCTGGCACTGGCGGTCTGCGTCTGTACGCTCAATGCCTACGCCTGGCAGGCAAACCTGGTACTACCGATTGCATCATCGCTACTGCTGCTAACGAGCCTGTTCGTGCTTAACATGTCCTATGGCTTCCTGCTGGAAGCGCGAACAAAACGTCAGATCACCGGGCTGTTTGGCCAGTATGTCCACCCGGAGCTCGTCAGTGAAATGAGTAAAGAGCCGGATCGCTTCACCATGCAGGGGAGAAGCCTCGATATGACCGTACTTTTTTCAGATGTGTGCGGATTTACCTCGATATCCGAGCAGCTCTCGGCGGCCGATTTGTCAGCTCTTATGAACGAGTACCTCTCCGCCATGACCGAGGTGATTCAGCAACGCCGGGGTACCATCGACAAGTATATCGGTGACGCCATCATGGCCTTCTGGGGCGCTCCGCTCGATGACCCGGCGCATGTTGAGAACGCGGTTATGGCTGCTATGGAGATGCAGGCGCGAGCGGTGCGGTTGCGGGAAGAGTTTGTCGCGAGAGGCTGGCCGGAGCTGCGCCTCGGCATCGGCGTAAATACCGGCGTCATGAGCGTCGGCAACATGGGTTCCAAGTTCCGCATGGCCTACACGGTCATGGGGGATTCGGTCAATCTGGGTGCACGCCTTGAGGGACTTACCCGCCAGTACGGCGTGGACATCATTGTCGGCGAAGATACCTGCGCCCGCCTCCCCGGCATACTGTACCGGGAGCTGGACAGGGTTCGCGTCAAGGGACGAACCGAACCGGTTACGATCTACGAACCGATGGGACTGCTGGAAGAGATCAGCCAGGCAACCAAAGAGGAGTTGGATCTGTTCGCCCACATGCTCACTCACTATCACGCCAAGGAGTGGACCGAGTCTATCGAGCATCTGCATGAACTGCTGAGTCTGAAACCTGAATCTAAATTGTTCCACCTGTATATGGATCGGATTGAGCATTATCAGCAGGAACCGCCCCCTTCTGATTGGGATGGTGTTTTTACCCACAAAACGAAAGGGTGACCTGCTGTTCCACAAACGGCCAATTATACACCTGATTAGTTCTACTTTGTCGCATTAGCTTCACTGCAATGCCCTGCCCCCCTCCAGGGCAGTTAGATGGTGTTAATACATCTAAATCATGGAACACGGATCAAATCTGATTGAACGGATCAAGACGGATTTGAAAGCTTTTGAATTTGGCCTGATCCGCTTTAATCCGTTACATCCGCTTTTTCCGTGTGCAATTAAGGTTTTATTTGGTTCCGGCTCGTCCGGGTTAGAGAGGGGGAGTAAGGAATGAGACAAAGTAGAATTAGCCTTTCTCAGGTTTTGTTTGCAATTGTAACACCGTAGTTCTATAGTTTAAAAACTGCGAAGTTCCCTCCACCACATACCACAATCAAGGGCATTCTTCGCACACATCGGACTGCGTTGCCTTTACCTTCCTTCACCCACAAATAAAACGAGGTCGTCGTGATAAAATCGTTCCTCTTTCTTGCTGCCATGAT
>CAIMXI010000233.1 GCA_903845365.1 uncultured Geobacteraceae bacterium | reverse complement strand
CGGGAGAACGATGCATGATTTCTAAAGGGAATGTAAAAAATGGTGGGTCAATAAGAAGTGAGCAAAGTTAGTAACAAAAACGGTTAGGTGGGTCAACTAAACGGCGTTGGGTGGGTCAACACATTACCGGTGGTGACAGCATTTATCCACCCTTCAGCATGAAGGTATAGGTATTGGTTCAAACATCGGTTGCGACTATTTTTTTGTCCGTAGCCGATGTCAAACCGTAAAGAGGTTTTGTCGGTTTTTTTTTGTATCAAAACAACATGGCAGAACAAAGAGAGGGAATACAAAATGAGCATAGATCGAATCGTAAAATCCAAAGAGGTAGTAGCAATAACTGGACGTTCCTTGGCATCAATCTGGCGAGACCAGAAAAACGGGCGGTTTCCAATGAGAAGAAAGACGGGTACAAATTCAGTGGGTTATCTTTTTTCTGAGATAGAAGCCTGGATGAACTCATTGCAGGTAGTCACAACAGAGAATGTTCAAGTAGTTGCATCAGGTGTTCGTCGCGGACGGAAACCTTTAGTGGCTTAAATTGAAAGAGTTACGGCAAGTCTAAATCAAGACACCCAACAACCACATACTGCAAAAAACCACAACCACATACTGCAACACCAACAACTTCATACTGCAACACCAACAACTTCATACTATAACGCCCACAACCGCTCTGCGCCTTAATAGAGTAGATGAGCGCAGACAGCTAGGCCTTCAATTCGCAGGGACAGGTTCTGTACTACAGACACCGACAAGACGGTCAATGTTCCCCCGCTTTCCCTGCTCAACACTGGAACAGACTCAGCAGAAAGGAAAACAACGATGTCATTTGTTGCCACTGAGTATCAAAGACTTAATCCCATTGGAATAGAGACATGCCGCCCGCAACTACAAGAAATGAATCACGATACCACCTTAGAGCAACACCAGATCACATCTGTAACAATGAGAAATGAAGCGTCTATCGAAATCCCAGAGCGAGTTACTGATCAACGACTCAAGGGTTATTTCAGTCAGTGCTACTCAAGCGTAGTTCGCTTCGTTCCAGGTATTGGCTGGCATATGTGGGATGGGAAGCGGTGGTGTACTGATATGCCAGGAGGATTACATCCACTGATTGACCATATGCAAAGGCATCTGCGGAATGAAGCCAGCAATATAGTGGATGAAAGTCAGCGAATAGCGCGCAGAAAAGCATTGATTGGCCTTGAAAGTCACATTCGACAAAAAACGATCATAGCTGCATGTGAACACGTACCTGATCTGATTTCTGGCGCAAACCGACTTGATAGTGATCCGATGCTGCTGAATTGCCAGAACGGAACCATTGACCTGACAACTGGTAGTTTAAAAATGCATAGCTCAAAAGACCTGATTACCAGAATTATTAATGTTGAGTTCAACCCTGGGGAATCATGTCCGGTCTTCTTGAAGTTTCTATCATGGGCAATGTGTTACGACATGGAGTTGGTTTCATACATCCAGCGTTTCATAGGCTACTGCCTTACCGGTAAGACTTCCGAGCAGATTCTTAACTTCTGGTATGGTACTGGCGGCAATGGGAAAACTACCCTGATTAACGTCATTCAGTGGCTACTTTGTGATTATGCAACTACTGCCGACACAAGCCTGATAATGAAGAGCCATAACGGTGGCAGTGACAATAACAAGTTGACCATGCTGGCTGGCTTGCGTGGTTCACGCTTTGTGACGCTGTCAGAAGTTAATGATGGAGAAAAACTGGATGAAGCCGCTATCAAGTCATTTACTGGCGGTGACGTTATTTCTTGCCGCCACCTCTACGAGAAATTTTTCACATATATTCCACAGTCGAAACTCGTTGGTTTTGGCAATTATAAACCACATGTTCGCGGGACAGACCACGGAATTTGGCGCAGGATACATTTGGTTCCATTCCGCGCCGTTATCTCTGAAGAGGCAAAAGACCCTTCCCTGCCGGAAAAGCTAAGAGCTGAACTGCCCGGAATACTAACTTGGGCTGTTCGAGGTTGCCTTGAATGGCAAAGAATTGGGCTTGCTCCGCCACCAGCTATCCTCGATGCCGTAAAAGAGTACAGAAATGCAGAAGTGACACCGCCGGTAATATGTTTACCCGTTTTTTGAATTTAGGTTGACCCACCATAAAGTTACTGTATTGCGGTTTTATAGCGAATATTCACCGGAACCTGATCCACTTATTATATACTACACGAACCTGTTTTTTTGATTT
>CAIMXI010000232.1 GCA_903845365.1 uncultured Geobacteraceae bacterium | reverse complement strand
TTCCCGCGATAATCAGTTCCATGCATCAGGTTGCGGTGCAGTCCTTTTATCAAGGTTTCATCAACAGCAAGAAGGCCGCAACCTTTTACCGCATCCAACCCGACTTCAAGGGCTTTAACGTAGTTCAGGGTGACAAGCACGTCCACCGGCAAGCCTTCATCACTGCCGGTGGCTTCATAGGTGAACAGTTGATTCATGTCCGAACTGGTACCTTCGATTTGACTACTACGAACTGCTTCACGTCGGTCAAAAGTCCTGGTAACGAGGTTGGGGTTGGGCAGTCGTGCAGTGGAGACCCGGAGTTCACCTAGCGCCTCGTGGGCATGGATAACTTCCTTGATTATTCCTTTTGAGGGTATGAACCTTGGGGGTGCTTTTGGGATGACAGCGAACGCTCCTGAGTGTGCGGTTACCGGAACGAGTTGCTTCTGTCTGGCGGGACTGAGATCGGTCTTCTTCATGGTGATATCCTTTAATAGATGGACAAGCAATTAAAGAATACCACTTTATTCATTAACTATCAAGAGTGTTGTTAAAGGATGACACCACAGCAAAAGTAATCAACAAACCGAATCTGATTGTGCAGTTATGCCGAAGAAATTATCAAGCCGGAGCAGGATTGACGGCCAGTTTATCAGCATCCTCAATGTGGCAGGACCAAAAGAGTCTAAGTGCCCGGGTGGAATCTACCTTGAAGCCAGTAACTACCTTGACCAGGTCTTTTTGCTGCTGAAGGAAGCAGCATAGCCCATGTCATACTGATTCAGTGCATACTATAATTGGTACTATGAAGCCTTGCGCTTACCGTCTTTAATGCTTGTGACGTTTCCGAAAGCCTTCTTTTCGGAGATTATGTTCAATAGCTTTCGCTCCCACTGTTCCATCGCCATCTGTTTCTCCTTGGCATATGAATATGTGAAATAGCAACCTATTGATGACTGTTAACATTTGCCATTGGTGCCAACAATACTGTCTAACCTTCTTTCTCGCTCAACAAGATCACGCTCCCAGGCTTCAAGCTTTTGTTGTTTCTTGTCGGTATCACTTACTGTGAAAGGCTCCTCTATATCCGATATAATGTGGGTCAGTATCCTTTCAAGTATTTCAAGCGCAGCCTGCTTTTCATCAGCGTATTCATACTTGTTGTAAGTGCCGTCAAGTTTGCCTTTTTTGTGATTCAGCACTCTCTCCCTATGTTCAAGTTCTACCCTGGCTTCCGCCATTAACCCAACGGCTGTTCGCCTTAAATCGTGCGGAGTAAAGTGTAATATCTTCAGCCGATCTATTACGTTACTTGCCGGTGTATGTGGAAGATTCTGTTTAATATCGTGGGTCATTGTTCTTACTTCATACGGCTTGCCGGGGTTAGGCGGCGAATCTTGAGAGTCAGCCCGGTGAAGAGGAGACTCAAATATATAACCGTTAGCTTCTCCTATCAGTTGCTTGGCAGTCACTGTCAAGAATACACGGTGCACCAATTTATTTTTGCTACGAACTGATGGTATCTCCCACCAATCACCGTCAATTTCGTCACGGTGCATACCTATTACCTCGCCGGGTCTTTGCGCTGTGACAAGTATCAATTTAAGTGCCCGCTTGATCTGGTCACTCATTTTGCAATCATCAAGGTTATGCCAGAAAGTTTTGATTTCTGCTTTGTTTAATGATCGTTCGCGGACGTCTTCTTTACAAGGCTTCTTCATCCTCAAGAAAGGGTGAACGTCAAGGACTGCCCGATCAATAGCCCAGGAGAACATTTTTCGTGTATAAGCTAAAACTCGATTAGCCATGACGGGTGAGCCACGTTCTTTGATCTCATCTAACACAATTATAAGGTCACGGCGTTTAATGTCAGTCAACTTTCGTTTGCCCCACCGTGGAACAATCTCAGATTTTAAAGCACGCTCAATTTCCTTCCAACCTCGGTTGTGTTCCTTGGCATATACTTTAATGAACTCATCCACGAAGTCAGCAACGAAAGGTGTACGCTTGCGATCAGCCTTTGTTGCAATCTTTTCAAGAAGTGGGTCAATACGATCTTGTACTTTGCTCTTTGCATTGATCAATTTCTTATTGGCATCAGCAAGCGTAATGCCGCCCTTATGTTCAAGATCTTTATAAGTGCCAAGATTCAGAAAGCGCCTCTTGCCGTCCATATTGTATACGTAAAAGAATTTTTTTGTTCCACTTGGCATTACACGGACACCGAAACCATCACTTCCTTTTTCCCGGTAGTCGGTAACTTTTCCTGTCGACTGTAGATTGCGAATAAAAGCATCTGTAAATTTTTCTGTCGCTCCCATATATTATCCTTACAGTATAAACATTCACGAAGAAAAAAGCGTGAACGTATGCGTGAACGTTACAAGTGCTACTTCTGTTGAAATAGCATGAAATACACCTGACAATATAATATGCTTTTTACTTTATTAGTCAAGGTATTAGGAAGTATGATTTTTAAAGCGTGAAATACTATGACGAGCACAATGACCTGACTCGAAATCAGGTGTACGGAAACGTACCTAGGGTTCGAATCCCTACCTCTCCGCCACAAACAAATCCGGTAACGTCCGGAGTAGATCAAAAGCCCTTGAGAAATCAAGGGCTTTTCTTTTTAGATTGTCCAACTTGGCTTAACTTGATATAGTGAAATCCTACTGTTTTGGAGTTATTATTAGCGGTATACCTCCAAACCTAAAATTAAAATGACTCCAAAAGGAGGAAACCCCCATGCCTAAACGAATTGCACCACTATCAGACATTCAAATCAGAAATGCTAAACCAAAAGAAAAAGAATATAAACTCATGGATGGATATGGCCTTTTCCTGCTGGTGACACCTACAAATGGAAAACTTTGGCGTTTTGATTACCGCTTTGCTGACAAGCGTAACACAATTGCTTTTGGTGCATATCCAGCTCTGTCCCTTGCCGAGGCAAGAAGTCGGCGCGACGAGGCAAAGAAGTTACTCGTCAGCGGGATCGACCCGAACGAAAATAAAAGAGCACAAAAATTAGCAACAACCCATGGAGACGCTAGCAGTTTTGAAGTAGTTGCCAGAGAATGGCACAAGAAGTTCTCCCCTACGTGGTCAGACTCACATTCTTACTGGGTGCTACGACGTCTTGAACAATACGTGTTTCCTGTAATAGGCGTTAGACCAATAGCGGATATTAAGGGAGCTGATGTACTGAAAGTATTACAAATAATTGAATCTGTTGCACTTGAAACAGCTCATAGAGTGAAGTTTGTAATCGGCCAGATATTCAGGTATGCCGTTGGTTCTGGAAGAGCTGAACGTGACTGGACTGCGGACCTTAAGGGATTGTTGCCACCGAGGAGTCAGAAGCATCATGCTGCGATTACAGATCCGAAAGAGGTTGCAGGTTTATTAAGAGCGATAGACAATTTTACTGGCACATACACTGTAAAGTGCGCACTACAACTCGCACCGTTGGTATTTTTAAGGCCAGGAGAGCTTCGTAACGCAGAATGGTCAGAATTTGACTTGGATAATTTTGAATGGAATTTCCCTGTTGAACGATTAAAACTTAAAAAGAGGATCAAAGATGATCGTAAAGGCGAAAAACATCTGGTGCCTCTATCTCAACTGACACCGCCGGTAATATGTTTACCCGTTTTTTGAATTTAGGTTGACCCACCATAAAGTTACTGTATTGCGGTTTTATAGCGAATATTCACCGGAACCTGATCCACTTATTATATACTACACGAACCTGTTTTTTTGAT
>CAIMXI010000231.1 GCA_903845365.1 uncultured Geobacteraceae bacterium | reverse complement strand
CTAAGCGGTTGGGTGGAGAAAATACGAGCCCGAGACAGGGTTTTTGTAAGTCTGTCGGCAGGGGCGCTGATTGGAGACACTGTCATACTGGACAATGCTGTTTCAAAGCACACCTACCGCGCATCATCTTTTGTCCAGGTGTTGCGGCTACCAACTCTCCTTTATGCTGAAGTTATCAGGCGCAACGGGTTACTGGATCGCCTGCGCCGCTTTGCCGACATGCGAGCTTTTCTCAACACTACGGATCTATTTAGCGAAAATCTTCCTATAGCGGTGCTCGGACGTATTATTGAAGGAGCGAAAGAGCGAAACTTCAAGGCTGGAGAGGCTATCATCGGAAAAGACCTTAAGGTTATGAATATTATCCGCTCCGGTCAAGTTGAGCGCACGGTCGGAGGCAAATTTCTGGACGCTCTTAATATAGGCGATTTCTTCGGCGAAGAGGACTCGTTCCTCAACATTCCGGGGCTTTATTACCTGCGTGCGCTTCAAGAGACGACAACGGTACAGATAGATGGTGAGCTCTTGAAGAACGTTCCGATAATAAGATGGAAAATCCTCGAGAGTTATCAGCATAAAGTTGCGAGTGTCGTGCATGGCGGCGAGGCAGATGGATTTGTTTGGAGTGATTCTGTTGCCATTAATGTGGCTGAATTCGACGGGCATCACCGACGTCTCCTGGAGATTGCCAATACGATTGGACAACATTTGGAAAATACGGCAGAACGTGAGTCTCTTGCCGGCGCCTTGGGTGCACTTGTGGAATATACTCGTTATCATTTTGTAGCGGAGGAAAAGCTGATGGAGCTTTACAGCTATCCGGAAATGGACATACACGCAAAAAAACATGGCGAACTGACAATGCAAGTTTTAGAATATGTCGATCGCCTGCTTAGCGGTGATGTGCCGGAAAAGGCAAGCTATATTAATTTCATGGAACACTGGATCGTACGGCACATACTGGAAGAGGATAGAAAGTACGGTGAATTTCTTAATGAAAGGGGGGTGTACTAAATTTCGTGCCTGAAATGTTGATCTGTGGGTGCTACTCACAATAAAAAAACCAGGCCGTCAGGACTGGTTTTTTTATCTGAACCTGGTACGCTCTGTGAGATTTACAGATTTTTGAGGTTTTTCCCTGCCGAAAATTTACCGCTCTTGGATGCGGCAATGTCCAGTTCTGCACCGGTCTTCGGGTTACGCCCCTTACGAGCGGCGCGGCATGAGACCTCAAAAGTACCAAAACCGGGGAAAGTAATCTTGTCGCCGGCCTTCAATAAATCCGAAGTCACTTTTAAAAAAGCTTCGACAGTTTCAGCAGCAACGGTTTTTGGCACTTCCAGCTCCTCGGCAATTTTTGCTACGAATTCAGCTTTGGTCATGATGTTCTCCTTTGTTTATTTTTTACAGAATTTACAGATGTAATATCACAAGATACTTAAATGTCATAGAGCAAAATCCAGTTGTTTCCTCCCACTCACAAATAATTTATTTTATCGAAGACGTTGACTGACATTTTACTGAGCAACGTTATCCTGATTGAAGTTTATCCGCAAACCGTATTCTGTCTTTGTAATTGTATGAGCAGGGAACCCGGCTTTGCTCGAATCCATGACAATACGGATGTTTCCCGGAGATACCCCAATACGCACCTTGGAAATACCGAATCTATTGATCGTAGTTACGTTACGTCTCTGATCTGCTTTCTTGCATGGTATATCAATTACAAGGCGATCAGGGTTGGACAATTTCATCATTTTATAGTCCGTAACCGGCTGGTTGGTATGTATTTCAACGGACAAAACGCCGGTTACAATCTCTTTTATCGTCAGTACCAAAGGAAGCTCCGTGGCTGTTTCGGCAGGGACAACAGGTTCAAGTTTCGGCATACGCTCTGCTTTTGGCACTGCTGACGTCAAACCGCCAAAGGTTACTACCAGCAATTTAAGATCTGGGGAGGCGGTAACGCTAATATTAGCTTCTGAAGTTAGATTGAAAACAATTCTGCTAGCAACGATGCCGGAAATCTTTGCGCTGTCTACGCTGATATTTGATACCACACCTTTGTTGACGACAATCAATGGCTCAATTTTTTCCGGGCCAGCCTCTGCGATATCTACTACGGCCCTTGTCTGTCCTGGAAGATTGTAATACTTGTAAGTCATTGCAATATCGGCAGAAATTTCTATATAGACGGAGTTTCCGGCTACTATCGGTTTGACATAAAGCAGTTCAGCAGCGAAGAGAGTGGTATCTATAGATCCCAACAGCGCAAAGAGCAGCATGACTGCGAACACTTTTTTCATATAATCGCCCCCCCGTCTATTTCATCCAGAAATCATCCAGGTCTTCTTCGGAGAAATCAAGTGATTTTGAGGTGTTTGCACTGTTGAGACGCGAATCAACAGTCAGAAAAGCCGGATTTGTGTGGTTAATTTCAGTGAGTAAAAGAGTCGCTTCATCCGCTTTTCCATCTGCTTCATATCCAGACGCCAACTCATATTTAACTACGCGGCTCTCCTCCGGGCTTAGCTCATGTTCTAAAAGAGCCCGTAGAATTGTGATGGATTTCTCCAGCTCACCACGCTCTCTCAGGCAAACGCACTGTAGTACCAGACATTCCAGCCGCAGCGAAAGGTCTTGTGAGGCCAACTGAAATTCATTGAGTGCCTCATCGAACAACCCCATATTCTTGAATGCCTGGCCAAGGTCAAAATGTGACCTGGCGTCAGATTCTCCCATTTCGATGCCGAACTTTACTCCTCGCGGAGCAGCGTCAACTGAGTCAAACAGCGCCGCAACATGGTCAAACCGGTTTTCGTCAGTTGGAAAATTGCTGGTATCCTCTTCCAATCGGCCAAAAGACAAGTCGTCCTCGATCTCTACCTCGATCTCAAACTCGAAATCTTCACCTTCCTCCTCTACCAGATCTTCTGCCTCTTCCACCTCTTCTTCAGTCTCGTTCTCAAATTTTTCACCAAACTGCGAGGATGCGATCAGAGTCACATCGGATGATTCGGCGTAAAGCGGCTCTTCCTCCGCAATAGTGGCTTCCGGTTCCGGCTGAACATAATCGTTTTGGCTGTCGTGAGAAGCTCTGCGCAGCGAATTAAGCTTCGATGTGAGTGAAGCAATTTCGTCTTCTCGACCCGCAGCAGTAGCGACTCTGATTCGACCTTCCCAAACGCGTAGATTGAAAGGATCTAACTTTTTGAGTGCGTGATATGCCTGCTCAAGTTGCTGAAGAAAACCGCCGGCAATAAGAGTTGATTCATAATTTTCGAGCATCTCTAGAGCCGTTGCATGGTTCTGCTCCGCAATTATTGACGAGATAAGACCCAATATTGCAACCGGTTCAGCAGGGAAATATTTCAGGTAATGCTGGTACGCCAATTTTACTCGCTCTGGTTGACCAAGAAGTTGGTATGCTTTTATTATCAATTCCCACACCACTTTGTTTCCAGGATCACTACGAAGAAGAGTCTGAAGACTTCCTATCGCTGCTGTAGCATTGCCCATACGGATAAGCTCGGAAAGCACCTCACACAAAAAATCCGTTTTCTCTGAGAAAAGCTGCTGCACGCGAGCAGAAACCTTGGCAAGCGCTTGATGCTCGCCACGTTCTATAAGCAGGGCAGCCGCTTCTGAAAATACTGAGTACGCCTCAGTTTTTTTCTCATGCTGAATATATGCTTCAGCTAATTTAATTTTAATGGAAACATTTTTTGGATCAATGCCCTGCATCCTGTCAAGAATAGTTAACGCCTCGGGAATGTTACCAGTTTTCTCATGCTGTTCATATACGAGCTTATATTCCGCAAGGGCATTTGCAATTAGGCCATGTTTTTCGTTGAGCCCGGCAAGAGTCAATGAAAGTGAGATATCGGTGGGGAAAAGTTTCTGAAGCTGTTTGTAAACGGCGATAGCTTTAGGATAAAAACCGTTTTTTGAAAAATAATTGGCAACTGTTTCCAACTCTTTACGGGCATCATCATTGCGCGCACACTTTATTAACAGCTCAGCTATTTTCTGGTGATGGCTAATGACAGCAGGTTCCAAAGCAATAATCTGCTCGTAAACCTTTACCGCTTTGTCGAATTGGCCTCGTGTCGCAAATTTTTGAGCATCTTCGATCAGGCTGTCTTTTTTAGATATGAACGCCATTAATATCCTCGAACCTGGTAAGCTTCTTTACCAGATCGGTAACGTCTGTAAGGCTTTAATAGCTACTGTAGCAATACTGTTTTGTCAAGCTTAATATCTTGGTTATACTAGGATATTCAGCATTTTATCCGGTTTTTCCCAGTACCATTTTGCTGTGCCTTGACGCCCACCAGAACTGACCCTTTTCTGTTCATCAAGACTGACTGTCAATCTGTATGCGCGGTCTATGGGTAGAGATTTTAATATAGAAGGGCTTGACGATGTAGTCTGAAAGAGGTCGTACCACTCATGATAGTCCAAGTTGCTGGTGATGATTGTCGTTTTCTTCCCATAGCGTTCACCCATGAGTTTAAAGAAGGCATTTACCTGCTCAGGCTTTAAGGTAAGATATCTCCTGCACCCGCAACCATTTAACATTGCATAAAACTCCTCCAGCACGGCATTGTTCCGGAATCTGATAACACGTCTTCCGGACTACCTGCACAACAGCATTCGTGAAATTGCGAAGCAATGCTCCGGTCTCTTTTGCGAGTAACTGCCAAGATTCCGGCAGAAAAGATAAAAGAACTTTCCAGTCATCGTCAACATGCAACGTTTCTCTAATGGTATCCATAGACGTACCTCCTGAGACAAGGATACCAGATATTTTTAAAAGAACAAGCCTTCAAGTTAGCGCTTATGGGCGTTCGCCTCCCACCATGACCTGAACTTGACATTCCAGATTGGAATATCAAGTTGCCCATTTCTGATACGGTAAGCTGCATCATAAAATCATCGGGAAAGCGCTCATTGTTTCGTTTTACAGCCTTATTAAGATTTGCGGTAGTGACTCCGTAAAGATCGGCAAGATCTTTATCCAGCAAGACCTTCTGTCCACGGATCAGGTATATTTTACCTTTGATCACTTCAATTGGAATAATTGCGTCCATAGCGCCCTCCATTGTCCCTGTTACCTCTTCGGCTGCAACACTATAGCAACCTCGCCTGATTCAAAGATAGCCACCGGCAGGTTGACCGTCGCAAAATCATTGCCGTCCGGCACCTTGATCTGGACGAAGGCATCCAAAAAATCCACAGTCGGCATAGTGAATCGACCATTGGCATTGGCTGTCAATTTGAACTTCACCACCTCCTGCAAATGCACATGCACCTCTGCACCCACAACCGGTTGCCCATCCGGATATGAAACCCTGCCGCCGCCTGCAGAGCAGATTGAAACCCACAAAATTGTTACTCCACAGATAAAAATCAGTTTTATGCGCCACTTGTTCATATCATGCTCCTCGAAAAAATATTCTTTTGGAAAAAGTATAAAAATTCTATTATCTTCATGTCTATGGTCAATATTATTATGTCAAGGATTCTAATAACGATAAACCATGATGCAGATACAATAGAACCTGTTCCGCCTTTTTCTTTGCTTTCGTTGCCAAAATAGATATAATCCGCACGTTTTACATTCAAACCTGCAGCAACACCCTGAAAGGCACTCCACTAACATGAGCACACCGATAAGCAAAAAAATGTTGATTAATGTCATGCACCCCGAGGAGACGCGTGTTGCCATCGTTCACGACGGTCGCCTGATGGAGCTGAACATTGAAATCAGCGGAAAAGAGCAGATTAAAGGGAATATTTACAAGGGGGTCGTCCTTCGTGTCGAGCAGGGACTTCAAGCCGCTTTCGTCGATATCGGGCGAGCAAAACCGGGTTTTCTCCAGATCGGCGAACTGCATCCCGATTATTTTGAATGGCGAGATGACATTCCTGATGATAAGCGCAAACGTTTTCCACGTATTCAGGAGGTACTCCATCGCGGACAGGAACTGTTGGTGCAGGTTGAAAAAGATGAGCGTGACAACAAGGGTTCTGCTCTGACAACGTACATTTCTCTCCCTGGCCGCTACATGGTGATGATGCCGGGAAGTGATTCCAGCGGCATTTCCCGCAAGATCGAGCAGGAAGGTACCCGGAAAAAGCTTAAAGAAATAGTCTCTGGAATGGATATTCCGGAGGGGATCGGCTACATCATGCGCACCGAGGCGGTCGGGCGCACTCCCGAAGAGCTGCAGAAGGATTTTACCAACCTGACCGAACTGTACGAGTCGATCAAAGAGAAGGCTACTACGATCGATGGGGCGGGAGAGATTTATAAAGACAGCGGTCTTATCATCCGCACCATAAGGGACTATTTTTCTGATGACGTAGATGAAGTTCTGGTTGATAGCAAGGATGCCTACCGTGAAGCGAAAGAGTTTTTCCGCGATACCATGCCGACCTGCGAAAAGCGGGTCAAGCTGCATAAAGAAAAACGACCGATCTTTTCCCGGTTTCAACTGGAAGAGCAGATCGACCAGATCTATGAAAAACGTGTACCTCTGCCATCAGGCGGCTCTCTGATCATCGAGCCGACCGAAGCGCTGGTCTCGATAGATGTCAATTCCGGAAAATCAAGCGGAGAGAGAGGGATTGAAGACACCGCCTTCAAAGCCAATATGGAGGCTGCTGAAGAGGTCGCCCGTCAACTCCGGCTGCGCGACCTTGGCGGCCTGATTGTTATCGACTTCATTGATATGCGTGATAACAAGCATAACAGCGATGTTGAGAAGACGCTTAAAAATGCCCTTAAAATGGATAAAGCGCGGGTTAACGTTGGCCGTATTTCCCAGTTCGGCATCATGGAAATGTCGCGTCAGCGAATTGCCAAAACCTTGAATGACGCCATCTACCTGGAATGCCCACACTGTGAGGGTCGCGGTAAAGTTAAATCGGTTGAGGCCATGGCTGTCTCTTTCCTGCGCAAAGTTCACGCTGCCGCTGCCAAGGGAACTGTTGGCGAAGTTCGCGGGGGATTGCCGCTGGAAGTAGCGTATTACCTGCTCAACCGCAAAAAACGTGAGTTGGCTCAGATTGAAAACGATTATGAAATAGAAGTCACTGTGAAAGGGAAGACATCTTTCCTGCTCAATCAACTGGAGCTTGAAATAGTAAAACGGGAGAAACCGCACCTTGATGATGTTATGAAGAGTGAGGCTGAAGCCGAAGAAGCCCATAAGAGTGTCGCGCCATTTGCACCTGCTCCGCAGAGTTCCGCCGATGATGAGTTGAAAAACGAATTGGTCGAAGCGGTCGAGGGTAGCAAAAAACGGAAACGTCGAAAAAAGAAGAAAAAGAGCTCTGCCGAAACACACTTTGATGCGACCGCGACTGACCAGAACGATGTTGATACTGAGCAGGACGATAATTTTCCGGTTGCGGAGGCTGCGGCAGCGGATGAATTTTCAAATTCGGAACCGGCTGATGCGGGAGCGGATCAAGCGGGTAAACCGAAAAAACGGAAGCGCCGACGGAACCGAAGCAAAGTGCATAAAGTTCAGGAGGGGAGTCAGGACGAGGCGCCTGCTGCACCGATAGTGGAACCAGTCGCACCTGAAGCTGCAATTCCGGCGGTTATGCATCATGAGGAGGCAGAAGCGGCAGTCAAGCCAAAACGTGTCCGCAAAGCCCGCACGAAGGCACAGGAAGTGCCGGTAATGCCTGAATCTGTCGTAGATACAGTGCCGACTCCGGAGCCTCTTCCTGTTAAAAAAAAGCAGCGCCGAGCCGCGCCCAAAAAAGCCGCAGAGGCGGCAACTATTTCCGCACCGGAACCGGATGCTGATCAACCCAAGCCGACTCCCCGACCAAAGCGCAAGAAAAAGGGAGAGGAAGTCTCGTAAGTAATCACAATAGTTTGTACCAAGGGGAATCAGATGCAGAGATCCACACCTTACATAGCAGCTCTTTTCCTTGCCACCTGTATTGCAGCGTGTGGCGGAGGCAATAACAGTGCAACAACAACTACTCCGATTTATGACCGCCCTTTAGCCCTTGCGCCCGCACTGACGACTACGGGTGGCGCTGTCCAGGGGAAGCCCCTGAATCTGGTTGGTGGCAATAGCAATAATGTTTCAACGTTTACAGGCGTGCCCGGAACTGCTGGATTCGCTAACTATAGTACTACCAACGTTTCTCCGGCAAAATTTAATCATCCCACCGACATAACGACTGACGGAATCAGTTTCTACGTATCGGACTTCGGCAATAACCTTATCCGCAAGGTAACTTCTGTAGGTGCTGTTACTACGCTTGCTTGTACAGATGCCGCTACCGGACTTCCTGTCGGCTTCAATCAGCCCTCCGGCATCACAACCGATGGCTCCAATCTCTATGTAGCTGATTCCGGTTCCAACACGATCCGCATCATTGAGATTGCGACCCGCTCTTATAGAGTCACCACAATCGGCAGCAGTACCGGTCTGGCCGGTTTCACAGATGTTGCTGTTGCTTCCCCTGCAACCACTGCAGACGTAACTCTGGCAAGATTTAACCAACCCATCGGCATCACGACCGACGGCGTCAATCTGTACGTCACCGATTCCGGCAACCACGCCGTCCGGCGGATAAATATTCTCACCAGGGCAGTTACTACCCTCGCCGGCATCCCACGATCAAGCGGCGCAGCAGACGGTGGACAGGGGGTAGCGCTTTTTAACCGCCCAGGTCGCATCACTACTGACGGCCTCAACCTCTACCTGGCTGACTTCGGTAACCGAACCATCCGCATGGTTGATATTCTCTCCGGCATAGTCACCACGATAGCAGGTGCCACAACCCCTGGAATCCCTGAAAAAATAAGCAAGGATAATAACGGCACTGCCGACGGGATCGGCACCGCAGCACGCTTCTACCTGCCAAATGGCATTACAACAGACGGCACATATCTCTATGTCACAGACACATACCAGAACAGTATTAGAAGAGTCGAAAAATTGCCCCCATACAGTGTCACGACCATATCCGGCGAAGGCAAGGCTTTTTCAGATCCAACCCTTGGTAAAGGCGGGTTTGTTGATTCTCCCGGAACACCAAGTTTTTACTCCCCCATCGGCATCACAACTGATGGGAACAGCCTCTTTGTTGCTGACAGTGAAAACAGCACCATTCGCAAAATCAAGTAATAAGCGGATAAAACATCTGAAATATCAGATAATTGCTTGCAACCATCAGCGCATTCAGACTCTTTTTTCTTGACGTACCTGAACGTTACGGATATTTTCATCTGCTCTGATTTCAGGAATTATTTTTGTTGTGAAAGGTTTAATTACCAGCATGGAAGAACTCAGTGAACTCCTGCTTCAGAGACGCCGCAAGGTTGATGCGCTCTGGGAAGCCGGCATAAACCCCTACCCGAACGATTTTAAACCTCAACATACCTCGGCAGACGTTGTTGCCGTATACGGAACGGTAGAAAAACTTGACGCAGAAGATGCCAGCATATCCGTTGCCGGTCGTATTCTGGCCCGCAGATCTTTTGGCAAAGCCGCATTCATTCAGCTTCAGGATCGCAAGGGACGTCTGCAGCTTTATGTCAAAAAAGATGAGATCGGCGAGGATGCTTTTGCTCTGTTCGAGTTATTTGATATCGGCGATATCATCGGCGCTGAGGGGTACCCGTTTCGAACGAAGACGGGTGAACTTTCCCTCCATATCCGCACCATAAGGCTGCTGGTAAAATCGCTACTGCCTCTGCCGGAAAAATTCCACGGCCTGACCGATATAGAGACACGCTACCGCCAACGCTACGTCGATTTGATTGTTAATCCTGAAGCGCGTGAAATATTCGTCAAGCGCTCCCGAATTGTCAACCTGATCCGCAGCTTCATGACCGGCCATGATTTTCTCGAAGTCGAGACGCCGATGATGCACCAGATTCCCGGTGGTGCGACGGCGCGTCCCTTTATTACCCACCATAACACTCTCGATATGGAGCTGTATCTCCGGGTTGCTCCGGAGTTGTATCTGAAGCGTCTCGTAGTCGGCGGACTGGAGCGAGTTTTCGAAATAAACCGCAACTTCCGCAATGAGGGTATTTCCGTACGTCACAATCCGGAATTCACCATGATGGAATTCTACCAGGCGTATGCAACATATGAAGATCTGATGGATTTTACCGAAGAACTCTTCTGTCATGTCGCTCAGGATATTCTCGGCGCGCTTGAATTTACCAACCAGGGGCTTGATATCAGCTTTCAGCGTCCCTGGAAGCGCTTAACTGTACGCGAGGCGATTCTGGAGTATGGCGACGTTGAGCCAAAGCAGCTCGACGATCGTGACCTTGCCCTGTCATATGCCCGAAGCATCGGCCTGCTGCTGCCGGAGGGGATATCATTTGGCAAGCTTTTGATGGAAATTTTTGAGGAGGTGGCTGAGCATAAACTTATCCAGCCGACTTTTATCACCGCCTACCCGACCGAAGTTTCGCCACTATCTCGCAAGAATGACCATAACCCGGAAATCGTTGACCGTTTTGAGCTGATTATCGGCGGGCGCGAAATCGCCAATGCCTTCTCGGAATTGAATGATCCGGTCGATCAGAAAGAGCGCTTTCTGGCCCAGGTAGCCGAAAAAGACAAGGGTGACGAAGAGGCGCACTATATGGATGAGGATTATGTTCGCGCACTGGAGTATGGACTGCCGCCAACTGCAGGTGAAGGCATCGGCATCGACCGGCTCGTCATGCTGCTGACCGACTCTCCGTCGATCAGGGACGTCATACTGTTTCCGCAGTTGCGCAAGGAAGTCAAATAACCGATGCACTTTGAACTTTTTATCGGCTTGCGCTACCTGAAAGCCAAACGCAAATCCACCTTCATCTCCATCATCACCTTTATCTCCACTGCCGGTGTCGCCCTGGGCGTCATGGCGTTGATTGTGGTGCTTGCGGTTATGACCGGCTTTGAAAATGATCTGAAAGAAAAAATCCTCGGCACAAACGCCCATATAGTGGTAATCAGAAGTGGCGCACCGATGGAGGATTACCGTACGGTAATGGAAAAGCTTAAACGGTTTACCGGCGTCCAGGCTGCAACACCGTTCGTATACAACCAGGTCATGCTCTCTTCGGGCAAAAGCGTATCCGGTGTTGTGTTGCGCGGTATCGACGTCGCCACTGACCGCCAGGTTACCCGTCTCAGCAAGTCGATCGTCGAAGGGAGTATTGATGACTTCGAGCCTGAAATAATTCTCGGCTCTGAAACACCCCCAGGCCTCATGGTGGGAAAAGAGCTGGCCAAGCATCTCAGCCTATTTCTGGGAGACAAGGTAAACGTAATTTCACCGATGGGGAACATTACCCCGCTCGGCATGATGCCGCGCATGAAACCGTTCAGGGTCACCGGAATTTTTAATACCGGCATGTTCGAATATGATTCTACCCTGGCATACATCAGCCTTGATCAGGCGCAGCGTTTTTTTGATCTCGGCGATAGCGTCACCGGCATTCAGCTTAAAGTTGCGGATGTGTATCGCACTGATGAATTGGCCCGAAGTATCAATCGAGAATTGGGGAGTAACTTCTACGCGCGTGACTGGATGCAGATGAACAAGAACATTCTCTTTGCGCTGAAGACGGAAAAGGTCGTCATGTTTATCATCCTGACGCTGATAGTTCTCGTCGCTGCCTTTGGTATCGCTTCAACACTTTTTATGGTGGTCATGGAAAAAAACAGAGATATCGCCATTCTCAAATCAATGGGCGCTACTGCCGCCAGCATCATGAAAATTTTTGTTCTTGAGGGGTTGATAATCGGTATTATCGGCACCGTTTGCGGTGTGATTTCGGGACTGCTGATAGCGCTTAACCTGGAACCGATCATCAATTTGATCCAGAAAGTTACCGGACAGAATTTTTTCAACAAGGATATCTATTATCTCGACCGATTCCCTTCGCTGGTGGTGCCGTACGACGTTCTGCTTATATCGATAACGGCAATACTGATCTCGTTTTTGGCGACGATCTACCCGGCATGGCAAGCGTCAAGAATGCTGCCGGCTGAGGCGCTACGCTATGAGTAATCTCCTTGAGATTCGCGACCTCAGCAAGTCCTACGGGAGCGGGGCGAATACACTTAATGTGCTGAACGGAATTGATCTGGATCTGGCGATCGGAACGACAACCGCTCTCGTCGGAGCTTCTGGTGCAGGCAAGAGCACCTTGATGCACCTACTTGGGGCACTCGACCGTCCAACTGCCGGTTCGGTCAGCTTTCGCGGCGAAAATATTTTTAAAAAAAATGAGCGGCAACTGGCAGCTTTCAGGAATCGGAGCATCGGCTTTGTGTTTCAGTTTCACCACCTGCTCCCTGAATTTACCGCACTTGAAAACGTCATGATGCCGGCGTTGATCGCCAGGGTGCCACGCGGTGACGCAATGACCATGGCACAATCCATGCTGCAGGATGTCGGACTTGGCGAACGTATGACTCACCGCCCCGGAGAACTGTCTGGCGGTGAGCAGCAGCGGGTAGCAATTGCACGGGCGCTGGCTCTTGAACCGGAACTACTGCTGGCCGATGAACCAACCGGTAATCTTGATATGAAAACAAGCGACAGCATTCATGCCATGCTGGCAGAACTGCAGGTAAAAAAGAAACTGACACTGGTGATCGTAACTCATAACGAGCGACTGGCTGCGGCCATGGGAACCACCATTCACCTCTTGGATGGAAAAATAGAAAAAACCACGTAATATCCGAGGCAAGTATGTCCCGATTCAGAAATATACGCCATTCCATGCTGATTCTGTTTGCATCCATCAGCTTGTCGTCACTCGCCCACGCTGACAGTGAACAACCGGTGGAAATAAGGATTCAGGGTAATCGCCGTATCGAATCGGCGGCGATTCTGAATGTCGTAAAAATGCGAGCCGGCGACACTCTTTCTGGTGACAAGACCGATGCGGATATTCGGGCGATTTACAAGCTGGGGCATTTTCAGGATGTGCAGGCCATAATAGAACAATCGAACAAAGGTGCGGTACTGGTCTACCTTGTTCAGGAAAAGCCGATCGTTCGTGAGATTACCTTTGAAGGGAACAAGGAGATCGCGACTGATAAACTTAAAGAAACGCTTGAGTTTCGTCTTAACTCCGTCTTTTCTGCAAAAGATCTGGCCAAAAGTGTCATTAAAATGAAGAAGTTGTATAACGATGACGGCTATTATCTGGCTGACATACAGACTGAGGTAAAGAAAACTTCGTCAAGTGATATGAAGGTTCTTGTCAAAATTGTTGAGGGTGAAAAGGTTCTTATCAAAGAGATTCGGCTTGACGGCAATAAGGCCTTCAGCAACGGAAAAATCAAGGGGCTCATGGATACGAAAGAAAAATGGTTCATGTCCTGGCTGACCGGTGCCGGTACCTACAAGGAGGAGGTACTGAAAAATGATGCCCTGCTGATTGCAGACCACTATCTTAATAACGGCTATGTCAATGTCAAGGTAGGAGAACCGGTGTTAAGATTAAACGACACAAAAACCGCTCTGGATGTTTCCATCGGTATTACCGAGGGAGAACTGTACCGGATTGGTGCCATCGGCTTCAAAGGGGAGCTGCTTGATCCGGAAGCGGATCTGCGCACGAAACTGAAAAGTGAACCTGGGAGTGTCTTCAACCGCTCGATCCTGCGCACCGACATCGGCACACTCACCGATGTGTATGGAGACAAGGGATATGCCTTTGCCACGATTAATCCGCTGACCAAACTGGACGACGAGAAAAAGAGCGTTGACATGACGTTTGATGTTGACAAGGGGGAACTGGTGACGATTGAACGGATCAATATTGCCGGCAACCCTAAAACCCGTGACAAAGTTATCCGGAGAGAAGTCCGCGTCATTGAAGGGGGGTTGTATAATTCAACCGGCCTTAAACGGAGCAAGCAGAACCTGATGAATCTCGGATTCTTCGAGGAAGCGAACGTTGCGACCGCCAAAGGGAGTGCCAGTAATAAACTTAATGTCAATGTTGACGTCAAGGAGAAACCGACCGGAACCTTCAGTATCGGCGGCGGTTACAGCTCTCTGGACGGCTTTATCGCCCAGGGTTCCGTACAGCAGGCTAACTTCCTCGGCCTGGGTCTCAAGGTTCATCTTTCGGCTTCACTTGGGGGGAAGTCGCAAACATATGCACTCGGAGTGACGGACCCTCATTTCATGGATACGAAATGGACACTTGGTGGCGACATCTACCGTTCGGAGCGAGACTATACCGATTATACACGGAAACTATCCGGCGCCGACATCAAAGGGGGGTATCCGATCAGTGATTCTATTGGTACATTTATGATGTACAAGTATGAAATCAAGGATATATATAAACCGAGCGCAGCCTATCAGATGTTTCATGATGCCGACATCAACAATACCTACCCTCTCGGAGAGACAACGACCAGCGCAGTGTTCGGCAGTATCACCCATAACAGCACCGACTACCGGATGGATCCGTCAATCGGTTTTATCAACTCACTTTCAGCCGAATATGCCGGCCTCGGAGGCGACAACAAGTATGCCCGGTTTATAACCGATCACATATATTTTCACCCACTCTACAAAAAACTGATCGCTTCGACCAAATTAACGCTTGGCTACATAGCGGAAATCGGACAACCGCTTCAAATTGATGAAAAGTTTTATCTCGGCGGCATCGGTTCTCTGCGAGGTTACCGCTCCCGCACCGTCTCTCCGACAGTGACCCTGTTTACAAAGGATATTAACGCCAGACAGTCAAACGACCGTATTTATCTTGGCGGCGAAAAAGAGCTCTTCGGGAATGTCGAATTAACTTTTCCGCTGATCGCTGAAGCCGGACTCAAAGGGGTCATGTTTTTCGACTATGGCAACTCTTTTACTGATAGTTCGGAGGCTTTCCCACTGCTCACAAGCTATGGTTTTGGTATCCGCTGGGCCTCCCCAATGGGGCCGTTACGTCTTGAATATGGCATACCGCTTACTCCCCGCACAGGAATAGACAGCGGAGGCGGCCGCCTCGAATTTTCGATTGGAAGTATGTTTTAACCCCTCCCCGCTCCCCTTTTGCAAAGGGGAGCGCCTTAAAGCCTCCCCCTTTACAAAAAGGGATTGAGGGGGTTATGGATTTATTTTTTACTTTATTAATCAGGGTGTAACACCACCATCAAAGGAGAAGTATTTATGAAGCAGATCATTCTGGCAGGTATCGTAGCAGCGTGCATCACCTCAACATCTGTTTTTGCAGCCGACCTGAAGCTCGGTTATGTTGATATGCAGCGGGCATTGAACGGCTCGGAAGAGGGGAAAAAAGCCAAGGAACAACTGGCTGCCAAAGTTAAGAAGTATCAGGACGAAATCAATGTAAAGCAGGAAGAGCTAAAAAAATTGAAAGATGAGCTGGAAAAGCAGGGTATGTTGCTTTCCGATTCCGCGCGTGCCTCCAAAGAGAAAGATTATCAGAACAAATTGAAAGAGTTTCAGCGTTTCACCAAGGATGCCCAGGATGAACTGCAAGGCAAGGATGAAGAGCTCACCCGCAGCATCCTTGCGGGGATGGAGAAAGTCATTCAAGCTTACGGAAGTCAGAACGGATTTACTTTTATATTCGTGAAAAATGACAACATTCTTCTGTTTGCTGATGAAAAGGCTGACCTCACCGCAGAAGTGTTGAAGCTGTTTAATTCCAGCCGAAAGAAGTGACGCTATGCCTGAACCGCTAACAGTTGCAGAAATAGCCCGCTATCTTGGCGGCACTGTACAGGGAGACGGAACGACCCTGATTTCCGGACTGGGAACGCTGGAAACTGCCGGACCTGACGCGGTGACGTTTCTTGCTAACCCGAAGTATGCGTCAAAAGTTGCCGAAACATCGGCCGGAGCAGTGCTCATGGCTCCGGGTGGCGAGCGCTACGGACGCACAGCCATTGAAGTTGCCAACCCGTATCTCGGCTTTGCCAAGCTGCTGACACTCTTCTATACAGCGCCTTACGAACCACTGGGGATTTTCCCTGGAGCAATGATGGAGATTTCAGCGACTGTCGGCGAAGGTGTCACCGTTTATCCGGGAGCCTGCATCGGTAAAAATGTTGTCGTCGGGAGTCGCACAGTGATCTATCCTGGAGTTGTGCTCTATGACAACGTCACCATCGGTGAAGAGTGTACAATCCATGCAAATGCCGTTATCCGTGAAAGCTGCAGAGTCGGCAATCGCTGTATCATCCAGCCAGGTGCGGTCATCGGTTCCGATGGCTTCGGCTATGCACCGGATGGCAGCGGCTACTACCGCATCCCGCAAATCGGCATAGTAGTGCTCGATGATGATGTCGAAATCGGAGCGAATAGTTGTGTCGACCGCGCCGCCGTTGAAGTGACCCGGATCGGCAGAGGCACCAAACTGGATAATCTGGTGCAGGTAGCCCACAACTGCGAGATCGGTGAAGATTGCATGATCGTCTCTCAAGTCGGCATTGCTGGGAGTGCTAAAATCGGCAATCACGTCACCCTGGCTGGACAGGTTGGGGTAATCGGTCATATCACAGTCGGCGACAACGTCATTGTTGGTGGCCAATCGGGTGTAACAGGTTCACTGCAGCCCAACGCCTCATACAGCGGTTCGCCGGCGATACCGCATAAGGAATGGCTGAAACTATCGATGGTTTTGCCGCACATACCTGAATTACGGAAAGCCGTTTCATCTATGGAAAAACGGATAACTGAACTTGAAGCTATGTTGAAACTGACCCATAAGGAGAGCTGATATGCAACTAGACATCAATGAAATTATGAAAATACTCCCGCACCGCTACCCGTTCCTGATGGTTGACCGGATAATCGAAGTCGAGCAGGGGAAGCGCTGTGTAGGGATAAAGAATGTCACCATGAACGAGCCGTTTTTTCAGGGGCATTTCCCCGGACACCCGATCATGCCGGGGGTTCTGATCATCGAGGCCATGGCTCAGGTCGCTGGTATCATGGCATATCTGGCTTCCGAAGAAGCAAACCGTGGAAAAGTGACCTACTTCCTGGCAATCGACAATGCCCGATTCCGCAAACCTGTGTTGCCGGGGGATCAACTCCGCATTGAGGTTACAGCAAATATGAATAAAAGAGGAATCTGGGGAGTGGCCGGAAAAGTTTTTGTCGGCTCCACCCTGGTAACCGAAGCCGATCTTAAGGCCACATTTGCAGATTCATCGAAGTAACTTCTAAACTCTCTTTTTCAGAGGGTGATTTACGGGAGAAACAGCATGATCCACCCGACTGCGGTAATTGATCCAACAGCCATAATAGCTTCAAACGTCGAAATTGCCCCAAATGCCATCATCGGTAAACATGTGACCATCGGAAGAGGAACCTCTGTCGGCGCCAATAGCTTCATCGGTGACTGGACCGAGATTGGCGAAAACAACCAGATTTACCATCTCGCATCGGTAGGCCCTGCCCCTCAGGATCTGAAATATCGTGGCGAAGAGTGCTGGACACGCATCGGTAACAACAACATCGTCCGTGAATTTGCTACGATTCACCGCGGCACTGTCACCGGTATCGGTGAAACGATCGTCGGTAATAATAATCTCTTTATGGCCTATTCGCATGTTGCCCACGATTGCCGGATCGGCAACAACGTGGTCATGGCGAATGCAGCTACTCTGGCCGGCCATGTAACCGTTGAAGATCATGTAATTCTTGGCGGCCTGGTGGCGGTACACCAGTTCGTAACCATCGGCGCTCATGCCATGGCAGGGGGGGGGACTCTGGTCAGTCTTGACATTCCCCCCTACCTGATAGCGACGCCAGGCACAGGCGATGCCAAGCTGCGCGGCCTCAATCTGGTCGGTCTCAAACGTCGTGGTTTTTCTGAAGAGGCCATTACCAATTTGAAGAAGGCCTACAAAGCCCTTTTCATGGCGAATCTGAAACTGGCTGATGCGATAGAGCGCATTAATAAGGAAATAACTGACTGCCCCGAAGTCGATTACCTGTTGGCCTTCATAAAGCGCTCCGAACGAGGGATTTGTCGCGGATGACGCACAGGTGTGGCGGGGCTGTTTCAGGTCCGCCTGACATTTCGCGGAGACGGCGTATCATGATTGTTGCCGGAGAAGCCTCTGGCGACATTTATGGTGCCGACTTGGTACAGAAAGCCTTTTCACTCGATTCCAGCCTTGATTTTTTCGGCATTGGTGGTTCGCGGATGCGTGAAGCGGGTGTGAAAATCCTGGTGGATTCTGCTGAAATTGCTGTGATGGGCTTAATAGAGGTATTAAAACATTTTGATGTCATATCCGCCGCATTTCTAAAGCTCAAAAAACTTCTGCAGCAAGACCCGCCTGAACTGCTCATCCTGATCGACTACCCCGGTTTTAATCTCCGTCTGGCAAAAGTGGCAAAAAAGGCCGGAGTAAAAATTCTCTACTATATAAGCCCCAAGGTATGGGCCTGGAAAGCGGGACGAATCAGAAAAATTGCCGCCACTGTCAGCAAGATGGCGGTTATTTTCCCTTTTGAACTCCCTTTGTACGAAAAAGCGGGCGTGCCGGTCAGCTTTGTCGGACACCCGATGCTTGATCTTGTGGATGTGGCGATGAACCGGGAGGAAGCGGTGACAAGCTTTGCCCTTGATCCATCGAGAAAAACGGTCGGGCTTTTCCCCGGCAGCCGGAGAAGCGAGATAGAGCGCATACTACCCGCGATCGTTGCTGCTGCGGAACTGCTGCACAGACGTTTTCCCGATCTGCAATTTGTCATGCCATTGGCGTCAACTCTGCGGGAAGAGGATATTCGTCCCCATCTTTGCGGCACAGGTATTTTACCGATTATTACCACCCAGAGGATTCATGACCTGATCAGGGGGTGTGATGCCATAATATCGGTATCCGGCACGGTCACACTCGAAATTGCGCTGGTCGGCACACCGATGGTCATAATCTACAAACTCGCACCGCTCACCTATCAAGTAGCCAGTCGAGTGGTGAAGATCAAGCATATCGGACTGTGCAACATCGTCGCTGATCGGAGTATTGTCAAGGAACTGGTTCAGGATCAGGCCACACCGGAAGCAATTGCAGATGAGATCACAATGATTCTTTCAAATGAAACCTACCGAACAACAATGAATGCCGAACTGCTCTCCATACGAGCAAAACTTGGCGGTGGCGGTGCAGCCTTGCGCACGGCGTCACTTGCGCTTGATCTTATCAACAATAAGCAGGATAGAGTATGAGTAGTACATTTGGCCGTATTCTCCATTATTGCAAACCGTACTGGTGGAGAATTCTCATTTCAACAGTGGCCTCTATTCTCGTCGGCAGCATGGACGGAGCGTTCGCCTATCTGGTGGAACCGCTTCTGAAAAAGATCTTTGCAACCAATGACACAACGATCTTCACACTCCTCCCGTTCGGAGTTATAATTTTATTTGCCGTTAGAGCTGCGTGCCGCTTCCTTAACGATTATTTTATCAGAACCGCCGGCGAGCTGGCTGTACAGGATATCCGAAACGATATCTACAGAAGCAGCATGACTCTAGGCCTTCGCTTCTTTCAAAAAAACTCCACCGGTGCGCTCATGTCACGGGTTATGTCCGATGTCGGGGTCATGCAGAACGGTATTGCCAACGTGGTTACAAGCATCTGTCGCGACGGATTTTCTGCCATTTCACTCCTCATCGTTATTTTTTACCGCAGTTGGCAACTGGCTCTGATTACATTTATCGTTATCCCGCTTACCATTTTTTCGGCACAGAAAATCGGTAAAAGTATTAAACGCCTTTCGGGCAAGAGCCAGGAAAAGATCGGCGATGTTGCATCTCTCCTGCAGGAAACTTTTTCCGGCATTAAAGTAGTCAAAGCCTTCGGGCTTGGGGAGTGGATGACCCAGCGTTTTTTCGCCACAACAGCCGAATATTACATGTTCATCAGGAAGGCTATCAAGTACAACAGCATCTCGGCACCGGTTATCGAAATGATTACCTCACTCGGCATTGCCGGAGTCATCTGGGTCGGCGGCAGCATGGTAATGCGTGGTCAGCTCACCTCGGCTGAATTTTTCTCGTTTTTAACCGCTATGGTGCTGGTTTACAAGCCGATTAAAAGCCTCAATAATTCGTATAATATTGTTCAGGCCTCCATTGGTGCCGCCGTAAGGGTTTTTGAAGTAATAGACGAAAAACCTGAGATATCTGATGCCGAGAATGCCGTTTCGCTTGGACGCGTCGCTGGAGACGTAGAATTCAGGGATGTTTCATTTGCATATGGCGGAGAGATGGTAATTAATCATATTAATCTGACTGCCAGTCATGGTGAAATCATCGCCCTGGTCGGACCGTCAGGTGGCGGTAAATCGACGTTGGTTTCGCTGATACCCCGTTTTTACGATGTATCGGACGGTGCAATTCTGTTTGACGGCGTCGATATCCGTACCATCGGCATGAAGGATCTGATTCGCCAGGTCGCACTGGTTGATCAGGAAACCATGCTCTTCAACGACACAATTGCCAATAATATCCGCTATGGAAATTTTCTGGCTACGGATGCTGAGGTGGAGAGTGCTTCAAGAGCAGCTTTTGCGCATGACTTCATCCTGGAGATGCCGGAAGGCTACGCCACTACTATCGGAGATCGAGGTATACGTCTCTCAGGAGGTCAGCGCCAGCGTCTCTGTATCGCCCGCGCCTTGATCAAGAATGCGCCGATTCTCATTCTTGATGAAGCAACCAGCGCCCTCGACACAGAGAGCGAACAGATGGTGCAAAAAGCGCTCGACAACCTGATGACCAACCGGACTACCTTTGTCATCGCCCACCGGCTTTCAACCATTCTGCATGCGGACAAAATTCTTGTCCTTGATAATGGCCGAATCGTTGAAAGCGGTTCCCATAAAGAACTTCTTAACAACAGTGGACTCTACAGTCGTCTATGTTCTCTGCAGTTTGGCGCTACTGAAAGTGACACATCTACTTACGAACCATGACACGAGTCATCTGGGGCATTCAGGCAGCGCTGTTTTATCTCTTTACCTGGTTAATGGCAGCCATGCCTCAACGTTATACCCGCACAACCGGCCATCTTATCGGACGGATAATGTATCGACTGCTGGCCAGACGACGTAAGATTGCCATCGACAACATCCGCCAGGCTCTCCCGTTCATGAAGCACCACCCCGCCTGGAGCGGTGTTTTTGAATCTGCTGAAGAGATTGCCCAGGCAACGTTCATAAATTTGGGGACCTCCATAGTAGAGGTCTGCCGACTTTATCATGGCAGAGGCGACGAGTTATTTGACACAATGGTGGTGCATGGCCTGGATAATTTTCGGCGCGCCAAAGAAAAGGATAACGGCGTACTCTGCGTCGGCGGCCACTGTGGCAACTGGGAACTGATTTCACTCTCCTCTAAAAAATACCTTGACGAGAGCGTCTGGGCGATCGTGCGCAAACAGAATAACCCGTACCTGAATACGCTCATTGAAAAAATGAGAATGGTGTACGGTAACAAGGTCATTTATACCAAATCAGCCCTGAAGCCGATGCTTGGCGTCATTAAGAATAATGGCGTCATCGGCATGCTGACTGATCAGGCTGCAGGCGAGCAAAACGGCATCCTGATTGACTTTCTCGGCAGAAAAGCCTGGGCTCTTAAGGCTCCTGTCGTCATCGCACATAAAACAGGCGTACCTGTCGTCCCGATATTCGGCTATAGAGATGATGAGCGGCACGTACTGACGATACTTCCGGAGTACAGACTCTGCGGGGATCGAAGCGAAGTCGGTATCGCTCGGGATATCCAGGCACTATCACACTATCTTGAAGCGTTTATCTGTGCCCACCCCGCCGACTGGTACTGGGTACACCGCCGATGGAAGCGGGCTGGTGAACCTACAGTGTAGATTTTACGAGAGAAAAAACAAAAGCTGCAACGAAAATGCGCAGGGTCGCAAGGAAAGAGTGAGCAGACATGTTTCAGCTAAACCGCTTTTATCTTAAAGGTTTTATCCGCCTTTATCTTTCTTTATCCCTGTAAAAAGCCTTTGAAGTTAAAAGCAACCCTTTATTTAACAGGGATAAAAGGGATAACGGCGGATAACTGCAAAAACAAAAAGATTGTTCAGTTATAGTTTCCGGACACAATTATAATGTTTTATGTCGCCTACAACATACTCTCCATTTTCCTGCTCATTCCGCTAATCTTCTACCATCTCTACCGTTCCGTCAGTCGTGGCAGACCACCCGCTTTTCTGGAACGATTCGGCCATGTCGCCGCTGAAGATCTGTCAATTATCGGGAGTAAACCGGTAATCTGGCTGCACGCTGTCTCAGTGGGTGAATCAATAGCTGCCCGCCCGCTGCTAAAGGCTCTCCGCGCGCTTTATCCCGATCACGCCATACTTGTCTCCAATACCACCGAGACCGGACGGGCGATCAGCTCCACATTCCCGGAAAAAGATCTTTGTATCTATTTTCCGTTTGATTTTCTTCCTGCAGTTCGCACTGCGCTGAGAAGCATCAGACCGGCGCTGATCATCATCATGGAAACAGAAATCTGGCCAAACTTCACCCGCGAAGCTACAAGCCTTGGCATTCCGGTCATGTTGGCAAACGGGCGGATTTCCGATCGCTCTTTTGGCCGCTACCTCAAATTTGCCTGGTTCTTCCGCCACTCACTGCGGCAGTTTTCCTCCCTCTGTATGCAGACGGAGATTGACCGGGAGAGGATAATCGCCATCGGCGCAGCTCCGGAGCAGACGGTGGTAACCGGCAATCTCAAGTACGATATCCCCTTCCATCCGGTGGAGGAGGAGGAAAAAGCGGAACTTCGCCGTCAGTACGCCATTCCGGACACTCTGATGGCAATTGTCGCCGCCAGCACCCATCCAGGAGAAGAAGAGCTGATCCTCTCCGCATATCTGGAATTATTGAAAACTTGTGACAACCTCTTTCTTCTGCTCGTCCCGCGTCACCCGGAACGGGCGACCGAGGTAGCCGTTCTGCTGGAGAGAGTGACTCTGCCATACCGGCGGCGCACAACCATTACACTATCAGATGAGACTCCGTTTCAGGCGGGAGAGGTACTGCTGGTCGATACCATCGGAGAAATGATGGGTTTGTACGCTCTGTCGGATCTGGCCTTTGTTGGCGGCAGTCTCAAGCCGACCGGCGGACATAAT
>CAIMXI010000230.1 GCA_903845365.1 uncultured Geobacteraceae bacterium | reverse complement strand
TGGTCGTAAGCGGGATATGCGTTCCAAAAACCGTGATCACCTCGAAAATCGGGCAGACCCGAATCCACCCCCATCCCTGCCCCGGCAGTAATGACAAAAACTTCTGCCTCTTTGATTATTGATGCGGCTCGCTCATACATTGACATGTTATATTCCTTCCACACTGGCAACCCATCCCCCTATTAGGCATGTTATTCAAAAATTACAGCGGGATACCCTAACAATCTCTCAACTTCCAACCGTAAATCATCCGTTGCTGCTACGTTCAAATCGGGAGTCAGCGGCATAATTGATCGGCTCCGTTCAGGAATCAGAAACTCAATGCAAGCCGAGATTTTTCCTGGATGTCTTTCGATAATTTCTCTCAGGCGCGACATGCGCTCGGGGGGAGTCTCTTCAACGCTAAGGATGAATCGCACTTTTTTTGTCGTCTGCTCTCTGGCTTCCGCAAGAAGCTTGATCTCACCCGATGGCCCTCGATTTTTCTGCTGCCACTCGCTGGCTCCCTCTTTCTGTCTATGCACTAGAACTTTGCCCCCTTTCTCCGTTTTTTCCAGCTTACCAACAACCAGTAATGGATCACTGGATTTCAGTAGGTTAGCCACATCAGCATAGATGTTTGGCATTACGGTAACCTCAACAGTTCCTGTAGGGTCCTCTACTGAGACAAAGCACATACGCTCCCCTGTTTTTTTTGTCGTTGTTTCCTTGAGTGCAGTAACAATACCGCAGAACCTCACTTCGCTGCCTTCGGCCATTTCGGCCATACCGGCGATATCCGTATTGGTCAGTCGCTTGATATCGTCGCTGTAACGATCCATGGGGTGTCCGGTAATCAAAAAGCCAAGAACCTCTTTCTCAAAAGCCAATTTGTCTTTGTCGTGCCACTCCGGGATGTTGGGGATCTTCATAACTGCGGAAACATTACCCATAGCAACTTCCGCCTCGCCAAATAATGAGACCTGAGAACAGGTCTTTTCGTCCTGAATCTTCTGGCCATAAGCTGAGGCAGTTTCCAAACACTCCATCAGGGATGAACGGGTAGCATTCGTAGAATCAAATGCCCCGCATTTGATCAGTGACTCAATCACTCGCTTATTCACTTTACGGAGATCAACACGCTCGCAGAAATCGTACAAATTCTTAAAAGAACCTTTGATGCGTGCTTCAAGAATGGCATCAATAGCTCCTGAACCAACATTTTTCACTGCCCCCAAGCCAAATCGCATCGACTTTCCAACTACGGTAAAAGACCTGCCGGACAAATTGATATCAGGAGGCAGCACTTCAAGCTCCAGTTCGCGACAGTCATTTATGTTCTTTACAACCTTCTCAGAGTGGTCCATATCGCAAGACAGAAGTGCGGCCATAAATTCGACCGGGAAGTGAGCTTTAAGATAAGCGGTCTGATAGGCAATCAGTGCATATGCTGCTGAGTGCGATTTGTTGAATCCGTATTCGGCGAACTTGTGCATCAAGTCGAAAATTGCCTCTGCTTTTTTGGGGTCGAGGTTGTTGGACTTTGCTCCTTCGAGAAAGAGCGACTTTTGACGTGTCATTTCCTTATCATCTTTCTTACCCATAGCACGCCGCAGCAAATCGGCCTGTCCCAGTGTAAAACCAGCCAACGAGCGGGAAATCTGCATTACCTGCTCCTGGTAAACGATGACCCCATAGGTATCCTTCAGGATCGGTTCCAGCTGCGCCAACTCATAGACAACTTCTTTGCGACCATGCTTGCAATTGATAAAGTCATCCACCATTCCGGACCCAAGCGGACCAGGGCGGTAGAG
>CAIMXI010000229.1 GCA_903845365.1 uncultured Geobacteraceae bacterium | reverse complement strand
TACATGGCGAAATATCAGGTCACACAGGCAGTGTGGCTGAAAATAATGGGCAATGATTCTTCGGAAGATATTATTGCGGACAATCACCCGGTAACTAGTACCCCATCCAGCTTAAATTTACGGTATATATCCCCCCAAGGAGCGTGAACTAAAAGTTGCTATAAACAAAATTTCGTTCAGTCAATATATTGTTGTCAAAAAACTCCTTGGAGGCAACAATGGCTGTCAGATATCGTGTAACACTGACTCAAGAGGAACGGAAGCAACTTGAGGATATAACCAAGCGTGGCAAACACAGTGCTCAGAAAATTTCCCATGCAAGAGCACTTTTGTTGTGCGATACATCAGACAACATAATTACTCGGACAGTTGAGTCGGTTGCTGATGCTGTCGGTGTATCTAACCGAACTATAGAACATTTGAAGCATCGGTTCGTAGAAGAAGGCATAGAGTCAGCGCTGACACGTAAGCCAGCAAGCAATCCCCCTCGTGAGATCCGCTTTGATGGTGCTTTCGAGGCTAAATTGATTACTCTGGCATGTTCCCACGCCCCTGAAGGATATTGCCGTTGGACAATGCAACTCCATGCAGACAAAGCAGTTGAACTTCAATTTACGGAGTCGATCTCAAAGTCATCCGTGTGCAACATTCTAAAAAAAACGAAATTAAGCCTCACCTAAACAAATACTGGAAGATACCACCAGATTGCAGTGCAGCATTTGTGGCGAACATGGAGGATGTCCTGGAAGTTTACCATCGTCCACATGATCCAGCCTATCCTCAGGTATGCATGGATGAATCACCCAAACAGCTAATTGGTGAGGTGCATCCTCCTTTACCTGGCAAATCTGGGTCGGTTGAGAAGATTGACGCCGAATACATTCGCAATGGCACTATTGAGATATTCATGGAAGTCGAACCTCTTACTGGCAAACGCCACGTTGCAGTTACAGAACGCCGCACCAAGATTGATTGGGCTCAACAGATCAAGGAAATGCTCGATGTACGTTATCCTGATGCGATCAAGGTTGTTCTGGTTATGGACAACCTAAACACTCATACTACTGCATCACTCTATGAGGCATTCCCGCCGGAGGAAGCCCGACGTTTAGCCGAACGGCTGGAGATTCACTACACACCAAAGCATGGCAGTTGGCTAAATATGGCAGAGATCGAGCTCAGCGTATTACAGGGACAATGCCTCAATCGGCGAATCCCAGATATTGAGACAATTCGAAGCGAAGTTGATGCTTGGCAAACAGCCAGGAACAATAAAATCAAGAAAATTGACTGGCAGTTCAAAACCGTTGATGCGCGGGTCAAATTAAAGAGGCTCTATCCGAAACTTTAAGCTGGATGGGGTACTAGATGGTGTTAATACAGACCTCGTAAACTGAAAACATGATTTTAGCTGTTTTGAAGCTATTTTCAGATTAATTGGTTCTGTAACATGCCGAAATAACATGGTTTATAATTTTGCTTTCCGCCATAAAAGTTCCATTGTCCAATTTCGTCGGGCGAAAAAAGTACCTAGGCAACTATCTAATATTATTGAATATCTTATTGGCGTTTTTGAGTATCGAAATGTCCAATATGTAAATATGTAGCATTTTAAGCATGTTGCATAAAATATCGCGATTTAACGTTTACGAGGTCTGTAATAATCAGATTAACACAAGAATACATTGTTAAACAGGCCTATGATTACCAAGACGGCCCAAGGATTCCCAAATGAGGCTAAAAGATTTTGAACATAATGCAATCGTATCTACTGTAAAACACCTCGATAATGATGCCACTGTTTATCTGTTTGGTTCGCGTGTTGATGACTCCAAAAAAGGCGGGGATATTGATCTGCTTGTCTTGTCCAACCGCTTGAACAGTAACGACAAAAGAACCATAAAAATGAGATTATATGAGCTTCTTGAAGAACAGAAAATTGATCTTCTCATTGCTGCGGATGATTCAAATGCTTTTGTAAAACTAGCACTTGGAACAGGAGTGAAATTATGACTGGCCAGATGCAGTTGCTTTTGGAAACTGAGCTACAGTTGCTCAAAGATACCAGGGAAGTACTGTTATATTCGTACAATAAATGCTATGCAATTGGTATTAAGGAGTCATATGAACCGGAAGAACTTGAAAGCTTTGAGTCGTTTACCAGTAGATTCGCGCGACTGAGCGATATTCTAATCCAGAAAATATTTCGTCTGGTGGATGAACTGGACTTGGACACTCAAGGTACTATCAGAGACAGAATCAACAGAGCTGAAAAGAAAGAGCTGATCGTGAGTAGTGATGTTTTTATTGAGATTCGGATAATCAGAAACGACATTGCCCATGAATATCTTCCAGAGGCAATTCATGAAATATTTGAAAGAGTACTTTTGTTGACTCCACATCTGCTTGAAGGTGTAGAACGAACCATCGCATACTGCAATAAATATAATTGAGACGTTAGTCGATTTTCAGCAATGGTACAGGAGTAAAATGTTGCTGAACTATTGCTTGACACCAATGAATTTAAATAATTCTGTCTTGATGGTTGGTCTACTTTGTCTTAGCCATCTGGTTTTGATCTAGCGCCGGAAGCGTGTATGACTGAAGCGAATGGGGTATGTGATTGAGACGATCTGAAGGTATAGCCAAGTTTCATTAACGGGAAAGGGGTACTAAATATGTTGAAATCTGTGGCAATAAATCGTATAGAGCAACAAATCGAGGCGCTTCCACCTGTTGATCAACTCATGATGCTTGAGCGCATAGTACAACATCTTAAACATCTATTATTGACACATCCCATAGCCGCACCACGGACGGAATCTAAAGTAATGACAGAGGAACTAAATCGAGTCTATAAATCCGAGACATCGCAACTAGGCTCGCAACTGTTCTATGCTCAGGCAGTCTCGTTGGGCAAGGATGAATGGTGATGAAAAGAGGGGAAATCTGGTGGGCTGACTTACCTGATCCAATAGCTTCCGAACCAGGTTATCGACGGCCTCTTGTCATTATTCAAATAGATGATTTTAACCGGAGTCGGATCAGCACCGTAGTGCCAGCGGTTCCGTGAAAATGCAGTAACTGCGGCACTTTATAAATGCGGTGACAACAGTCCGCCGACTTCAGTTTTCACCGAGGTCGGCGGTTTTGTTTTCTTCAGGCTTCTATCAGATCTTTCATACGGTAGCTTTTCCCCTCGATAACCTGCGTTTCAGCATGATGCAGGAGTCGGTCGAGTAGAGCCGACGTAAGCGTACTGTCATTATTGAAGATTTCCGGCCAATTTTTGAACGCTTTGTTCGAGGTAATGATTGTGGAGCCTCGTTCGTAGCGCTGACTGATGACCTGAAAGAGTAGATCGGCGCCGTGCTTGTCAATGGGGAGATAGCCGAGTTCGTCGAGAATGAGTACTTGTGGCGAGAGATACTTTTTAAGTTCTACTTTGAGTTTACTGGCCGCCTGTGCCGCAGCAAGTGTATTGATAGCATCTACCGCTGTTGCGAAGAGTACCGATTTACCTGCAAGACAGGCGGTATAGCCAAGGGCGGTGGCAAGATGTGTTTTGCCAATTCCCACCGTACCGAGCAGGATTATATTCGCGTGGTCGTCCAGAAACTTGAGGCGAAAGAGATTCTGCATCGCCATGCGATTGATCTTT
>CAIMXI010000228.1 GCA_903845365.1 uncultured Geobacteraceae bacterium | reverse complement strand
GTGGATCGGCGGCGCTAAGAAAGGTCACGAGGGAGCCTCAGCGGGGGAAGCCAAGTCTGCCGTATTTCACGGCATCGATCTTTCAAGGGGAATCGACCCGCTCAGTCTCCGCGAAGAGGCAATTACAATCCCGAGTTTCTCTTTTCGGCAGCTGAGTTTCGGCTGTGCTGACCTGCCTTTCGCAGATAGACGCCTGATACAATCAGGACAGCACCTCCGCAGGCCCTGAGGAAAAAAGTCTTAAACGCAACGTAGGGACGAACATCGCCGTCTGCGTCCTCAACGGGAGATCCCGTTCGGACGTCCTGATAGTACCGCCTGCAGGAAGACAGACCCAAACCGATTAGCACGATACCGCAGATAATTAGGGCAGAGGCCCCCCAGCGGCAGTTATTCGCGCGCATACTCAACTTGTAGATTTTCACACCTTTTGTGCGGGACAGCCGTCAGTATCCAACTTCCATCAGAAACTTCGTATCGCTGGCGATGCCATAAACTGCTCCGTTGAGGTCAGCCTTAACGTCTATACTTTTCCCAGTGTCCACGTCATGCAACGCAAATGTCCGTCGCCCTGTTTCACCACCGCTTTCTTTGCCAAGAACAACGTATTTTCCAACTGCCCCGCACAAACGATGGCCACGGCCTCCTTTCGGTGTAAGCCTTTTCATCTCACCTGTGCTTAAGGTGTAACAAAACACTTCATCATTGGCGTCCCAGATGGCTAGGCGCTTGTCATCATCCAGCCAACAAACATTACCGATGAATTGGTCAATCCTCACCGGCGGCAATTCCTTGACCATCTCCATTGTTGAGACATCGAGAACAACTACGCGTTGTCCTAACGGTTCTTCAATGACCGCCAGCGACTTACAAGACTGGCTGAGAGCGTGACCTCCACCAAATTCGAGTGGACGCCGCCAGGTTTGTGTTTCACCCGAGTTGACATTGATCTTCATTATCTCTGACGAACCTTTCTCTCCCGTTCCGGCTTCCGTCTTTAGAAGGAGAACGGTATCTGGAGCAACCCAGTTCAACAGCAAAAGATCCACGGGGGAATGAAATATGTTTGTTCGTAAATCGCGCTGTTGTTGGTTCGCAAGGGTAATGAGGCGCAGTCCTTTTGTCGCATCATTGTAGAAAACGGCTTGCCTATGATCCGGGGACAGCTTTATCCAATTGCGACCGGCATAGCCTGAAACGAAGAACGGCAGTTCCGAGGCAGACAAAATCGTGCCGCTGTCCGCCCGTTCGCGGATTACCAGTTTCTGAGAGTCAAGCCGGGTGATGGTAAAAAAGCTCGTCTGTTTTGGAGTGGCATCAATGACCACTTCTCGAAATCTGTTGCTGGTGATATTAACCACCGCGCCTTTCGCAAAATCATAAATGGAAAGGTCACCCAAATCGCGGCCATAAGCTACAGCCGGAATCAACACGCTGGCAGTTAACACTAGTATTACTCTGTTATGTCGAGTCAGTGAGTTTCGGTGGAAATTTTGTTCCGCAGCAAGGACAGCACCCGATCAGACGTATCAACCACGGCTGCATCGCATGCAAAACCCTTTCCCACGTAACACCAGAAGTTTTTTT
>CAIMXI010000227.1 GCA_903845365.1 uncultured Geobacteraceae bacterium | reverse complement strand
GCTCTCCTTGAGAACCCGGAAAACCTCCTGGCCGAATGGCTTAATCCACTGGACGTACTCTGTCTCCTCAACATTGCCATAACTCTTTTGGCGTCGAAGTGCAAAGGGGGGCGATGTCATAACCAGATCGATGCTATTGTCTGGCAACTCTGCGAGAAGTTCAAGAGAATTGCCGACATAAGCTTCTCCTTTGGCTGTATGGTAAAGCGGTGTACTCTGTATCATCAATATTCCTTTAGGTCGTTAACCCAGCTTGCCACTATCTGCCACAACACACTTGCTGCGAAATAGACTTGCGGATCAGTATGGCAGATAGCTTCAATATCGCTCTGAACGAACTTGTCTTTGCCATAGCCGATGTACAGTCGACACTTTTAAAATTTTTTGATTCAAAATTAATGGAAATTACTTTTCGTGCTTGTTTTTTACTTTCGATTCAAGCTTCTTTAGCTCATCTTCATCTTGTTTATCGGCATGTTTTGCCTCCCATGCCTTGCGCTGTGCATTAAATTTTTCATACTCGTCAAGTGTGCCAGTTGTTCCATTGTTGTGTTGCTGATTGATCCTTTGCCTTGTAGCAGTGCGAACTCATTAGATTCTATTACGTTATTGGCATTGTTACGCCAATAATCCATTGTAGTCTCCATACGTTTTTTTGCTCGAAGTTCAGCAGTTTCGAGAAAGACCATAACCAATCGGTTTAAGGTATCAAGTTCATCAGCAGTTAAATAGTTTTTTGCGGTATAAATATCTTGTTTGCGCACAATCGTACCGTTCCATGTGTTCAGCCCCATGTTTACCTTTTCTGCATTTGCCCTCGTTGCAACGATCTCTGCGGCTGTTTGTCCGGTTACAGCGAACAGTAACTTATTTTGTATTTCTGCAAAAAACATTTGTGTAGCTTTGTCGCTCGAATCGTAATCGCTGCACAGTGCGAAGAGGTCTCGAACTTTTTGGTAAAAACGCTTTTCCGATGCACGTATATCTCTGATACGTTCCAGCACTTCGTCAAAATAATCTGGACGACCATCGGGATTTTTCAACCGTTCATCATCCATGATAAAGCCCTTTACCATAAACTCACTGAGGTGACGATTAGCCCATTGTCTGAACTGTGTCCCTCGCATACTCCGCACACGAAAACCAATAGCCAATATCATTGGCAACGCATAGTGCGTTATCAAATATTCTTTGCCGTCATTGGCAGTTGTTCGGAAATTCCGAACAACTGAATTTTCATCTAACTCTTTTTCTTGCAAGATATTAGTGATATGTTCACTGATGGTTGACTTGGAGGTGGCAAAAAGATCGACCAACTGCTTTTGTGTTAGCCAGACATCATCGCCATGCGCATAGAGTGCTACCGAAGCTTTTCCGTCCGGCGTTTTGTAAATAATGAGATCGTTCGGATTCATGTTTGAATTTCAGTATAAATCATGATAAGGAGGTTGGTATTCTGCTTCTTTTCCAGGCACTTTGACTTTGGTGGTTCAAGAATGCAGTCAAAGTCGGTTTTACTAAACCACCATACCGTGTTGACAGAATCCTTTGCACGAAGCTTTCGTTTGTTGACCCGTTCAATTGGTGAAGGCAACTTTGCCAGTGTTTCAAGAGGTCACACAAAGAAGAAACGAATAAAAAATCCGGAATCTTTTGCCCGTTTGAGAAACTCCAGTTTTTCCTGGGTAGAGAATACCGTTTCAAAGGCGATGCTGATGTTATGGGCCAAGCAATAGTCTCTGGTGGCCTTTGCCTTGTTTG
>CAIMXI010000226.1 GCA_903845365.1 uncultured Geobacteraceae bacterium | reverse complement strand
TGGCCAGGATGCCGGAACTTAAACAGTTTGCTAAAGAGCATAATATAAAAATCTGCACCATTGCCGATCTAGTGGCCTACCGTCTAAAAAACGAGCGTCTTGTGCGCACCGTGGCAGAAGCGCGTCTCCCCTCCACTTTTGGCGGAGAATGGCGAGCCATCGGCTTTGAAAACGATATCGACAAACTTGAGCATATCGCTCTGGTCAAAGGAGAGTTGAAAAAATATCAGCCGATTCTGGTTCGTGTACACTCGGAATGCCTGACCGGGGATGTGCTTGGCAGTCAGCGCTGCGACTGCGGTGAACAACTGCATCACGCAATGAGACAGATCGCTGCGGTAGGATGTGGAGTGATTCTATACATGCGTCAGGAAGGACGCGGCATCGGCCTGGTCAACAAACTGAAAGCGTACGAATTACAGGACAAAGGCCGTGACACTGTGGAAGCCAATCTGGAGTTAGGTTTCAAGGCTGATCTCCGTGAATACGGCCTCGGTGCACAGATCCTGCTGGCTCTTGGTATCACCAAAATTCGCCTGTTGACCAACAATCCAAAAAAGCTTGTCGGCCTGCAAGGCTATGGCATTGATATTATTGAGCGTGTCTCTATTGAAACAGAACCGACAGACACCAATCGCGACTATCTTGAAACCAAACGTGAAAAGCTGGGTCATCTGCTGGGAAACCTGTAATGAACATTCTGCTGCAGATATGCTGCGGACCATGCGCTATCTTCCCGCTGCAGGAACTGCGAAGAGCCGGGCATAGTGTGACCGGCTTCTTCTACAACCACAATATTCACCCCTATCAGGAATATGCCAGAAGACGTGATACTGCGGTTCAAATGGCAGAACAGCAAGAGATGCCGCTGATTATGCGCGACGACTATGATCTGGAAGATTTTTTGCGACAGGTAGCCGCTGAACCTGACCGTCGCTGCAGTTATTGTTACGCATCACGTCTGCGGGCAACCGCACAATTAGCCGCCGAGAAAAGCTTTGATACGTTTACCGCTGCGCTACTCTATAGTAGATACCAGAAACATGATGAGATTCGGGCTCTGGGAGATCAACTCGGCGAAGAATTCAAAGTACCATTCTACTATCAGGATTTTCGTTCAGGCTGGCAGGAGGGGATCCGGCTTTCCAGAGAGCTGGGACTCTATCGCCAGCAGTATTGTGGCTGTATCTACAGTGAGAAGGAGCGGTATCTGCCAAGAGTCAGGGAAACAGGGGCAAGTGCGTAATAGTCAACGAGACTGCTGCAACAAAAAAGCCCGTGCTGTCACGGGCTTTTTTGTTGCAGTGCAGCCAATGTCAGTTACGCATGGATAGCATTTACAGGGCAATTGTCTACACATGCTCCGCAGTCGATACAGATATCGGCGTCGATAACGCGTTTTTCACCCTGCTCGTTGATAGCATTAACAGGACAAGAATCCTCGCACGCTGCACAGTTAGTGCAATCATCAGTAATAGTATGAGCCACAATTTCACCTCCTTGTTAGATTAGCTTGCCATTTGGAAAGCGCTGTGTGATGTATCATACCGGTTTTTAAATGTCCAGCAAAGAAATCTACTCGTAAAATATTCTTTACAACAATATTTTGTTGAATTCAATTTGCGTTCCATGTATATATAAAGTAGTTTTATTTTAGATAGTTGTTTTAGTTTCACTGTCATTTTTTTACTTATATTTAACCACTTAACTGTTATTAAAAGGGGGCACAGATGATTATCATGGCACTGAACTGCGGAAGTTCATCAGTTAAATACCAGTTGTTCGACTGGGCAAAAAGAGAGGTCGTGGCTAAAGGCATGGTAGAACGGGTTATTGTCGGTGGCTCGTATATCGTGCATGAAGTTCCCGGCTCTGAGAATTATCGTCTGGAAATGGACTGCGCTAACCATCAGGAAGCGATCGATCTACTTATCAGAACTGTTACCGATGAGGTTCATGGCGTTTTGAAAAGTGTCCACGAGATAAACGCCGTTGGCCATAGAGTAGTACATGGAGGGGAAAAATTCACCTGTTCCGTGTTGATTGATAAAAATGTGCTGGATACTGTAAAAGAGGTGCAGCACCTGGCACCTCTCCATAATCCTCCTAACATTGAAGGGATAGAAGCTGCCCAGGCTCTTATGCCGACCGTCCCGCATATTGCCATTTTTGATACCGCTTTCCATCAGACAATGCCGGATTATGCCTACGTCTATGCCCTCCCCTACGAGTGGTATGAGAAGAGTAAAGTTCGTCGTTACGGCTTTCACGGCACATCACACCTGTATGTATCAAAAAGGGCAGCAGTTCTGCTCGGTAAAAATCCCAAGGATACCAACATTATCACCATGCACATTGGCAACGGGGTCTCCCACACTGCCATAAAAAATGGTATTTCGGTCGATACATCGATGGGTCTTACCCCGCTCGAAGGTGCGGTCATGGGTACCCGTTGTGGTGATATTGATCCCGCCATTCCTGCATTCATAATGCAGAAGGACAACTTGTCTGCCAAGGAGATAGATAATATCCTTAACAAAAAGAGTGGCATACTGGGTATTACAGGACGCTTTACCGATCGACGTGATGTTATTGAGCACGCTGATGCCGGAGACAAACGCTGTAAACTGTCGCTGGATATTGAAGCGTATCGTTTGAAGAAATATATCGGAGCCTATATGGCTGCTGTCGGTAAACTTGATGCAGTCGTATTTACCGCCGGTGTTGGTGAAATGGCTGCCGTCATCCGCGAGAAAGCGATTGAAGGGCTTGAGCACATAGGTATCATCCTTGACCGTGAGCGCAACAAGAGTGCCATGACCCGAAAACGTGAGACTATGATTACCACTGATGATTCACCGGTCAAAGTGTTCGTAATTCCGACCGATGAGGAGTTGGTGTTCACTGAAGATGTAGTCGGTATTTTGAATGGCACCTACACCGACCATATGAATTTCGAATATACGTTCTCAAAAGCGGATTTCGTCAGAAAATAGCCAGACTGTTTTTTGAAAGATAGTTAGTGCCGGGCCGAAATGACTTTATCTGCAATAATAACGAATAGTTATAGACTTTTTTGCGAATGAAGAGTATACTCCCCCAAGTTGGTAGAAGCCAAACCTGATGCCGTAACAGCCTGAATTAGCCTGTTTTTTATGTT
>CAIMXI010000225.1 GCA_903845365.1 uncultured Geobacteraceae bacterium | reverse complement strand
TTTAATCATCGCCTTCATCAGATCATTGCTGGCAATCAGTTTGGCTCCGGTCTTTTTGGCAATCTCGACCGTATTGCCGATATGGTCGCCATGAGCATGGGTCAGCAGAATCTGGTCGGCCTTATCGAGACCGGCCAGCAGTTCCTTCCCCTTGGGGTTGGCCGGATTTGCCAGCCAGGGGTCGATCAGCAGCACCTTGCCGGTCGGTGTCGTTACTTTGAACGCAGAATGGCCGTACCAGGTGATGTCGGTTGTGCCGACTGCAGACGCAGTCAACGGTGAAAGAGCCAGAACAGCAAGAGCCAACAGTGCAAAAATCAGTTGTTTCATGGGTAATATCTCCTTTTATAATTTTAGTCCACAAAATGTGGATCTGTATCCACAAATTAATATCCAGTTCACCCGCCATCGTGCCTCTTACAGCTTCCCCGACTCCAGAAAACTGAAATAGCCGCTACGGTTGAAGATGATATGGTCGAGGAGTTGAATCCCCATGATTTCCCCGGCCTGCTTGAGCTGCTGCGTACTTTCCTCATCAGCGGGTGACGGCTCAAGGCTCCCTGCCGGATGGTTGTGAGCAACAATGATTCCGGAAGCGCGATCTGCCACTACATCGGCAAATACTTCGCGCGGATGAACCGGAGTCCGGTCTACCAGCCCTATTGAGACAACCCGTACATTAAGGACTTCATTGGCACCATTTACGGTGATGGAGAGGAAATGCTCCTGTTTGCGGTCGGCAAAATGCCGGATAAGCGGGAGTATGTCTGCGGGCGTGGTGATCTTCACCCCTTCCGGTTTTATACGTCGTCGGGCAAACTCGATGGCCGCCAGAATCAACGTTGCTTTGGCTTCGCCCACCCCCTCAAAACAGGTCAAATCTTCTACCCGCACATCAAGCCCCTTGTCATCCATAACTCTGGCAATCTTTGCCGCCAGGGTCATAACGTCCATCTGGGGTGTCCCTTTGCCGAGCAGAATTGCCAGCAGTTCCTGATCGCTGAGTGCGCGCGCTCCTTTGGCTACCAGTTTTTCGCGAGGTCGATCATGCTTGGGGATCTGGTTCATCGGTTTGTTCATCGGGTTACACCGCGTACGCCAGGTGATGTTGAATCACCGTAACCGCCATAATGTCAAAAATTGCGCCCTGATCGATGTATTTCGGATCAGCAAGTTCATCAATACGACCTAAATCCTGATACCGATTCTGGATCATGCCGTCAACCCTGTCTTTGAAGGTTTCTTGCAGAAAGATTGAATTGTCCCGATGAGCTTGCACAGTCGCACGAATTTCATCATCAGCGGTTTTTTCCTCTGTCACCTGTCTGATCAAGAGCGCTTCTTCGTCCGAAATGGTGACGCTGGCACGAATCTGCGCGATCATGTCCTGCACGGTAACCTTTTTCAGCGGAGGCCCCGCACTATTACCACTGTTGCCCGGTTTCAATTTCACACTGCCGCCAGTGCGGACTTCCCCGATGAACTGGACAGCTGCCTTGACGACCACAGTCTTGCGAATCAGTTTCATCAACTCGGAAACGCTCCCCTGCTTGATCAGTTGCGGACCGACATATTCTGCAAAGACTGCAAACCGCTGCAATTGTTCCGGGTAGGTGAAAAAGCAGGACAGAAAATGGAAGCTCTTCACGAATCGCGCAAGCAGATATACAAATGTTTTCCGCTGCTCCATATCACCAACTATTGACTGAAACCGCACTCGCAGACCATTTACAACCATCTGTACCTGCGCGTCAGTTCCGTTCGCCAGCAATTTTACCAGGCTATCGGCGTCGCCCTGAGTAAACACCCCGGCTTCCAGTATCTCCGCATGAAGTTTCACACACTGCTGCTCATCAGGATCTCCCGGTTCAAATGGAGTGCCTTTCCGGTATTTGACAAACGCCTTGAGGATCTCTTTAGCGTTATTAGTAAAATCAACGACGACGACATCTGACTTTCCCTCACAGCAGCGATTCAAGCGTGAAACCGTCTGCACGGCATTGCGGTCAACCACCGGCTTATCAAGGAACATTCCGGCCAGTAGCGGCTGATCAAAACCGGTCTGAAATTTGTTGGCCACCACCATCAGCCGGTACTCTTCCCCCTTAAAACGCTCTTCGATATCTTCCCCCTCAGCAAGACCATTAACCGCGTATTCACTGATGGCAGCGTTTGTTTCGGGATGAACGAAGTCTGAAAAGGCGTAGAGCACTTTGTAGTCAGCACCCCGCTCCTTCAGCTTTTCCTGGATGATCTGAAAATAGCGCAGTCCGGCTACGCGGGAACTGGTAACGATCATCGCCTTGGCTCGACCACCAATGAGTTGCATCACGTTTTCCTCGAAGATACGCAGCATCACCTCGGCTTTGTACTGAATCAGGCCATCATCCATAAACGCCTTGTTTTTGAGAGCCTTGGCGACCACACCAGCAGGGTAGACCTTTTCCTCCCCCACTTTTTGCACCACCAGGCAGTGCAGATGATAGAGGGTTTTATAGGAAAGTATGCTGGCTGCCACATCGACAATATACCCCTCGGCAATGGCCTCTGCCTCGCTGTAAGTGTCGAACGGCTCACCGAAAAGCGTCACCGTGGCAGGAGCGGGTGTGGCGGTGAAGGCAACGAAAAGCTGATTCAAGTCGTGTTCACGTATTATCCTGGCAATTTTTTCTTCTTCATCCTCTTCCGGCAGATCGTCGTCAGGTGCATCGACTGAACGGAACGGCACCCTGATAGAGGCACCCATCTTCCCTTCCTGGGAGCGGTGCGCTTCATCGATCAGGAAAGCGACGCGAAGTTTTTTCAGTTCCTGGTTCTTCTTGATTTCCACCATGATTCTTTCAAACTTTTGAAGCGTTGTTACGATGATTGAAGTCCGTTTATCGATAAACCGGATCAGGTCGGCTGATCTTTTCGCCAGACCAATTACCTCTTTCAGGTGGGTGAAGTTTTCAATGTCATCCTTGATGTTCTTATCGAGAGATTTGCGGTCGGTGAGGATGAAAATCAGGTCCACCAACTTTTCACCTGTACCCGGCTTGTAGAGGCTGTGCAGGCGATCGGCCAACCAGCAGATTGAGAGGGTTTTGCCGCTCCCCGCAGAATGATTGATGAGGAATTTCCGCCCGATGTCGCCCGATTCGGTGAAGTGCGTCTGTATGGTGTCGGCTACTTTACGCACCATGCGGCTCTGATGATAGCGCGGAAAGAGCGTGAATGCCGGGCTTGGTGGCCGGTTCTCCTCGGCGTCGCGTTTGGGTACGCGAACGAGGAAGAACGACAGTGCCTCCAGCAACTGCTCTTTGGAGAGCACCTCGCGGTAGAGGAACTCCACCGGATATTCGCCTTCTGTCATCGGCTGGTTATTCAGGCCGGTGTTGTGCCAGCGGAAATTCTGCTCGCGACCGGGATCAGTGGCTGCCATGACATCGCTGGTGTCGGCGGCGAGATAGAGGAAGGGGTGCTGGAAAATCTTCCGGCTCAGATCGCGTCGGGCAAACTGCGTCACGGCATCATGCACGTTCTGATTCTTCTCGTGCTTCAACTCCAGAGTAACGATAGGCAGGCCGTTGAGAAAGAGCACAAAGTCAATCTCCTGGTTTGTCTCGCCAAAATAGAAGTGAGGGCGAAACGTGATTCGGTTTTGTCCAAAGTGTTTATTGGCCTCACTCTCGCCGGAACGGGGTTTGGGGTAAAACAGGCGGAACTCCAGCCCGCGCACCTTGAGGCTATGCCGGAGCAGTAGCCAGAGCGGCGTGTGCTGGAGTTCGGAGCGCAGTGCCTTGAACACTTCGTCTCGTGCGTCGGTGCCGTAATCGGCGGCAAGTTTATCAAGGGTGGTTTGTTGCGTTGCGGTGAGAAATGCCCAGAGGTGGTCTTCGGCGATGGAGTGTTCGGTGTCGGTGATGTCGGCTTGTTCAAGGACAGGGTAGCCGTGCTCTTGGATAAAGAAAGCGGTGATGTGCTCCTGAAACTTTATTTCGGGGGCCTTACGTTTAGGCATGATTTTAATGTGTCCCGGTTTGTTCTGTCATCGTTTTTCCTCCAGCAACCGTGCAAAAGCGGCATGATACGCGGCCATGTCTTCACGCCGGTCTATTGCCAGAACCAATACAACCAGCACATTATCTTCAACCGTGTAGACCAGACGGTAGCCCTGTTTACGAAGCTTGATCTTGTAACAGTCGTGCAGTTCTCCATGTAATTGAGAACCCGGAACTCGGGGGTGATCCAGACGCTTTTTGAGAGCTTTGCGCAAGGGTTCTTTTATGCTGCCATCCAACTCCTGCCATTCTTTCAGCGCGTCAGGCACAAACTTGAGTCGGTATACGGAGGTATCGGCATCAGATGCTGGCAATGTCTACCTCAACAGCCTGATCTTTCTGTAATAGCCGATGACGCACAATTTCCGTCAAGTCCCGGTCGATAAGTGCCTCGACAAATATTTCAAAGATTTTGGGCGTAACCATATAAAAAGCCGGTCTATTGTGATTCAGTACTGCCACCGGTTTCTCACCGGCGGAACGAAGAACGTGTGCCGGGTTCTTTTTGAACTCCGACATGCTGATGGAAAGATCGGCGTAGATGGTATCCATTTGTAACACCTCCTAAAAATGGCTCTGATTATAGAGCTTATTTCGGGGAAATCAATGTTTTTCCCAGCGTTACATCTCCCTCCGTTATCCGCCGCTGACCGGTCACGCATTCGTGGATGAGGGATTTACGGTAGGCGAGGAGGGTGGAGATTTGGGTTTGCAGATTATTCTGGAGAGTACGAAGGCTTTCCAGTTGATCTTCAAGATATTCGACAAGCCGTGCTTGCTCATGTACTGATGGAAGCGGCAGCGGGAATGCACCTACTTTTGTAGCATTCGTCGAAGCCAGGTTGGTTGTTTTTTTACCGGTGGCTTCAAAGTAGTCCCGTCCATAACGGGATGCCGTCAGATAGGTCAGGAACTTTGGCAGCAGTTTGTGGTGGAAACAGCGTACTGCGAAGATATGGTTTTGATGCAGGCAGTTGGGAATCTCTCCATTCCACAAGAAACCACGGGCCAATTTATCCAGATCACCGCCTTCGGTCATGAGCACGTCATCCACCCGAAGTTCCACCCGCTTGGCCACTTCGGCAGGTACTTCAATAAGTGTGACATCATTTAGGTCGAGATGACCGTCCTGGACGTTGGCCACCCGCAGATAGGGGCGTTCAACAAGCGGGCCGCTGTATGTCTTGCCGAGTGTCAGTCCCCCTTGAAGCTCGGATACTCGCTTGAGGCAGACCAGATCCCATCCGAGCGATACTTCCTCCATCCAGGCGTTGCCGGTTTTTCGGAGTTCCGGTTGCTGGTCAAGGCCACGGGTTACGACTTGCTGGATGACGTCTTTGCGTAGCTCATCTAGCATTTGAAGTTGGCGGCGTTTTGCCGCTAACGCTGTATTCAGCACATCGCAACTGGCATCCAGATAAGCAGCAATGAGATTTTGATCGACAAGTGGAGGAACAACAACCTTGATTTCGCCTATTTGCCTTGTATTAACTGAAGGGACGGGGCCTTGATTAAAATTTTGCGAAAGGTCGAGCGTATTCAGTAAGTGAAGAAAAAAATCTTTTGAGTGAGTTTGCTCCAACTCCAAAGCCATCATATTGTTGTCAATGCAACCATCACAGAACAGTTGACGAAACCGGTTAAGAAGTAATGCAGCACCAACTTTCGCAAAGACTATTGTTCCTGCACGAAATATTGAAGCTCCAAGTTTCTGAGCCGTTTCGTAAGATACGTAATTGTCTGTTTCCCTAAGATACTTGGGAGTAGCGAGGTCCTTCACTTTATAAAATGGAAGTTCCATTTCATCTACTGAGAAGCCCTGTTCGTCAAGAGGAAAGCCACTGCCACCTTTTAAGGCTCCTACACGCTTTAGCGTTTTCGCTTTCCATTCAGAATTCATACGTTCGCCAGCCGCTTCAACATCTTCTCTGCTTCCTTCTCCAACCGCCAGAACTCCGCCAGCAGCTCTTTCGCCGGTGTCGGCGGTTGATAGCGATAGAAATATTTATTCGGCAAAATCTCATAACCGAGTTGCGGGCTGTCAGCCCAGCGGATAATCGGCTTGCCGATTTCCCGCTTCAAAAATTCCTCGATATTTTCACCATGCGGGATGTATTCGTCATCCTTGACATAATGGCGATGAGTCCAAGTGACTTCCTCGATAATGAGGTTTTTTACGAACTCTTTGAATTCCTTTGCGTCGGCAGGTGCCGATGGGAAAGCCTTCTTGATGGCTTTATCGAAAAATTTGGAAAAGCTGTCGGCTGGTTTAAGAATAATGGTGACGGTGGCAGCTTCACCCACCCCCTGGCCCCCTCCCGTCAAGGGCGGGGGAACGTTTTTCGCTCCCTCTCCTCTGGCGGGAGAGGGCTGGGGTGAGGGGGAAGGTGCCGCAAGCCTAACAACAAACTTCAGATCACTGTCATAAAACGCCTGTTCTTTTGAGATGTTAGCCGCAGTAAAACTTTTGTCATACGGTTCTGTGACTATGGCGGGCTTGTCATGCTCGTCGCTCTGCCAGAAAACAACGCTCACTTTGTGAAAGGCAAAGTCACTGGTCTTGAACAGTTTCACATCATCATCCGTATAGCCGCTTCTCCAGCCTTCCCGATACCGCTCTTCAATCCAGCCCCGGTGAGTGTCGGTGATCCGGTTGCGCTTGTTGCCGAAAGATTTCGGCTCCTTTTCAAACTGTTTGCGGGCGTCAATCAGCATCACCCTGCCTTTGTGGCTTTCCGGTTTTGCGTTACCCAGCAGCCAGATGTAGGTAAAAATGCCGGTATTATAAAAGAGCTGGTCCGGCAGCATGACGATGGCATCGAGCCAGTCGTTTTCCAGAATCCAACGGCGGATTTCGCTCTCACCCGAACCACAGTCACCATTACTGAGCGGCGAACCGTTGAAGATAATGGCAATGCGGCTGCCCCCTTTTTCCGGTGGCTGCATCTTGGCCAGCATGGTTTGCAGAAAGAGCAGCGCGCCATCGTTGGAGCGAGGCATACCGGCCTTGTAACGGGTTTTCACCAGTTTCTTCGCTTCGGCTTCGTAGCCGTCCTTACCACCCCAGGTGACGCCGAAAGGGGGATTACTGAGCATGAAGTCGAAATGAAATGTGTTTTCAGGCAACTGATCGCCCGGCTCCTTGCTCTCTTTTTCGTGGGGAATAAGCGAGTTGCCGAGAAAAACCTTGGCCTGCCGGTCGCTCTTGATCAACAGGTCGGCCTGGCAGATGGCGTAGTTGGTGGGGGAAAGCTCCTGGCCGTGAACGGTGACGAATTTCTCAACCCGCTCCTTTTCCTCCTCGGTTGCGGCCCGGTCCAACAGATGTTCCTTGGCCACGGAGAGCATGCCACCGGTACCGCAGGCCGGATCATAAATGGCGATGTTCTTCTTGTCCGGGATGGGAATCTCCAGCAGTTCCACCATCAGACGGATTACCTCGCGAGGGGTGAAATGCTCCCCGGCCTCTTCGCCGCTCTGTTCTGAAAAACGCCGTAACAACTCTTCGTAGATGTAGCCCATCTCCAGGTTGGAGAGCTTATCCGGGCCGAGATCAAGCTCTTTGTATTGATTTATGATCGGAGCGAGGCGGTTGTTTTTGACCATCTGGGTGATGGTGGCGCGGTAGTTGAAATGCTCGATGATGTCATCGACATTTTTTGAAAAGCCATTGATGTAGGCGCGAAAGTTCGCTTCAAGCAGCGTCTGATCTTCCTCATAAACCTTGCGCAGCGTCCAGTCGGACTGATTTGAAAAGGGAGCCTGCTGCGGATTCTGCTCCAGTTTCTTTACCAGCTCAACAAGCTCCTGCTCACTGCGCAACGGCTGTTTGGAGTGGATTTCTACTTTTTTCTGTTCGCGCCACTGCAGCAGCACGCACTCCAGGCGCCGAATGACGATGATCGGCAACACGATGCTCTGGTATTCATACGCCTTGAACTTGCCGCGTAGACGTTCGGCTGATTTCCATATTTCATTGGTGAGATTATCAAGTTTCGGCTTGTTGAGGGAAAGGGACATCAAGACTCCATCCGGGAAAAATAATCTGACTACATCTCCATAATCACCGGCAGTATTACCGGTCGCCTCTCGATAGTTTTTTTGCAGAAACGCCGCAGTGCCTGACGCACTGCGGTCTTGACCTCTTCAGCATCACAGCGCATTTCGGTGTTGATTTCTTCCAGCGCAAACACCACCACCTTGCGGGCATCTTCCAGATACTCCTGACTTTCATCTTCGAAAACAAAGCCGCGTGAGACAATATCAGGGCCGTAAATAACGGCACCGGTACTCATGTTAAGCCCGATGATAACGACAATCATGCCGTCTTCCGAGAGATGCTTGCGATCTCGCAGCACCATCCTGCCAACATCTCCCACCCCTTTGCCATCGACAAAAACCCTGCCTGATTCGATATGTTCAACTATCGCGGCGGTATCGGAATAGAAGGAAACCACCTCGCCATTGGTCGCCAGGATGCAACGCTCCTCCGGGATGCCGACTTTCCGGGCCAGCTCGATATGTTTGACCAGATGACGGTATTCTCCATGAATCGGAATGAAGAAGCGCGGCTGGACGGTGTTGAGCATCAATTTCAGCTCTTCCTGGCTGGCATGGCCGGAGACGTGTACCTCGGATACCCGTTCATGAAAGACTTCAGCGCCGCGTCGGTAGAGATGGTTGATCAGCTCCGAGATAGTTCGCTCATTGCCGGGGATGACGCGGGAAGAGAGGATGACGGTATCCCCCTTTTCAAGCTTAATCTGTTTGTGATCATCCATGGCGATGCGGGTCAGGGCGCTCATCGGCTCCCCCTGACTGCCGGTGGAGATGATGCAGACCTGCTCCGGCGGCAAGTGTGGGAGCGCTCTCAAATCCATCAGATCTTCATCGGCAATAGTCAGATAACCGAGATCCCGGGCGATCTGGACATTTTTCAGCATCGAACGGCCATTCAGCAGGATCTTGCGGCCGCAGCGCGCTGCAACATCGGCGACCTGCTGTACGCGGTGAATACTGCTGGAGAACGCGGCTACAATGATACGCCCCGTGCATTTCGGGAAGATATCATTAAACGCCTCTCCGACATATTTTTCCGAGAGTGTGTATCCTTCGCGCTCTACGTTGGTGGAATCGGACAGCAGCGCCAGAACCCCCGCTTCGCCGTAGCGCGACAGTGAGGCCAGATCGGTCAGTTGACCGTCAACCGGAGTGTGATCGATCTTGAAATCACCGGTGTGAATGACGACCCCTTCCGGGCAGGAAATCGCCAGGGCACAGCCATCCACGATAGAGTGGGCCACCCGCAGGAACTCGACCTGAAAAGATCCTATTTCCAAGGTTTTACGAGGAACCACGGTTATCAGTTCAACGGCACCGTCAAGTTTGTACTCTTCAAGTTTTGCGGTAACGAGGCCAAGTGTCAGGGCTGTGCCGTAGACCGGAACGTTGAGTTCCTGCAACACAAAAGGGAGGGCGCCGATGTGGTCTTCGTGACCATGCGTGAGACAGATAGCCCTCACCTGTTCCGAACGCTCCCGCAGCCAGGTGATGTCCGGGATGACATAGTCGATTCCGAGCATTTCGGGGGTGGGAAACATCAGGCCGCAATCAACGATTATGATATCGTCGCCGTACCGGTAGGCCATCATGTTCATGCCGATTTCGCCAAGGCCGCCAAGGGCGACAATCTGCAGTGCCGAATGTGACTCTGCTCTATCCATCATATTATCTCTCATGTTGCAAAGGTATCAGCGCGGCAATCTTTTTGTCGCATTTTTCGATCCACTCCATACCGGGTGTCATCAGCCAGTGGTCGGCATAGAACGAACTCCGCAGGGAACGATACGCAATCAGGGCGCGGTTCACATCTCCAAGATGCTCATTTGTTTCGCCGATCTGCCATAACTTTTCCGCTGCCTTTTCAATGGTCGGGTGATACGGGATATACATGTGCAGGGCGGATTCGTATCCGGCAATGGCGCCGGTGAAATCACCTTTGCGGTAGGCCTCTTCACCCCGGCTGAATTGACTGCTCATGCGCCACCAGGTTCCTGCAAGAAGCAGAAGCAGGCTGATTAGGCAGATGACGATGCCGTTGGCGATGATGTTTTTTAGCTGTTCGTTCATCAAATTACCTGCCCTGGAAAAAACCGGGAATAAAGGTGAGAAGAACTCCAAATGCAAAAGAGACAACTCCGCAGAGGACGACAAGAGCCGCCCCAATATCAAAAGGTTTTTTCAGGCGATGCGCCGCCGGAAAGCCCCATATCATGCCGGCCAGTCCCGCAATAACCAGAGTAATGTACAGATAGCCGATAGTCATTTTAATGCTCCAGGCTTGAGTCAATCTGTTTGCGTACATGCTCCATCATCCAGGTTTCTGCTTCACTCCTGCGGAGATCTGAAGGGAAAACGACCGGAGGGTGTATCGTTATGCTTATATCCCCGCTGTACAGCCTGAACTGGTTGGCCGGATTAATCCGACCGCTGCCGTTGATAGTGACAGGAATGACCGGCACGTCTGCCTTCCGGGCGAGGACGAAGCCGCCCCGCTTGAACGGCAGCAGTTTGCCATCCGTTGTGCGTGTTCCTTCGGGGAACAGCACCACGCTCTTCCCCTGGCGAATCGTGGCTGCAGCCTCATCAAGGCTCTGCAGTGCTTTGCGTCCATCGCTCCGGTCAAGGGGGATATAGCCGCCGCGTCGCATGGAATGGCCGAACAGCGGAATCTCAAAGAGCTCCTTCTTGGCGATCCAGTAAAATCGGCGCGGCATTGCCGCCAGCAGTGCCAGTATATCGAAGTTGCTCTGATGATTGCTCATAAAGATAACCGGACCTTCAGGGAGAAGTTCGCTGCCGCTGACTGTTACATTGACCCGGTTCAGCGCCAGCATCAACCGTGCCCAGAGACGGGCATGAGATGCATGAATGCGCCCGCTTGCATCAAACAACGTCGAAATAAAAGAGCTGACTGAAAATATCAGCGTCAGAGGGATAAAAGCTGCGAAAAAAAGGTACGCTCGAAGCATGCTCCTACTCCAGAGAGGCGCGGGAGCGTTTTTTGTCTGACACTATGCGCTTTTCCGTGAGGCGATTTTCTTTGGCTCTTTTTGGCAGACGGGTGGCGATCCGTTTTTTAATTATGCGCTCACGCCGTTCCAAGGCATGGCGGAGGCGTTCCATGGCGACCTCACGGTTTTGGAACTGGCTTCGATTCTCCGAGGCTTGGGCAACGATTCCGGTCGGCAGGTGGCGTATACGTACCGCTGAATCGGTGGTATTGCGGTGTTGTCCCCCAGGGCCGGAGCCACGGTAGAATTGGATTATTATGTGTGCTTCTTCTATTTCAACCACGATTAAATCTACCCTTCCGCCTTCAAATCCCTGGCCATCAGCTCTATGACCGCCTGGCGCGCCGGTTTGCTCTCATGCAGGATCTGATAGGTCTTCTCCACAATCGGCATTTCGGCGCCAAGCTTACGGGAGAGCTGATAGACGGATGCGGCGCTCTTGACCCCTTCTGCGACCATATGCATTTCGGCCAGAATTTCCGTAAGATTCATCCCCTGACCAAGCTTGAAACCGACTGTACGGTTGCGGGAAAGATCACCGGTGCAGGTCAGCACCAGATCGCCCATGCCGGCCAAGCCGGAAAAGGTCGAACTTTGTGCCCCCATAGCCTGTCCGAGGCGGTTCATTTCAACCAGACCCCTGGTAATAAGGGCTGCACGGGCGTTGTGGCCGAAGCCGAGGCCGTCGCAGATTCCGGCGGCAATGGCGATCACGTTTTTAACGGCTCCCCCCAGTTCTACACCAATCACATCGCCATTGGTATATACCCGCAGGCAGGGGCAACTGAAGGCTGCCTGAACCCGTCCGGCGGCATCGGCATTAAGCGACGCAGCGACGATCAGAGAGGGAAGCTCCTGGGCGACTTCGCGGGCAAAGGTCGGGCCTGAGAGCGCCACATACCGCGCAGGCGCAGCATCGCCCAGCAGTTCTACGCATATCTGGGACACCGTCCGGAGGGTATCCAGTTCAATCCCTTTGGAGGCGTTGGCAATAATCGCGTCAGGTGCAATATAGGGGGCAAGCTGTTTCAGTATGCCGCGCGTCACCTGAACCGGTGTTACCAGCAGCACGATGCTCCGTCCTAGCACAGCTTTTTCAAGATCCCCCGTACAGGCCAAAGCCGGGTGCAGGTTTATTCCGGGGAGATAAAGTGAATTGGTGCGGTGTGTGTTGATTTCCGCCACAAGTTCCGGCTCGTAAGCCCAGAGGAGTGTATCACTGCCGTTTGCCGCCAGTCGGCCGGCTAATGCAGTACCCCAGCTGCCACCACCGATAACGGCAATCAGTTCGGTCTCTCTCGTTCTGCCGACCATCGCTTCACTCATCGAAGTCATCGTCATCGAAGCTCTCCTCCAGGCGCGGATCATACCCTTCTGCCAATGTCTGCCTTGCTGCATCCACGCTGTCCAGAATCAAGCGCCGAATGAATGGGTGCCTGCAATCGGGTATAAAACCACCAACCAGACTTAATGCCGTCGCCAATGACTTTTGCACCGCGCTTTCGTCACCCTCAATCTGTTGGAGGTAGTCGGCGGTTAACAGCAGACGCTTGATAATTTCGGCACGCCTGGGCGCTATCAGCGCATCACAGCAGAGTGAAATCTCCTTCTCAAGAGCCTCCGGCGACACGGATTCCGGTCCCCCCTCCTTTTCCAAAGCAGAGAAGCGATCGGCAATATCATAGAGCGCCATCTCGGTAAGTAGCCAGCCTTCAACCCCAGGCTCATCAAGCAGATCGTTGGCGGTCGCAACATACCCAGGAATTTTTTCAACAATATCTTCAAGATACTTGAGTTTGAAGCGGGGAATGTATGCTTCCGGTTTGAGTGAATCGGGGAGGAAGAGGCGCATATCAACGTAGAAATCAGGCGGCAGGAAAAATCCCCCTTCGCGGCTGCGGTGAAGCGCATCCTGAAGCGAAGCAACGGCATAACTCTGATCTACAGGCATTAACATCTCGCCGCCGACTACATCTTTCAAAATAAGGTCATACTCCTTCTCGTCCTTCATTCGATAGCTTATAGCGTTCAACAGACCGTCACTCTCCCCGGTCAGGATCAGCATCGCTGCAAAAGCGTGATCACCAAGGCGCCATGAGAACCAGAGTGTGCGTGAGCCGTAAAAATCAACGGGACCGGCGTACACTTCATGAAACGGACGCGGTTGCTGGATGGTCTGGGGCAGTTCAAGCGGTTCACGAATGCCGGTGAACGAGAGGCGCAGGATATTTCGCCTGATCAGCTCGGTCAGATCTCCTGCAAGTCGGATTTGGGCACGCTGTAGAACATCCAGGGAATGGCCGCTTCGTGCCCGCCCCAATGCTTTAATCGCTTCACGGACGATCTCCTGTTTCTCAAAAGAGAGCAGAATCTCAAGCAGGGCGATCGCTTCAATCGAGGCCTTTTCAGAAAGGCGCCGCATCATTTTCACGCGGAATTCATCGGCAACATCCAGAAAACTGTCTATAAACCGGACGAGTCCACGCTCATTATCAGCCAGGCAGTCATCGACAAATCCTTCAAGAGTAGGGGCACCGTAGCCTGTCATAGCGGCGAAGGGGGGGAGGGTGACGTCGATGCCGCTTTCGTGAAGCAAGTCCAGAAGAGCCAGCTTGCCATCCTCTTCCAGATCCTTGCGCTGCAACGTGATCTGAATGAGCTGATCCATCCAGGCTGATGTATCGAAAAAATCAAGCATACAGGTGTAACGGTAAAGGGCGGTGCCGTTCTGCTCACGCCAGAGCTTGCGAACCAGCGGAGAGAGCGCCCGTTTGCCGGATTTCTGCAAGCGGCGTCCGATACGCTCCATCTGCTCGCCGGTCAGGTCGTCACGCTTGAGAAAATCCAGCAGCCTGGTTATACGGCGGCGTTCCCGCAGGGTTTTGTCTATTTTAAGTGGGAGGGTCATGTTCCTGATTGCCTTCATATCCTTTGAATCAAATGGGGGGGACTTTAGCACACGAACCTTTTGAAGGCAATCAGGAACCCGAGGGGGATATTCCTGCTATTTTTATATTGAGATAATTGGGTAACTATCACACTGCCTGCAGCAGAGAGCATTTCAGATATTCCGATTCCGGAAATGAGAGCAGCACCGGATGATCCGCCGCCTGACTGCATGTATCGACAAGTCGCACCTCACGTTTTGCCAGCCTGGCCGCCTGAATCAACACGTCGCGAAACGCTTCGCGCCCCATGAGGTACGAGCAGGAGCAGGTTATCAGATAGCCGCCCGGCTCAAGCAGTTCCAGCGCGCGGCGGTTGATCGTCAGATACCCCTTCGTCGCCTCGGCGATGTTCTTGCGGCTTTTGACGAAGGCGGGGGGATCCATCACGATCACCCCGAAACGCTCCCCTTCCTGATATAGCGAACGTAACCGCTCAAAGGCATCAATCTCTTCAAAACGCACCCGGTCGGACACCTTGTTCTGTTTGGCGTGACTGCTCGCCTGCCCCACAGCCCGTGCCGAAATATCTATTCCCAACACCGACTGCGCCCCGAATGCCGCAGCATGCACCGCCCAACCACCGGTGTAGCAGAAGCAGTCGAGCACTTTTTTCCCGTCAGAGATTCCACGCAGCAGCAGATGATTCTGCTTTTGATCCAGAAAACCGCCTGTTTTCTGTCCATCCCGAAGGCTTACCTGAAAGCGGAGACAGTTCTCCACCATCTCAACCTGGTCGGGGATCTCTCCCCATAGCATCTCTACCGTCTCATCCAGCCCTTCCAGCTTGCGCACAGCGACGTCGTTGCGGGCAATAATGCCGAGCGGCGCCAGGACGCTCCGGAGTGCTGAGACTATCTGCTCGCGTCGGCAATCCATACCTGCAGAAAGAAACTGTACCGACAGGTAATCCCCGTATTTATCCACCACCAACCCCGGCAGGAAGTCACTTTCACCATAAATGGCTCGGAATGTAGTCATCTCTGGATAGCGTGCCTGACGGTGAGACAGAGCGGCCAAAATCCGCCCTTCAAAAAACGCCAAGCCGTCGATATCCACACGCTGCCTTGATAACAGCCGGAAAGCGATCAGTGAGTGCGGATTATAATGTCCGATACCGATGAAACCGCCGGCTGCGTCATACAGTTCTGCACTGATCCCGGCGGCACGGTCTCCGCTCACTTCACGGATTTCATTGCTGAATACCCAGGGGTGTCCGGTCTTGATACGGCGATCTTCGTTTTTGTTAAGAGTTATTCTGGTCATCTGGGAGTCCTCTGTTCGCACAACTGGCTGCAAGGTTGGGATTAATTTCAGCCGTCATGCTTGACAGCCATTTACTTGTACACCATTATGGAAAAAATTACTTTCACAAATGGCGGGAGATACGCATGCTTGACCCAAAGACATTACTGATGTTTTTTACTACCTCCATCTTGTTGGCTCTCTCTCCCGGGCCGGACAACCTGTTCGTCATGACACAGGCTGCTCAGAAGGGGCGTAAAGCCGGTCTGCTTGTTACGCTCGGACTCAGCACCGGGCTTCTGTTTCACACTGCGGCTGTGACATTCGGAGTCGCAACACTTTTCAAAACTTCGGCAGTGGCTTTCACCGCCTTAAAGTTTTCCGGCGCCGGATACCTGCTCTATCTCGCCTGGCAGGCCTTCCGTGCCGGAGCCGTAACCGGCGCGGCAGCAGCAGTTGATCAGCTTAACTCTGGTGCCCTCTACCGGCGAGGTATAATCATGAATATCACCAATCCCAAGGTGTCGATATTTTTTCTCGCCTTTCTTCCCCAGTTCGTTGATCCGCTCAAAGGACAACTGACTGCACAGTTTTTGCTGTTGGGCGCTGTTTTCATAATCGCCACACTGATCGTCTTCGGCGCGATCAGCCTTTTGGCCGGAGTTTTTGGCGAGTACTTTCGACACTCTTTACGAGCCCAGAAACTGCTTAATCGTGCCGCAGGGGGTATTTTTGCCGGTCTTGCGATTAAACTGGCACTGGCGCAACGCTAATGACGACCGCTACCCTCTATATTGTTGCCACTCCAATCGGCAACCTCGAAGACATGACCTATCGGGCAGTCCGTATTCTTGGTGAGGTCGATCTGATTGCTGCCGAGGATACCCGGCACTCACTCAAACTTCTCAATCACTTTGGCATATCCAAGCCTCTCACCTCCTACTTTGACCACAATCAACAGCTCAAAGGGGAGCGGATTTTAAATGCGCTGCGCCGGGGAAAATCGGTGGCGCTCATATCTGATGCAGGCACCCCCTGCATCTCAGACCCTGGCTATCAACTGGTTAGAGATGCCGTCGCCGAAGGGATTCCAGTAGTTCCGCTTCCGGGAGCCTCTGCCGCCATCACGGCTCTTTCCGCATCAGGTCTGCCAACCGACATCTTTACATTCGCCGGATTTCCACCATCCCGTCAGGGGAAGCGCCGTACTTTCCTCTCAGGAATGAGCGCCCTCCCCGGCACACTGATACTGTATGAAGCCCCTCATAGGTTGGTAGATACCCTCACCGATATTCGCGAACTGCTGGGGGAGAGACAGGTGATTGTTGCGAGGGAGCTTACCAAGATGTTTGAAGAGTGTATCCGCGGCACGGTTTCGGAGGTGATCGCCACTCTTTCTCAGGATGTTGTGCGCGGCGAAGTGGTACTGCTAATCGCACCGGGGACTGCTGCACCGCAGGAGAGCGAGTCTCTGGAGCATGTACTTATTCGCTTGATGACTGACGGATCACTTTCAATTAAGGATATTGCAAAACAGGCCGCCATGATTTCCGGGGTTTCACGGAGCGAAGCGTATAGTGAGGCGCTGAAAATGAAAAATGATGGCTTTAAAAGATATAAAAATAGTGGAATTACAGATGGATAGTGTGTTATAGGGTAACAGAGTATTGTCAATTTCGGAGGAGTTCATGAAAATTTGTATTTTTGGCGCCGGCTATGTCGGTCTGGTGGCCGCAGCCTGTTTTGCCGAAAGCGGCAACAGTGTTATAGCCGTAGATATAGACCACGCGCGGATTGACAGCCTTAAACAAGGCATCATCCCGATCTATGAGCCGGGTCTCAAAGAGATGGTTATACGCAACCAGTCCGAGGGTCGCCTCTCTTTTACTGTCGATATGGATGAGGCGGTCAAGGCATCTCTGCTCTGCTTCATCGCCGTTGGCACACCTCCTGGTGAAGATGGTTCAGCCGACCTCAAATATGTCCTTGGCGTCGCTCGCGATATAGGCCGTGTCATGAACGGCTTCAAGATAATTGTCGACAAATCGACTGTTCCGGTAGGCACCGCCGACAAAGTTCGCGCCGCAGTTCTGGAAGAATTGACTGCCCGTGGTGTTGATTTGGAATTTGATGTAGTTTCCAACCCCGAATTCCTCAAGGAAGGAGCCGCAATTGATGACTTTATGAAACCGGATCGTGTCGTCATCGGCTGCGACGACGTCCGGACCGCCGAAATAATGAAAGAACTGTACGACCCCTTCATGCGCAAACAGAACCGCATGATCGTTATGGATATCCGCAGCGCCGAAATGACCAAATACGCAGCCAACGCCATGCTCGCCACACGCATCTCTTTCATGAACCAGATCGCTAATTTGTGTGAGCGAATGGGAGCCGATGTAAAGGCCGTCCGTGAAGGGATCGGTTCTGATTCCCGCATCGGTTACGACTTCCTCTTTCCAGGTCCAGGCTACGGCGGTTCCTGTTTCCCCAAGGATGTTAAGGCGTTGATAAAAACTGCAGAAGAATCAAACTATAATTTCCTTCTGCTCAAGGCTGTTGAAGAGGTCAATGAACTCCAGAAAGAGGTGCTTGCTGATAAACTTATCAGGCTGCTTGGCTCCCCGGACGAGGAGCAGCTACCTCTCACCGGTCGCACCATCGCCTGCTGGGGTCTCTCCTTCAAACCACGTACTGACGATATGCGAGAAGCCCCCTCCATTACGATCATTGAACGGTTGCTGGCTGCCGGAGCGGTTGTACGAGCCCACGATCCTGAAGCGATCAATGAAGCTGTAAAAATCTTTGGCGACCGGATCGAATACAGTGGCAACCAGTATGCCATCCTGGGCGGTGCCGACGCCTTGGCGATCATCACCGACTGGAACGAGTATCGTAATCCGGACTTCGACCGTATCAAGGCGGCACTCAGAACGCCGCTTGTCGTGGATGGCCGTAACCTCTACAAGCCTGACCGGATGGCAGCCGGCGGCTTACAATATGTTCCGCTCGGGCGCTGTAGCGGAGGAGTAAAATAATATGCGCATACTTGTAACCGGCGGTGCCGGCTTTGTCGGCTCACACCTCTGCGAACGGCTTCTGAACGAAGGGCACGATGTTATCTGCCTAGATAATTTTTTTACCGGCAGCAAAAACAACATCATACATTTGATGGACAGCCATCGCTTCGAGCTAGTCAGGCACGACGTAACCGAGCCGATCCTGCTTGAGGTCGATCGCATCTATAATCTGGCCTGTCCGGCCTCTCCGATTCACTACCAGTACAACCCGGTAAAAACTACAAAAACCAGCGTTATGGGCACCATCAACATGCTGGGAATAGCCAAGAGGGTCAAAGCTCGGATCCTGCAGGCTTCCACCTCGGAGGTCTACGGAGACCCACATATACATCCGCAAACCGAAGATTACTGGGGCAACGTCAACCCGATTGGCATTCGTAGCTGCTATGATGAAGGAAAGCGGGTTGCCGAAACGCTGATGATGGACTACCACCGCCAAAATAATGTTGATATCCGTATCATCCGCATCTTCAACACATATGGCCCGCGCATGGCCGAAAACGATGGTCGTGTCGTATCAAACTTCATCCTGCAGGCACTTCGTAACGAAGACATTACAGTTTACGGGGACGGTTCCCAGACCCGCTCGTTCTGTTTTGTCTCAGATCTGGTTGAGGGGATGATCCGCATGATGGAATGTGACGGATTTATTGGCCCGGTTAATCTTGGCAACCCGGTCGAAAATACAATCCTTGAGTTTGCTGAAAAAATCATTACAATAGCCAACTCTGCATCAAAGATAATTTTTCAGCCACTGCCACAGGATGATCCAAAACAGCGACAGCCCAATATCTCCCTGGCTCGAGAAAAACTGGGGTGGGAACCGGTGGTTGACCTGCAAGACGGCCTCAAAACGACAGCGGCTTATTTTGCCCAAAGGATCGGAAAAGGGTAAATGTTTAACCTGCCTCTTGATAAGAAAATGTATTTTATTCCGCTTGGGTGCCTGGCATTCATTCTATTCTTCACCGTTTTCGGTGATAAAGGCTTACTGCGGATTTTTGAACTTAAACAGGACAAAAACAAAATTGAAGCGCGCCTGGCTGACAACAAAACGGAAAATGAAAAAATGAAGCGTGAGATTGTTGCGCTTAAATCAGACCGCCGCTACCTTGAAAGTATTGCTCGCAAGGATTTTGGTCTTGTGCGCAGCAATGAAGTTATCTACCAGTTCCCGCAGGAAAAGAAACAGCAGTAAATCCATTCTCGTCCAGGATAACAGACTATGTCTCGACAAAACTGCGCCGTTTGTGCCTGGCGCGAAAACTGTTCAAAACGCTTCAGGGTTCAGGACAACGGAGCCAGATGCCCTGATTTTTCACGAGATGTCAGCATTAAAGATATTCCGGAAGACGATGAAGCCACCGGCCAGAAAGAGCAGCCAAAACGATGATGCGAGACCGAATAACCCCTCTGCTTGAATCTGCACTGCTCGAGGCTCACGCGGCACAAGAACTTACGACATTCCCGCTTCCAGCGATTATCATAGGCAATCCCGCCAATCCGGAACATGGCAATTTTTCTTGTAACATTGCCATGCAGTTGGCCAAAGGCGAGCGTAAAGCGCCTCGTCAGGTTGCTGAAATCATCATCAAATATCTGGGTAACGGCAACGGACTTCTGGCTAAGAGCGAAATCGCAGGCCCAGGGTTTATCAATATCTTCGTATCTCCAACAGCATGGCAGGCCACTCTTCTTGAAATAGAGGAAGAGGGGGAGCGTTATGGGCGGACAGCCAGCGGCGCCATGAAGAAGGTACAGGTAGAGTTTGTCAGCGCCAATCCGACCGGCCCGCTGCACATTGGACATGGTCGTGGAGCTGCTATCGGTGACACTCTTTGCCGAGTGCTCGATGCGACTGGCTGGGATGTGACGCGCGAATTTTACTATAACGATGCCGGCGTACAGATAAGTAATCTAGCCCTTTCTGTACAGTTGCGCTGTTTTGGTGTTGAGCCTGATGACCCACGGTGGCCGGAAGGTGGTTATCAGGGAGAATACATCAAGGATGTTGCCAGAGCCTATCTGAACCTGGAAACCGTGGTGGCGGCAGACCAGCAGACTACCGCCTGCGGAGATCCTGAAAACATTAACGACATCCGCCATTTTGCCGTTGCCTGGCTGCGCCGTGAGCAGGATCTTGATCTTGAAGCGTTTGATGTGAAGTTTGATGCCTACACGCTGGAATCAGCACTCTACAGCGAGGGAAGAGTCGAGGCTGTTGTGCGAAAGCTGATCGCCAACGGACACGCCTACGAGCAGGATGACGCGCTCTGGCTGCGCTCCACAGATTTCGGTGATGACAAAGATCGTGTCATGCGTAAGGCTGACGGCAGTTACACCTATTTCGTACCTGATGTCGCCTATCACCAGGCCAAGTGGGAACGCGGCTTTACCAGGGTTATCAATGAGCAGGGTTCCGATCACCACAGCACCGTTACCCGTGTGCGTGCCGGACTTCAGGCTCTTGAGATTGGCATTCCGCAGGAATGGCCAGAGTATGTGCTGCACCAGATGGTGACCGTCATGCGCGGTGGAGAAGAGGTCAAAATATCCAAGCGTGCCGGCAGTTATGTAACTCTGCGCGACTTGATCGATGAAGTAGGACGGGATGCAACGCGCTTCTTTTTTTTGATGCGCAAGCCCGATGCCCAACTGGTATTTGACATTGACCTGGCAAAACAGCAGACCAACGAAAATCCGGTTTATTATGTTCAGTACGCCCACGCCCGTATCTGCAGTATTTTTGATAATGCTGACGAAAAAGGCTTTAAAGCTCCCAACAAACCGGCTCATGCTGATTTGATCTGTCTCTCCACCCCGGAGGATCTCCAGATGATCAAACTGCTGGCAGCATTGCCGGACACGGTCAATGATTGCGCTGTTCATTTCGAGCCCCATCGCCTGACCTATTACTTAAGTGAACTTGCCAGTTGTTTTCACAGTTTCTACAATAAAAACAGGGTAATCAGCGAGGATCGTTCTCTTACAGAAGCACGACTATATCTGTTGAAGCGAACAGCGCAGACTCTTAAAAACGCCCTATCCATCTTGGGCATATCTGCACCGGAACGGATGTAGCGGAGACACCATGCGCATTGATTATAGTGAGCCGAAAAAATCGTTCAGTGTTCCCCCTAAGGGGAGCCAAAGTCGCCCTCGAAAAGAGTCTTCCTCAGGGGTACTGTTTGCTGTCTGTATTACCGGAATCCTCTGTCTCGGAATAGGCTTTGGCGGTGGTTGGTTTTTTTCCAAGCATTATGCAAAAAAAGCGTTTAAGGCGGCGTTGGAACAGCAAAGCCTCGAAAACCGTTCGCAAAAGATCGAAGCACAACCACCTGTGCAACAACCGACACCGCCTGTTACCCCGCAACCTGTTGCAGCACCACTGCCACAGATGAATAATGCTTCCCCCCAAACTTCGTCTGCTGTTGCATTTCCGCCCGCGAATGATCCGCCACTAAGCTTTTACAAGACACTCCCGAGCGGCAGAAAAAGTAATACGTTGGGTAGCGGAATCAATGTAAAAGATGAGAAGCCTGCAAAGCTGCCCCTTCAGGCAGCCATGCCCACTAACTTGACCAAACCTACACCATCCCAACCGGATGAAACCACCAAAAACCAGGCGGTCAAGGCAGCTCCTGCAACATCTGGAAACAGCACTAATCCGGAAGCCAACTACCACACCGTTCAAGTTGCTTCATTCAGTCTCAGGTCAGAGGCTGAAGCACTACGCAGTAAACTGGCCGCGAAAGCGTATAATGTCAGTATTGTGGAGTCACGCCTTGGAGACAAAGGTACCTGGTATCGTGTGCGTGTCGGTAGCCATCTTGAACCGGAGGCAGCTAAAGAGCTGGCTGCAAAACTGGGCAAAGGCGCAATAGCAATTCCTGAAAAAGATTGATTGTTGCAGTAGTGTCTAAAAAACGGCTCGTACTGATTTTTCCATCATATTTGTATTGACAAACTTAGCTATATTCTGTTACAAATCAAGTTCGCTTGTCGCGGGGTGGAGCAGTCTGGTAGCTCGTCGGGCTCATAACCCGAAGGTCATAGGTTCAAATCCTATCCCCGCAACCAAAAAAATCAAGGGCTTACGTTAATATCGTAAGCCCTTTTTTGTGTCTTTTCTGGGATTGTCATGTAAACTGTAATGTAACTGGTTTATTCTGTAATATTTGCGACCACACTTCTATTCAACTTGGCAGAGCCGACCAAGACTGTAATGTAACGGAAAACATCTGTCCGGGTATTTATCGCAATTAAATGATATTTTTTGGCAATAATTATTTGACTGTAACTGTCTTGAATAATTAAGGTATTCGGAAACAGGATAATTAATTGAATTATTGTATACCCCGCTATAAGGCACCAAGTTTGTCACTTGGTCATTTTTACGGTTTTATTCAATGATTCAAGAGTGTTACGCAGTGACAAACCGTGTGATGATTTTATGTTAATAATCACTTGGTCACTGGTAGCCATTTTTTTGTCATGCGATTACATGACAATTTACGGCAAAAAAAAACCCGCTTTAGTTTGGCAGGTTTTTTGTTCATACATTTTTCAAAGGATTATCCGTTAACGACTTCTGGATGATCTTCCCAGGTAAGTAAATCAACCGCTCTCTTTAAGTGGTTTGGTGCAAGGTGGGCATATCGAAGCGTCATAACAAGGCTCTTGTGTCCCATTAGCCGTGAAACTGTCGTAAGGTCAACCCCGGCCATAACGAGTTGACTTGCAAAGGTGTGTCTCAAATCGTGGAAATGAAAATCCATAATTGAGGCAGACCGGCAAGCGGTAGCAAACGATTTTTTAACATCCTGGTATCGAGTACCGGTTTCCCTGTTCAAAAATACAAAAGGAGAAGTACAGCAAAGCTGCACCACTCTCAGGATTTCAATAACCGACCCCCCGATATAAATAGTTCGTAATTGCTCTTTCTCTACGTCTGCAACACGGATAACCCCACGCTTTAAGTCAACCTGATTCCATCTCAGCGACAAAAGTTCTCTTTTGCTACATCCCGTACTCAGCGCACAAGCCGCAAGTTCACGCGAGCCACGATCATGAGCCTGAAAGCATTTGCCCGTTTCAGGATTCACAAAAACAAACGGAGAATCACGCAGGTCAGACAGCGGTTTCAGTATTTTTTCAATGGTAGGGTTTATAGGGATATCTCTTGATTCTCCATTCTTGCTTTCTGCAATTCGTATGAATCCATGTTTAAGGTCAACATGCTTCCAGGTGAGAGAAAAGATTTCACCTCGGCGACAGCCGGTATTGAGTGCAAATATTACGATCTCTTTCAGCCCCCGGCCACAAGCGACAATGAGATTTCTGCTCTCACCTGTGGATAGGAACCGTAACCGGCTGTTGTTCACCTTCGTCAACTTCAGTTTACGAACCGTGTTCAGGGATGAAAGCGGTATCAAACCCCAATCCTCAGCCTTAGTGAACATGTGCTTTAATGTTGCCAGTTCCTTATTTACCGTAACCGGTTTAACCGGCGGCAACAGGTTATCACTCGCTTTTCTTGGTGGCCTCATGTCAGTTTGTCTACGGCTTTGGAATTTTTCCAAATCTTCCAGGGTAATAGCAACCAGCTTCATATGCCCAAAAGACTGTTTAAGCGTATCAACCCGGCATGTTTTTGTTTTAATGTCCCGTTGTGGTTTGCAAAATTCAAGGTATTTTTCAGCTAGATCGTTAAGCGTTGTAGAAAACTTTTTCCGGCTGGATGTGATAGGTGTCAATCCCTCGGCAACTTCTTTTTTACGGCAGGCAAGCAAATAATCTGCATCGGCTTTCAGCTTGCTTCTTGTGCTTTCAAACTTTTGCAGACGATCAACACCCATGTAGGTAATCCACCAGGTTTTTCCCCTCAGATATATCCCTGACGTTTTCCTTGTTTTTCCTGCCATAGTTCCCCCCGAAGGTTATTTATGGGTATTCAGGTTGTAGTGAACACCGGAATATATTTCATGGAGATACTTCAAAGCCTCCACAACAGATGTTGCCCAGCTTCCCGTAATGGGGAATCCAAACTGCCAATTTCTTACAGCCGATGCAACATCAAATGGGTTGCCTTCATCATACATTTCCTTTGACTCTTCAATGCTCTCAACGGCGAATATAATCAGCTCAAAGGGGCTGTCTTCGTTATCATCGTGCGGGTTCCTCATGTACGGTTCATAAATCTCTAACATTTTATCCTGAAAGTCAGTATCCATCTGATATTCTGGATAATCTCTTATTTCAGCTTTATTCTCTATCTGGTGTAGCCTGAATCCTGCTGCATAAAGTTCTGTCAGCAGGCCGATGAGATACATGATTTGTTTTTCTAGTTCCTGTCGTGTTGCGGTGGGTTGGTGTAGATATTCACAGGAAACAAAGTAGGACAGATTTGAAAATGATTCTGTAAAATCAGTAATCTCCTGCCGTAACTCTCCTTGTTCGTCATATAATTGAGGGTAAAAATCTTTCGTTCCGGAAAATGACATGATATTGCCGGATTTCTCAATTTGACCAATAATACTTTCCGCTTCATGGAATTGCTCATCAGGGACTGCGATAACTTCCCAAGAACTGCCACCGCCATAATCGTCGTCATAACCGTCAAATTTAATTCTCCAATCAATTTTTGGATAGATCCTTTTTAAGTGTTTGACCAAGCCATAAAGGTCTAACGACGCATATCGTAAATTTTCGTATCCATCTTCATCTTCCTCAGATTCAACGGACATTACAAACGCCCTGACACATTCATCGTAAACGGATGGTTCCCAAACTTTCTCCCAAATATAATAAGAATCAAAGTCACTATCCCCAACGTGTAGTGCTGAATATGTGATCTCTTTTTCCTTATGGATGTCCTTCTGGTCATTAGATTCGTTCATGTGCCTTCCTCCTTGAAAAGGATTTTAGCTTGGTTTCTTTCACGATCCAGCATGACACAGAGCCGCGATACAATAAGTCAGCCGGTGTTTATAGATGTAATTTTATTTGATTATATCCGAATACATCCCCCATCCAGCGACCGACGTTCACAAAATAAGCCGATGAAAAGATAAACGGCGCTCTCTTTTTCCAGAGTAGCGCCGCTTGTGATTACTGATACCGTTCGCTTGAGTCAAGCCCCGTCCTGAAGCCCTGCTTTCTGGTGACGGTGCCGGGGTAGCGTGGTCTGATACCTTTCAGGAATGGATCATCCCGCAGCTCTTGTTTGATAAAAGCGGTATCGGCTGGCTCCAGCCCCAGGCACAAACCGACTATGCTATCAAGTTCATCAAGTCGTGCATCCATCTCGACGGTAAGGCGTTCTTCCTGATGTTCAGCTATGGCAGCATCCCACGCCTGCCGTTCTGTCTCGCTGACCGGGATCGGCATATTGAGGATTGTGCTTTTACTTAACGCTTCACCCTCACGTTGTACCAGGGCGATGCACAATCCTTCCGCCAGATCAAAACGGGTAATTTCAAGCCAGTCAAGCAGGTTATCGGCAAGGAATATCTGTATCTCATCAGCAGCGCGGGTCTCCATCCGTGGGCGGGAAATCTCCACTTCATAATTTGATGAGTCAAAGGCTTCGCTCCAGGTAAGGCGGGTGGTGGTGTCGTGTTTCATGTGATGCTTAAGGGTTGGCAGGTTGAGTGCTGACAGAGCTTCGCGTAGAGCCTCCCGCGCCTGGAAGCGACGGTGGCAGGCATCAATTATCGGTTGCCGCAGAGCTTCGATCTCGGCTGTTTTGGTTGCCAGGGTGTCACTCCAGGGCATTACGCCAAGATTTGTTGGATATACATCGCTGCGCAACGTCCTCAAGATACCCATACGAGCGGCCAGTGCATAAAAAAAGATATAGGTATTTGAGAGAAACAGCAGGTCGAACGGAAATGCTGCCAGCTCTTCACGGGGAAAGAAGAGCGTAGCGGTATTTGTGAAAGCAATCTTTGCTGGAGCGAACCCAACCGCGTTGACACAGTGAGCAACTCGCGCAACTGCAAAACCCTTTGATGGCAGAATTGTATCGAATTGCCATAGCGAGTTATCGCTGACAGAGCTAAGGTCAATACCGCGTTCCACGGGATCACCTTGCAGCTCGGCGGCAACTATGTTTTCACCCTTATAGACAAGATGCCCATCTGTTTTGTAATGTTTTTGCTCTTTACGGAAGGCAATACCTCCGGCGATCATCTGTCGTTCCTGCCAGTCCGCAAGCATATCCGGGCGTTGGTCTGTATACTTTCCTTTTGCAGCGCGAGCAGTCCCCCGCCAGTAGACCTTTGCAGCATCTCGAAGGGTACCGCCACAGTCCCATAGTTTACGAATTACCGCTAACCGCTCCGAGGTAAGGCGGGTCATGATACGGCCATCGGGAGTAAAAAGGTCGATGTATGGAATATGCTGTTTCGGTAGGCCCTCAAGATCAAACTTCGGTAAGGCTCCGCTATGGTCACGAATGACGCAATCATGGGAGGCCAGACGGAGTGATACGGTATCATCAGCGGTAGCCGGTCGGTTTTCGCAGATGATGATGGCCGGGAGAACATCAGCATCAAATATCTGCTTGTAGATTATTTCCAGGTCAATGATTTCACAGATCGTCCAGCGTCCACCAATTTTGAAGAGTCGTCGCATATCTTCGGTCTCGTTGGCATCAAACAGCGATACTGGAATGATGAAGCCCAATTTGCCGACGCTGCCATCTTCTGCCGGTGGTTTACACCAGGAGCTGAGTGCCCGGTAAATAAAGAGCGTATAGGCATTCTTTTTAGCGGAAATGCCACCATAGCCATTCCGGCCATATTCAAATTCATCTATGGTTACTTTATCAAGCTCCTGTGCGCTTCTCTCCGAACGTACGTAGGGTGGGTTACCGATCACTGCGTCATAAATAGGCTGATCAAGCTCTCCAAATCGTTCAAGTGACGCCTGCTGATCCAGCTTCACCAGCGAGTTGACCTTGCCAGTTACGTGGATATCCGGGAAACCGTGCAACTCTATCGCCTCACGCATACCGAGCACCTGCCATAACAACTGTATCTGCGCCAGTACCGATGAAAAGGTGTTCAGGTCATTTCCGGCGATTCGAGTCAAGGTCTCCTGGACGTCGGCATATTCAGCAGCACCACGGTCAATGTCATTGCCGATCATAGTTCGATAGGCTTCAATCAGGAACGTACCGGAACCGCATGAAGGGTCAAGCACCCGGCTTTCACGAGTAACGCCACACTGCTTGATGATGTAACGGGCAATCGAAGGGGGAGTATAAAACTCTCCCAGCTTCTTGCGCTGGGCACGATCCATGAAGCGGTCATAGATGCCGGTGAGAATATCGCCTTTGATAGTGGTAAAGTCATAACGGGAAAGCTGATACATGGCCCATTCGATGGAAGCGGAAAGCCCCTGGTCGTTGATGCCAAGCACCCAATCCATTTCCGTTTCATCAAAGGCGGCGGCATATAGGCGACTGGCGTTCCGATAGGCTTCTTCCAGCAGGCGAGTATAACTGGCCTTGAAGTACGTTCGCATTTTCTGGAACGCTTCGACACCACCATTACAGACGTATTTTGTATCACCGAAAAAGCCGTTGTCCTCAAAGAAACGAAGCAGCAGAATACGAGCCAAGATCAGGTTGGCTGATTCGATGCTGAACAGTTCTGCCAGGTCTTCATCTTTTGCGCCGGTACGGGCCTGAAAGTTGGGGAGGTCATCAAGAGCCAGTCGTGCGACGGCGGGGTTTTTCTTGAACTCCTGACGCAACACTATGGCGTCTTTCTGATGTTGCCGTGTAGCATCCGGCCCCTGTGGTTTTGCCTCAATGTTGAGAGTATGTGGGTTAAACTTCCATTTGCCTTTATCCCGCTCCCGTTCCTTGTATTTCTCGCTGAAGTCATTGGCCTGTGTGCGGTACTGCTCAATCAGCGGCCACTGTTTTTCCAGTGCATTGCGGGTAGCACTTTGCAGATAGGCGGTTACTTCACGAACGCTATCAAAGAAGCGGCGGCGGGTAACGCGATATCGGTTTTGTATGCGGATTGATGATGTGGCGGGATCGGGCTTATCGAGCTTTTCAGAAGCGATCAGGGAGGTGTTGCCCTTCCTGAATTGTTCCAACTGGTAGGGAACACCGGCAACGTCATGTTTCAGGAGTGCAAGACGCTGATCGAACTCTTGTCTTGTCAGACCGTGCAGCGGTAGTTCAATATCGTTGGTGGTGGCAAAGTCTTTGCCGGTAACCTGCCGGGCAATGATTGCCTCCGGCTCCACCATGAGGAACCAGGCGGTATTGGTGCCGATGTATTTCGACTTAACGGCGAATATTTTTTCACGGCTGGCAGGATCACGAAAACAGCCACGTTCGTCCTTCGCTTCAACAACGATCCAGTCAATACGGGATGGCTTGTTTTTGGCGTCCCGCAGCCCGGAAGGAGCACGTGCGGTGATGTCCGGGCGTCCGCCTTCGCCGGTGGTGTCGATATCAACATCGGCAGCAGGGTATTTCAGAACCTGAATGAATAGATCACGGATGGGACCATACATGGATGCTTCTTTGCCGCGCCCTGTGTCCATCAGCTTCTTTATGGTGTCATCGAATGAAAAGGCCATGAATCCCTCGTAACTCTTCAGCGCATATAATCTGTTTGGAAATCTTCTGATACAGGCCAGCGTGATTGACGGTGATACCTTTTAGCATAGTGTCGGTGGCTTCGCTATATTCTTCACAAATACCGGTAAAGCGTATCCCGGCTAATTTTCAAATCCTTTGCAATACGTGCCTTAGCCTCACCTGCATCTATCCGGGTTTTGATCTCTGCTATGCGTTCGGCTGTCATTTCCTGCTTACGACCTTTATAAACACCGTTCCGCTTGGCAATCTGTACGCCTTCCCGTTGACGCTCATTGATAATCTGGCGTTCAAACTGTGCCACTGCTGCTAACATGTTCAACATTAGTTCACTGAAGGGATTGGCCGTGTCCGGACTGAATGTAAGATTCTCTTTCTTGAAGATCACCGTCACCCCTTGAGCAACCATACTCTGTACCAGATTGCGAAGGTCGTCAATATTTCTTCCAAGACGGTCAAGGCTGTGAACCATTACCGTATCACCGTCGCGCAACTGGTCAAGCAGTGCCAACAGTTGAGGCCGGTCGGTATCCTTCCCGGACAACTTATCTTCAAACATCTTGTCAACCACAATCCCGTCAAGCTGGCGTTCCGTATTCTGTACCATCGTTGAAACCCGCTTATAGCCAAAAATTTTATTACTCATCATTTCACCTCCTGCTTGATATAGTGTACGATTTACATTTTAAATGTTTATTCGTGGATGTCAATTGTTATTTTCGTACATGTAAATCTTACGCAAAATTGAGGTAAAAAGTGTACGATGCTAATGTACGTTTTGAGTGTAGTCAAATCGTACAGGCTTCCCGGCTGTGCATAGGAATGTAAGGCAATTTGTGAATTTCTGAAATCAGGCCGGTACAGCTCGGCAAACCTTATCTTTTCTTACCATATTTCCGCTTATTTCCGGTTTTTGTTGCGTAAAGTCCTGAAATGTCCGGGTTTCTTCGCCTTAATTCGCCTTTTTTGAAAATTTCAGTATTTTTCAGTAATATGGGTAGTAAAGGTAGAGTGTAAATAATATTTTCAAAGTTCCATGAGAGAGAGGGGCGGCGGGGAAGATCAGGCAGGTATCAGGGGACAAGCTGCAAAGCGTCAAGAGCCTTGCCAAGCTCAACCCGTGCCTCAGCTATGCATTTATTATCGAAACAGGCTTGTGCAGCTTGCCGGTGTTTTTTGTGTATGCTCCATGCTTCCGGGGTGATGGTTCCCGCAGAGGATTGAAACAGACCGTCAGCAGACGTGACAAACCATTTCCAGATTGACGGGACTGATTCAACATCCAGGACAATCCCGGCGGTGATAAGGCGAGCGGCCTTATCCGGTGAAAGATCAAGGACGGCTCCGGCTGCGACCGTCCTTGTCTCTCCGGCGGCAGTCCGGGCGGAATACTCTTTTAAGAATTCAACCTTCACCGTCAACCCTGTTACGGCTTGATGTAGGCGTTAAGTCCGATAATAATCGGCTTCCCGTCTACCTCGGCAGTGGTGGCGGCGTTACCCCGCGTACTGGCAACCACAAGCGTTTTACCTGAAGCTGAAGGTGTCGGTTTCTCCAGGTCGATTTCAATACACAACTTGTTTCCTTTTACTTCGACATTCATTGACATGGTGTTTCTCCTTTTGGGTTTGGTGTATTGCACCCGCATAACGGGCATGGTGTAGCATCCGATAAGTCAACCGGTGTAATCTCAATCAGCAGCGCATCAGAGTCTTTGTCTGACTTCGCATACAGCAGTCTTACAGCTTTCTTATTGTTCCCCTTCCAGTAATCAAGATCAGGCCGGGTCATTCTGTTTCTGGTTCTCATTGCGTCAACTCCTCTTCATCAAAAACAAGATCATCAGCAACCGGTGAAGTAACAGGAATTACAACCGGCAAAGCATCGGCGGCAGTAGCAGACCAGTTACCCGGCGGCGGCTGTTTGGTAATTTCAATCGTTTGGCCTTTGTTGGTGTGGTTCTTCGGTAACAGAAATGTAATACCCAACTCTTCCAGGTTTGGCCGTAACCGTTCCATGTGCTTCCTGAAGGTGTGCGAAGTCGGAAAGCTGTAATCTGTCCGGTCAGGTGTCACGATCAGAGCCAGTTTTTCAATGATCTCTTTGAACGAACCCTTGTGTGTTACGCCGTCCGAGTCCATCAGTTGCACCAGGCCACTCATAAGGGTGTTATTCTCTATCAACCCTTCACCAAGTTTGGCGGCGTTCCCTCCGTATGCTTTCAAAAACTCAGCTCCCCGGCCTCCAAGTGCTTCAGCCACGGCATAACCCCACTTGCAGAAATCAGCCATGCGCGGGTAACTGGAAAGCTTCACCGTGCCATGTATGGCAATAGCCTTGCTCAGAGTGTCAGCAATTCCCCCCAGGATAAGCGGCAGGTCAGCATCAAAGGATTCGTTCATTTCATCCTCAAGGCGGCGTTTCGTCGAGGTGATTCGTTCCAGTTGGATAGTAATGGAGCGGTCGAGAAGATCAGGGCGGTTACTGATTGAATTGATACCATTCAGGATAATGCGCGGATTACACGGCATGACGATTGTATCAAGATTGGTAAAGAGAATCCGCATTTCAACGAAAGAGCCGGTGATTGCACTGCATATTCGGTCGGCTCGTGCTGCTGGCAAGTTGGAAAGGTTGTCGATGGCGAGGCAAAAGTGTTTATAAAGCAACAAGTCGAAATCTTCGTCACGCTTCGGATTGTCCTGAAGTGCGGCAATAGCCGGGTCGATGATCCGTTTACAGAGTGCGGTGAAGAATGATTTTCCGGAACCTTGACTACCAGAAACCAGCAGAGCAGGAAACGGCAGATTAGGCACAAAGGCGGCAATCAACCAGACCATCAGCATCAGCCGGTATTCCTCAGCAACGTTGACGTGCTCAAACAACAGCCAGGGATTACCACCTTTCACAGGGTCAGGCTGCGCTTGCTGTGCCGGGAAGTTACGGAAATACACCGTAGGCGGCGAATCAATAACCCATCCGTCAGCCCCTATTGACAAAGCGCGGCCATTTTTCAGGTCATAATATATCCGTCCGTCATGTCGTCCGGCGCGGGTGTGCATCTCAATTTCAGTACCAAGTTCTTTCGCATATCCGGCAAGCACCTTGACGGCGGCAAGGAAACCATCAGCCCCAAGTGTTTCATTGGTGGCCTTGTAATACAGCAGTGCCAGGCGTTCTTCCAGTGCGCCATTTTTCCCCAACGGCTCAAGCCCCCAGCCGGAAAACATGATGTAAGATGTCCCTGTGTTGTCGTAGAACAGTTGCCATTCATCCTGTATTCCGGCCAAAATCTTCAGCAGCCGTTTACCTCCCCGCCCTTCACTGACAACCTTAGCCGTTTCCGGTGAATCATCAGAATCAGAATCGCCCTGATTCTTGCGCGGTCTTCCGGCCTTGCGCGGTTTGGCTGGAAGATCAGCGGCAACCGGCGGCGGTATAATTTCCGAACCGGCTGACGGGCGGTTCGTCGCGGGTGTCCATTCCGGAGTTGTGGCGGCAAGTTCAATCAGTTCCGGCAGGGTGTGTTTTGCTGTCATAGTTTCGCCCCTGCCCAATCAAGAATATCCTGCTTATTTTCCAACCCCGGCAGGCGTAGCACCTTCACGCTGGCGGCAATCCCATACAGTGCAGCGGCAACTGTGGCGGCGTATTTCTCCCCGGCCTCGTCGTTATCCGGCAGAATCACCACATGCTTTCCGGCAAGAGCATCCACAAAGGACTGATAAGGTTTTGTCTGCGCTCCGGAATCAAGGCAGGTGGCAACCAGTCCCCAGGTTGAAACCAGAAAATCACACTTTTTTTCACCCTCCGGGACAAACACCAAAGTATCAGCAGCAGCGGCAAGCAACCCCGGCAAACGATACGGAAGCGGCTGGCAATCGCCCCGGCCTTTGTATGCTGGCTTCTTGTCCTTATGCAGATAAAACCCCTGCCCCGGCTTGATATCACTCCCATGAAAGAATAAGAAATCCTTTGGACGGCCATTGAAGCCGGGTTCAATCCGTTCTTTCCAATAAGCAAGCGTTCCATCTGCATAATGATAGGAAAACTTGCCGGTTACTTTAAAATTGATCTTCTCTGTTTCATTCTTCAGTCCCGCGCGATCAGCCATAAACTGACACGCCCCGGCAAAGTCCAACCCTTTAACGATCATAACCAGGTCAAAAATTGTGCCGGTCTTACCGCAACCCCGGCAGTTGTGCAGACCACTGGCGGTATTGATCGACATCGACGGATTTTTTTCAGCGTGATAAGTGCAGCAGACAAGGGCTTGTTCCGTGCCGACCGGCTTCATCTCCGGAAGCAGCTCACGCAAAAGACCGGGTATGTCAGTCGCTTTCAATATGCTTTCTTTATCAAGTCCCACGGTGCAGCTCCTTCTTACGCTCTTCTCGCTTCAACCCGGTTCGATTCCAGCCAGGCGATAAGGTCAGTTTTTTTAATCCGGCGCATTTTCTCTCCGATTTTGTACGAAGGCAGTACCCGGCGGAGGCACATTGTATACATCGTGTTCACCTTGAACCCGGCAATTTCAGCGGCCTCGTTGACGGTCAACCACGAATCCTGCGTAGTAGCAGCGGCGGTTGCGACAACCCGTAAAGCGCGATTCAATTCATTTTCAGACATGATGTTTCTCCTTTTCCTGCTATAGATTTGTGTTGCTTCTCAATCTCAATTATCGTTCCCCGGTTGCTGTGCCGGCCAAATTCAAATTCAATCCCCTGTTCGACAAGCATCGGGCGAATCCGTTCAAGCTGGCGGCGAAAGGTAAGCGGAGTCGGCAGGCGCATATCACCCGGCTTGCGTTCCGGTGAAATGATAATGGTCAACCGGTCAAGCACTCCCTTGAACGTGTCCCGGATCAGCAGACCATCTGCGGCCATAAGCTGAACCATGCCGTTGAACAGAGTCATGTTGTCATAATCACGATCATCGAACCGGATCTGCATCATCCGCAGCAAATCAAGCCCGGTGGCTTCTTTGGCGGCGGCATTAGCGGCAATGGCAGCAGGTGCTTTGCGGTTGCTCATACCTTTTGACAACTCGAATACGTGCCGAAAAACATCAGTGGCCGATTTAACCTGTTCAACGATACTCCCGGAAAGAGCCCCCTCCATCCGATTGAAAGCTTTCAAAAACTTTACCTTCCATTCGAGGGCTTTTTTTCCGGTGAATCCCATAGCCAACAGACTGAAACCGTCACGGGTCATCTCGTATGCTGGTTGAACTCGACCGTATGAATCGTTGACAGAGATCGGCGTAAAATTGCGCCGATCTTCTTCCTGCAAATCTACCAACAAATTTTCAATGGCTCTCAAAACATCCTTGTGCTGTTTCTCGAAAAACTCTGCGACGATCAGGCTTGTGGTTGTGGCCCGGTTGTCCCGGATAACGACAAGATTCATATTGTTCATACTGGCTGCATACATGGTGTTTCCTCCTTTTGGTGTAGTGCCTTTGTAACTTCATCAACAATCTCAACCATCCCCATAAGCGCGGCCTGTGAAAGATCAAGCGAATCTCTTGCCATATTGTTGAACAGGCCATAATTCACAGGGTTCTGGTAAAAACGGAATATCCTCTTCAATTTTTCCTGCATGATTGAGAACATCAGCCAGTTTTAAAACTCGCTCCCATATTTCAGGCATTCTCAACAAACGATCAGTTTCTTTGGTAAGTAGATCAAACTCTTTCCAAGACGGCAAAAACCAACTCAGAGCTTCGGCGATTGAAACATCATCAGGAGTACCGGAAAAGACAGACTCTGACTCAAGATAGATTTCATCCGATGTTTTTCCACGGTATTTTGCATCGGCCACAGGTCCGGCCAAACATCCACAGACATGTGCTCGTATACGTCGCTTGATTTCGTTTCTTTTTCTCCATCCAACACAGCTTTTCATTACAGAGCGGAAAGTTTTTTTGTCGGCAACAAATGTACAATCGTCAATATTCCAAAGGAGGCAGTACGAAAAAGGCGCATCTGACGTACTACAAAGCCCCATTGTTTCTTTGTACATGTGGCCTTTCCTGCCAGTAAGCGACAAGTCGGAAATACCGAGCGGAGCAACTTCAACGGAATAAACAAATGTTCCACCGTAAGCATAAATGACGGCATGTGCAGCTTCATGAATACAGACTTCATAACGGCGATCAGATGTGAGTTCAAATTTGGTTTCAAGGCGGCGTGGTGTCATGGGTGGATTTGCCTTTGTGTTTTTTATTGCTTATACATACATGTATAGATATACTTTCTGTTGCTACACGTCAACATAATTTATACATACATGTATAGATAGCTGTAACATCCTGTTACAAGAGGGACAAATGGAAGACAACAAAACGCCACCTATGGTAACGGAACTGCTTAAAAAGGCTGTTGCGGAGAAAGGTCAAAGCGGAGTCGCTAGGGATACCGGATTGACGCAACCGGCGATTCATCGCTATTTGAAAGGGATCGGTGAACCAAGTACGAGAACGTTGAAGAAGCTGGCTGATTACTTCGGTGTAAGCGTGGCAGTGTTAAGGGGTAAAGTGGATGCGTTAGAAATTCAATTATCTAGTGACGATATCAGTCTGATAAAATCTGTTATGGCTGTGTCTGGATATACAGATATTACTGATAGAAGTATTTCTGAGTTTGCTTCAAAGTTACTTGATGAGGCGTTGGAAGAGATATCGCTGAAAGAAGAAAAGCTTCGGGAAGAGCTTGCATATAACTCAAAAATTATTGACCATCTTCATACTGCTGGTGGCGCATTGGCTGATTCGTGGATGGCTGAAAATCAGAAAGAATTACTTGATGATCTGATTATGAAACAGGGCAGAATTGTTCACGAATTAAAGGAAATGGGTATTGATATTTTAGCGGAACTGAAACAAATTGACGGATAATGTTGTGTACCAGGTCGAGGAATGTAAAATATTTTGTCCTTCATCCGTTCCCCCTCCCGGCTGGATGGGTACGTGGACGCATCAAGAACCATATTCACCCCGGCCTTTCACCACTTCACCATACACCCCCTTATTGATTCCAACAGCATCCACGGTGAAAGAATCCGGGCAGGAGCAGGCGCAACCGGAAACGCAACCGGAAACGAATTGACGGATAACACTCTTTGTGGTCTTATGTATTGCACTGTTATACAAAACCATTAAGGAGGTAACTCCATGCAAAAAGCAACCGCAAGAGACACCGTATCCTTCAGGCTCCCCCCGGACATGAAACACCGCATAGACCTGCTTGCCAAAGCTACACGGCGTTCAAAAACCTTTGTCATCGAGGAAGCCATAACCAACTATCTGAACCTGAATGAATGGCAAGTACAAAGCATACTGGAAGGATTGAAGGAAGTTGAGGCAGGTGCGACAACCCCACATGAAGCCGTGCTTGCCAAGTGGGAGGCCAAAGCGTGCAGCTAGAATGGACACGAGGCGCGCAGAGAAACCTTGATCTTATTGAATCCTACATCGCCCAGGATAACCCCACGGCGGCGGCAAAGACCGTGCTGAAGATCATCAAGAGAACCTTTGCCCAACTATCAAAACATCCATCCAGCGGTAAACCCGGCAGAATCGACGGAACAAGGGAATTAATCTTCACCGAGTTCCCCTACATCGTCATTTACACCATACGGCAAGAGACTATTTTCATTATCCAGGTATTTCACACAGCGCAAGATATTGAAAACATTCAAGCGGGGATAAGGTCATAATGGAGTACAAAGGATATATCGGGCATGTCGAATTTGATGATGAAGCGGGATTCTTTCACGGCGATGTCGTCAATACCCGTGACGTGATTACCTTCCAGGGAACAACTGTTGACGAGCTGCGCCAGGCACTTAGAGACTCTGTAGAATGTTATCTTGAATTCTGTGCTGAAATGGGTAAAGCCCCTGAAAAACCTTTCAGCGGAAAGTTCATGGTTCGCATACCCCCAGACCTTCACCGCAAAGCATACGAATCCGCCCTCAAAGCAGGTAAAAGCCTCAATGCGTGGGTAACTGACAGACTTTCAGAAACCACGGCTCATGCCCATTGATTGAATCCATTCCGGCGGCAAGATTCATCATCCGGGTGAAAGAATCCGGGCAGGAGCAGCACGGCAAAACAAGAACTACAAACAGAAAAACCGGCAACCCATAGAGGGAAGCCGGTTTTTTTGTCTGGAGTGGACGTAACGCCTCATACCCCGGAGTGGTTTACACCGTGTACCGGGTTAGCCGTCTTCGTTACCGAGAGACGTAACCACTTCCCCTCAATCGGCTAGAGAGCCCGCCGTTAAACCGATCACAGAACCAGGAACAAAAGTTCCACCGAAGCCTGCTCTAGATGTACTTGCGGGCCAGACAAAAATCACCCGTCTTGAGCTGGTAAGGGGTTCAATTCCCCCACGGACAAGAAAGGTTTTTATCCCCGTCACAAATTGCCCAAAGCGAGAGGTTGACGAGGATGGTTGAACATATCATTCCACTTTAGAAAATGTCACTTGTTTTTTAAAAGAGCATCGCGATCTACAGCCCGGTGTAAGAATCGGGTCAGAATAAGTCTCAGAATGTACAAAACCTAGTAAAAGCCGCCATACCTCAACTTGCGATCTATTCTATCAATTTTTTGGTCGCGTTGCAAATCCTGCTGCTCTCGCTGTCTTTCTTTAAACTGCCTATCACTTTCGCGCTGCATATCTTTAAAGTTTTGTGCAGTTTCACGAGCATTATCTCGCTGTCTGTCATTTATTCTGTCAAGAGCTCGATTTGCATCATCTTTCTCTTTACAGGTACCCCTTGTCACAAAAGCAGAAATCAAAGTAAAACATACTCGACCTGGGCCACATTCGCCCGGAATCCCGGTACATTCCACTTTAGCGAGTTTTTGACGGACATCTTCACGCTCTTGGTCAGCTTTTAGTTTTTGAGCATTCACCTGCTCTTGTGCTTTCTGTCTTTCGATTTCATACTTTTCTATCTCTGTGAGCGGCTCTCCTATACACACAGCCTCCATTCTATCACCATGGTCAATAACCTTGAATTCCGCACATTCAGCAATAACGATACTAGGTACCAAGAGTAGTGCGACCAACAGGATGTGTGTTTTCACGTTCAAACTCCTTTGTATTCAAAACAACCGACATGCACAATTAAGAGCGGTGGTGAGCTTCCGGGCATTCTCTTTACCTTCCCTGTGAAAGAATCCGGTCAGGAGCGACACGGCAAACCAGAACCACAAATAGAAAGACCGGCAAACCATAAGAAGCTATCAGACTTGGCTACAACTGCAATAAACCTTTATTTCGGCTGTCCTTTTCAATAATATTTAAGCAACACCGGTCTTTACTATAGACACAAGTGCCGATGTCATACTCGGTATTATAAAGTTCAGGATATTCCGCTTCCATCCTTGCATCGAAATCAAGTTGCGCCTGCTTGACTCGCTTTCTCTGCTGTTGGAGAAGGTAAGCCAAACCGCACAACACGCTGACGGTAGCCATGATATACCAACCGTAACCAAGCATTACAAAAACAACCGATAATCGCAATTAAGAGCGGCGGCAAGCTTCTTTGCCCTCTCTTTGCCTATAGTTCGCCTACCGTGTTCCATCTCACTAATATGACGCTGCGGAATACCTGTCATTTCGGCAAGCTGCTTTTGAGTAAGACACTCCCGGCCACGGGAACCACGTAAAACAATAGCCTCTTTTACTTCACCCGGAAAATATTTGCTCAAAAACTCTTCAGCAGCGATACTGCCCTCTTCACCTTCTTCAGGTTCGATATAAGCGACATACTTCTTGATTCGCTCCACGTTAATAGGGTGAACCAACAGTGTCAAAGGAACTCGGTTATCAGTATGGTGCGCTTTCGTGTGTGCCAACATATACGATCTCCACAGTAATAATTTGCTTATGCTCTTTCCAGACAGCCACGTAAGCAGGATTTCCTTTTTTCAAGTGACAATGGTGCCGGTTGTCAGTCAGTTTTGAATAGTTCGGCCACGTACCACGTACCGGGCCATTAAGCGCAATATCTGCTATCAGAAATGCAAGCTTCTCCGCGACATTACGAGGCAACCCCGCAATCTGTTTTTAGGCCTTTCTATGAATCTTCACTTTCCAGGACATGAATAATTATCTATACCTTTTTTAGGTGCCTTGTCAAATTGATTCCCGCTCCCTTATCCTGCCACGGGTGAGATATAATCATCGAGGCAAACTGGCAAGGAAACCCGGCGGCAGGATCAAGACAACCAGCAATCCGCAAGCACTCCCTGAAAGTACCAGCAACCGGCGGCAGTGTAGCAGCTACCGGCATAACATAACCAGTGCTTCAACCCGTTCGGCCTTCTGGCGGCGACCTGCTTCGTTGCCTCCATCCCGGCGGCAAATCCTAGGCTACCGACAAACAGCAGCGACCAGGTGAAAAGAATCCGGCCAAGGTCGAGAATCCCAGAAAACCGGAAAACCCGAAATTGTCATGTAATCGAATGACAAAAAAATGGTTTGCCAGTGACCAAGTGACTATTAAAATAAAATCATCACTCAGTTTGTCACCTACTTAAACGCGCGATATTACACAAAAATATGGTCAAAAGTGACCAAGTGACAAACTTTGCACTATTTATAGGAAAATAAAAAAAGTATAAATAGGGAGAACATCACATAAACCAGCAGCAGGTGCGGCTTCACAGGCTGTTTAATTATTCCGGAAAATACCATTTAATTGCAATAAATACCCGTGACATTCGGGAGGGGAGGGAATATCGTGTCAGCAGGACATGACAGTAACCCACTTGAAGGGGACTACTTAAAAAGCAGCTCATAGCCCAGAAGCAAACTCATAACTGTAATGTAAATTGTAATGTAGTGTCTGGGAAAATAGAGGTATACAATCAAGTCAGTAACAAAAAGTATAACGGAACTATCTGTATAATAAAGACAATAATAAACGACAGAGCCTTATAATATTGATTTAAATGCACTCATAACCCGAAGGTCATAGGTTCAAATCCTATCCCCGCAACCAAAAATTCAAGGGCTTACGTTAATATCGTAAGCCCTTTTTTGTGGTTTTTCGGAAATTTTGGTGATGCCTTGTGATCCTTGTCATGCTGCTCTCACATTTGGGCGTCAGGCCATTGCCCGCTTGTACACGCCACTTTTCCCTCCCTCTTTGAACAGCAGCCTGATCTCGCCGATTGTAATCGACTTATCACTCCCCTTGCACATGTCATAAATCGTCAGAGCAGCCAGGCTGGCCCCGGTCATGGCCTCCATCTCGACTCCGGTGCGCTCGAACGCCCGTACGGTACAGAGCGCCGTAATCACCCCCGCAGCTTCATTGATTTCGAAATCGACAGTGACGCTATGGATAGCCAGTGGGTGAGAAAGTGGGATCAGGTCAGGTGTCCGTTTGGCTGCCATGATGCCGGCCAGACGGGCGACTCCCAGTACGTCACCTTTGGCAAAGCCGCCTGTCTTGATGGCCGTTAGCAACTCCGGAGCGAGTCGCACTTCCGCTGCTGCAGTAGCTGTCCGCAGAGTCTGCTGTTTGGCGCTGACATCGACCATGATCGCATGGCCGCTTTCGTCAAAATGGTTGAATTTCATCATATTCTCCCGATTCTATGCAGGGGGCAGATATTGCTCAAACTGTTTTTTGTCCGTGGCGCATCGGTACGCCTCTTCCGGATTTACTCTTTTCGTTTTAAGCAGGTCAAGAAGATGCTGATCCATCAACTGCATGCCGTCTTTCTTTGCAGTCTGAATGATTGAGGGAATCTGGAAGGTCTTTCCCTCACGGATGAGGTTGGCGATTGCCGGAGTGCCGAGCATTATTTCCAGAGCGGCAACGCGCCCTTTTCCCTCGGCTGTTTTAAGCAGTTGCTGGCAGACAACACCTTTAAGAGATTCTGACAGCATGGCACGAACCTGCTCCTGCTGATCGGTCGGGAAGACATCGATAATCCGGTCCACCGTCTTGGGAGCAGTGCTGGTGTGCAGTGTGCCAAAAACCAGATGCCCGGTTTCGGCTGCGCTCATGGCGAGTTGAATAGTTATCAGGTCGCGCATCTCACCAACCAGAATGACATCCGGATCTTCACGCAGCGCCGCCCGCAGGGCTGAAGCAAAACTTTCGGTATGCTGGCCGATCTGGCGCTGATTCAGAAGCGACAGCTTGTTTTCATGAATGAACTCCAGTGGATCCTCAAAGGTCAGGATATGCTCCTTCCGGGTTGAGTTTATCAGGTCGATCATGCCGGCGAGAGTCGTTGATTTACCCGATCCGGTCGGTCCGGTTACCAGTACCAGCCCTTTTTTAAAGCCGGTCATGCGGCGGACCCCTTCCGGCAGCCCCAGCTCATCCGCAGAGAGAATTTTGGCGGGAATGATACGGAAAACGGCGGCAATACCACGGTACTGCATCATAATATTGCCACGGAAACGCGCGAGCCCCGGGACTTCATAGGCAAAGTCCAGATCCTTGGTCTCCTCAAATTGAGCCTTCTGTTTTTCGCTGAGAATTTCGAACAGGATCGTTTTCAGTTCGTCATGCCCCAGTGTTTTGAAGTTAAGGCGCACCATTTCGCCATGCTGACGGAAGATGGGTGGATTGCCGGTGGAAAGGTGCAGGTCGGATGCCCCCTGCTCATTCATCATGTTAAAAAGTGCGTCTATGCGTGCCATGAGCTTCCTCCCTCTCGTAACTAAAGAACAACTGAGGCGATATATTCTTCCGGCGAAACGTCCCCCGCCATCAGGAGTCGCAGACCCTCTTTGTCAAGCCCGTGGTAACCGGTCATTTCGAGATGGTTTTCCAGATCGGTGACGTCGTTTGTCAGTCCAAAAACATGAAGAAATTCATCGTTAAAAACAATGGTGTCGGTTAGAAATAGTCTGGTGCTGAAGCCGCTGTGACCGCAGGCATCGCATCCAGTGGTGCGGTAAAACGATGCGGGGCTGGTAGGCAGGTTCATTACTGCAAGCTCCTCGCCCGGTGGGAGGCACTCTCTCCGGCACTCCTGACAGAGGAGCTGGATCCCCTTGAACGAAACCAGGCCATTGACGAACACCGGAAGAAAGAAATTCTGCTGTTTATACATCAACAGATGGCGCAGGACATTACGGGTACCACGGATTTCCAGTCCGGCCAGAACCAGTTTGCCGCGCATGGCCGCACGGCAGGCGGCTGTAAACGGCATGCCTTCGGTGGTGTCCTCAATAACAAGTATGTCTGGGGCATGATCCAAGGCTCGCATGACCGCTGTGGCACGTTCGGTCTCATCTCGTGGAAGAAGAATGCGCGGGAATAGTTTGCTCAGTCTACCTGGCCCCTCCCCGAGAATGATGACATTTTTGCCGTCGGTATCAATCTCTTCCAGCATAAGATCGATAAAACGATTGCGTTCCTGGACATCTCTCGAAGCAAAGAAGCTAATACCCTGCTTCTTTCGGGAGAGCCGGATAAAATCAGCTTCCTGCTGCTCCGGAAGATGAAGATCAGTAAGCCGCTTGGGAACGGTGGACTCAATAGAGGGGTATATGGTGATGTACTCGCCACCACAGGCGGCCATGGTAGAAACTTTGAAATTGATGGGACGAGAGCGGTAGTTGAATGTTAGCTGCCCGCTCGAATTTGATCTGTACTCGACAGATGTGCCGATGCTATTAAGGATCTTATTAGTGAGATCCTGAAAATAGGTGCCGGCCAAAGTTCCGATTGGTCGTGAAATACCACTCCGTCTGCCGCTGACGGTTACGAATTTTCCCATTGGCTGCAGGGAGAGTGATGAAAGCCGATTCTGCAGAATAAAAATCAGCAGGTAGTCGAGCAGCCTTGTGCCGCTTACATCGCTGTTAATCACCTCAAGAGATTTTTCTGAAAAGGCTCTCGATTCAAATCCCATCTGCTCATTTTCGTTACTTCCATAGCAGGCAGCGATCATTTCCCGAATTTCACGAACCAGAGCAACAGAAATATTGACCTGGCAGCCGGTCTGTTGTTCGATAGCCTCAATTGCTTCTCTGTTTAGCGGGTCTGAGATGGCAATACTCAGCTCGTTTCCTGCTTTAATGAGCGGGATCAGGTTGAATTTTCTCGCCGTTGCCGCCTTAACCAGTCGTACCGCATCAGGATCAATCATATCGACTTTGAGGCGAATGTAGGGGATATCCAGTTGATTGGAAAGCGCCCAGTCAATATCCTCCTGTGTGACAATACCAAGATTGATCAGAGCCTCACCGAAACGTACGCCACTGCGCTTCTGCTCCTCCATGGCCGCTGCGATATCATTTTCATCGATTATGTTACAGGCAGAGAGTATTGCCCCCATGGATGCTTTTTTCATACTCTGCGGCATGGCAGACCTCCATTATTGACAACGGTAGTAATAATTCTATTCACTGCGGTCACTTAAGTTTTCAAAGCGGGTATGCTCGCCGAAGAAAGCCAGGCTGACGGTGCCGATTGCGCCGTTACGCTGCTTGCCGATAATCAGTTCAGCGGTACGGTCATGCCCCTGGGCGCAGGAACCGTCGCGCTTGCGGCACTGTTCGCAGTATACCGCCTCGCGGTATACAAACATGATCACGTCGGCATCCTGCTCGATGGCTCCAGATTCGCGCAGGTCACTCATCATCGGGCGTTTGTCGGCGCGTTTTTCAAGCTCACGGTTGAGCTGAGAGAGGGCTACGACCGGCACACCCAACTCTTTTGACAGTGCCTTCAGAGCTTGGGAAATCTCTGAAATCTCCTGTTGACGCGACTCAAATTTGTTACCCCCCTTCATCAACTGCAGATAATCGATAATGATAAGCCCGATATCATGTTCACTCTTCAGGCGGCGCGCCTTGGAGCGGAGTTCCAGAACGCTGATGGCGGGAGAATCATCAATAAAAATCCTGGCGTCATGAAGTACTCCTGCTGCTCTCGTCAGGCGGGGCCAGTCGGTATCAAGAAAGTGGCCGGTGCGCATCCGGCTCAGGTCGACACGGGCGATAGAGGCCAGAAAGCGCATAACCAAATCTTCCTTGCTCATCTCAAGTGAGAAGATGACGGCTGGAATCTTCTTCTTACTCTCGGCGCTGGCGTGCTGGGCAATATTGAGAGCAAGGGTCGTTTTTCCCATTGATGGTCTGGCCGCGATGATGATCAGGTTTCCCGGCTGGAAACCGGCGGTAAGCTTGTCCAGTTCGAGATAGCCGGTCGGAACTCCGGTAATATGCTCTTTCTTGTCATGGAGCGATTTAAGCAATTTAAAAGCTTCTTTGATAAGCGGCTGAATAGGCACATACTGAGGGCGCAGCTTGTTTTCGCCGATTTCGTAAAGATCTTTCTGAGCCTTATCGAGCAGTTCATTAACATCAGTCTGATCCTCGTAGCTGCGGGTGACAATCCCCGTGGCGATGGTGATCAGTTTGCGGTTAACCGACTTCTCTTTGACGATCCTGCAGTAGTAGGTAATGTTGGCGGCAGTCGGAACATAATCGACCAGCATAAGCAGATAGGCCGCCCCGCCGACTTCTTCGAGTTCCCCCTTTTTCTTCAGAGTTTCGGTCAGCGTCACCAGGTCGCACGGTTCGCGCCGGTCGGATAGCTGCATCATGGCGAGAAATATCTTGCGATGCACCTCGCGGTAGAAATCTTCCGGAGCGATGCTTTCCAGCACCCGGTTGATGGCGTCGTTGTCGATAAGAATACCGCCAAGAATCGACATTTCAGCGTCAAGATTCTGGGGTGGGAGTTTTGGGTCAGTCATATACTCAATCCTCTGTAATTATTGCATTTTCTCGCGGCGCAAGAGATCTCCTGCTTCGACTTTAAACGGCACCTTCAGCAGTATTTGCGAATTGGGGTTAGCAACTTCCGCCGGAATCGCTGCCCCATGCTCGGAAATGACGGAAAAATGCTGCAAGGTCAGCGTGTCGCTCCGCATTCCCGGCCCGATAAATTCTATCAGGTCGCCGGACTTGATCCGGTTGCGTACGTCAATCAGCAACGTCCCATCACCCCGCACCTCATCGACAATGCCGACGAAATCGTGGCTGCGGATGTAGGCTGAATCGTACTCCTGGCCGACGGTGCGCGGCTGGCCAAAGAGAAAGCCGGTCGTGTAGCCGCGATGGCTCAATTTAGCCAGTTCACCCAACCATTCGGGGCGGCAGCTCCATCCCTCCGGGTTGTCCAGAAATTCATCGAGTGCCTGACGATAGATCCGCAGCACCGAGGCCACATAGTTGATCCCTTTCATGCGCCCTTCTATTTTGAGCGCATGCACTCCGCTTGCGACCAGAGCCGGAATATGCTCCAGCAGGCAGAGGTCGCGCGAGTTGAAGATGAAAGTGCCGTTTTCGTCCTCTTCCACCGGGAAATATTCACCCGGTCTGGATTCCTCCACCAGATGATAACTCCAGCGGCAGGGGTGGGTGCATTCCCCCTGGTTGGCATCTCGTCCGGTCAGCATGCTGGAAATGAGGCAGCGCCCTGAGTAGGAGATGCAGAGCGCTCCATGTACAAAGGCCTCGAATTCCATACCCGGAACGTTGCGTACCGTATCACGGATATTTTCCAGGGTCATTTCGCGGGCCAGGTTGATTCTGCGGATACCCTGCTGCTGCCAGAAACGGGCAGAGCGCCAGTTAATGGTGTTTGCCTGGGTCGAGAGGTGCAGTTCACGTCCCGGTGAAATTTGCCGCACCGCATCAAGCACCCCCGGATCGGCGACGATATATGCATCGAAGGGGAGTGCAGCAACCTGCATCAGATACTCCTCCAGCTCCGGAAGAGACTCGTTGCGAGGGTAGCTATTGATCGTAAGATATGCTTTTATGCTCTTCGAGTGGCAGAAGTCGAGAGCAGCACCCATCTCACATAGGGAAAAGTTGTCGGCCTTATTACGCAGGCCGAAGGCCTGCCCGCCGAGGTACACGGCATCAGCACCGTAATGGATCGCTATTTTCAGTTTTTCCATGTTGCCGGCCGGGGCGAGCAGTTCAGGTTTCAGCATAAAAATGGTTCCACTCTTTTTAAACAATTTTGGGATCGATTAATTCACGGGATTGGATGCTAGCATAATCGGTCAGCCAATAAAACCCCAAAAGGCAGCTTTCACTTGACAAAGGGAGCTATATCGCTTTAATTATGAAAAACGTAAGTTAAATGAGGATATTATGATGCCGCTCAACCGACTGCTGCCATTTTTTTGTGTATCACTTTTCATTTCAGGATGCGCCGCCAATGACCTTATGGTGAAACGTCAGGCCGAGTCCGAAGCAAAAATCGAGTTCTTGATCCAGTCATCAAAAAAAGCGGAACAGCGTCATAATGAACTTGCCACTGTGCAGCAGGATCAGGAAGCGCGGCTCCAGTCACTCTCTGCCGAAATAAAGACGTTGAGAGGTGAAAATCGCGACCTGCGGATCTCTGGTGATGGACTTAAGGTACGGGTAGAGAGACTTACTCAACAGTCACAGACTCCAAAGGTCGAAATTGTCAACCAACCGTCGCCAACCAATGCAACCAGGGATTCTGGTCCACCGGCGGAATACCTCAAGGCCTTCGGCCTGTACAGCGCCAACAATTTTGTGCCGGCGATAGCATCATTTGAATCATTTTTTATAAATAATCCCCAAAGCGAATATGCAGCCAACGCTCTCTACTGGATAGGCGAGTGTCACTATAGCCTTTCAGACATGTCAAACGCAAAAACTGTATTTATGAAGGTGGTCGACAGTTATCCGAACAGCACTAAAGCTCCTGATGCGCTGTTAAAGCTGGGCTTTACGTTTTCGGCGCTGAAGGAAAAGGAGAAGGCTACGGCTCTTTTTGAAAAAATTATCACATTATATCCAAGTAGCACAGCCGCGATAAAAGCTCGTGAACGCCTGAATGCCCGTTGAGCAGAAGCAGCCCCGTTCTGATAGAGTCTTAAGGAGAGTTCTATGAAAATGATATTACTGATGCTTTTGGTTTTTCTTGTAATGCCTTCTGTTGCCTCTGCTGCCGGGCAGCAAGAGTCGGCCATATATGTAATAAAACAGGGCGATACGCTCTGGGGGCTCTCCGAGCGGTTTATTAAAGATCCGAACTACTGGCCAAATATGTGGTCAAAAAATGCTCAGATAACGAATCCGCATTATATTTATCCGGGGCAGAAAGTCCGTGTTTTCCCCGACAGGCTGGAAATTGTTCCTGCAGCGGCAGCGGCGGCTCAAGCGCAAAAGAGCGGCTCCGCGACAGCAACTGCAGCAGTTGAATCGCTTCAGGATGTCGCCGCCGAAAAAACATATACCCTCTATGGATCTGAAGGTCTCCTGGCGGAGAAAGACTTCAGACCCTTCGGCATGGTGGTCGGGGCGCAATATGATCGGATAGTGACCGGTGTTGATGATATTGTGTACACCGATATAGGTGCGGAGCTGAATGCCAAAGGGGGTGACAAGTTTACCATTTTTCGCAAGGATATCGTTGTCAAGCACCCGCTGAATAATGAAGAGATGGGCTTTAAACTGATCCCACTTGGGGCGCTGCAGTTGACTGATGTAGAGAAAAAATCTTCACGCGCCATTATTACAAAGTCCTTCAAGGAGATAAGCCCCGGAGCCTGTCTGCAGCCGTACAAAGAGATACACCGCCGGGAAATATCGTTGAAAAATACGACTACCGATCTAAAAGGGTATATCATCGAGAGCCTTAGCGGAATCAGCATCATTGCAGCCGGAGATATCGTCTATATTGACTTGGGTTCGAGTCAAGGGGCTGTGGTTGGCAATATGCTCTATGTTGTCAGGGATATGATGATCGACCAGCGCTATGTTGAGGGGCGCATAGACAACCTGCCGCAGGAAGTGTTGGGGGCGTTGGTTATTCTTGACACCGGCAAAAAAACATCCACTGCTTTGGTCGTCAAGAGCATTGACACTATCTACAAAGGTGACCGCATCGTCAGCCAGACAAAATAACCGGACAGATATACTACGATCAAGACCGGCTTCGTGCCGGTCTTTTTTATGAGTGACAGGTGTTACATGGAGAATTATTACTGGATAGGTCTCAAGGCGGTTCCCGGAATCGGCAATGTTGCGTTCCGGCGGCTTCTGGAACGCTTCGACTCCCCGGAAAAGGCACTGAAGGCCTCTGTTTCGGCTCTCTCCGGCATACGGGGCATGACCCCTGTGGTTGTCGAGGCTATACGGAGTGGCGTATGGCAACGCTTTGCGGAGGATGAATGCCGCAGGGTTGAAGCCAGTACGGCGCGGTTGGTGACTTACCTTTCATTTGACTACCCCAAATCTCTCTTTGAAATTCCGGATCCGCCCCCTTTTTTGTACGTGAAAGGTGAACTCCGTTCCCATGAACTTTCCATTGCCATTGTCGGTTCGCGCCGGGCGACATCATACGGTTTGCTGACCACCGGAAAACTGTCTGAGGCGCTTGCCAGTCACGGTGTCTGTATTATTTCAGGTATGGCGCGCGGAGTCGACACTGCAGCGCATAAAGGGGCGCTCCATGCCGATGGGCGAAGCATCGGCGTGTTGGGGTGCGGCGTTGATGGTATTTATCCTCCGGAAAACCGGTTGCTCTTTGAACAGATGGCAGAGAAGGGGGGGCTGGTTTCGGAATTTCCGCTTGGTACTCTGCCGTTGGCGGAGAACTTTCCGCGCCGCAACCGGATCATCAGTGGACTTTCCAGCGGTGTGCTGGTTGTCGAGGCTGCCGAAAAAAGTGGCTCGCTGATTACCGCCCAGTATGCTCTTGAGCATGGACGCGACGTTTTCGCCGTACCGGGGAATATTTCTTTTGCCACCAGCCGTGGCTGTAACCGTCTCATAAAACAGGGAGCAAAGCTGGTTGATTGTGTAGAGGATATTCTTGAAGAACTTCCGGAATATGCACGTATGTCTGCTGATGCGCCATTATTTCAGCCGCCCCCCCGTACCTTTGCCCTGACACCGAAAGAAGCGGCAATTTACGAACTGTTGGCCAGGTCGCCGCTGCACATTGATGATATCATCTCCCAAACTGAATTGACAGCCGGTGAGGTTTCCTCTATGTTACTGCACCTCGAACTCAAAGGAGCTGTAACGCCGCTTCCCGGCACACATTACGCGGTAGCGGGATAAATGGAAAATAATCCTGAATAACACGGAGCAACGGAGCAACGGAGAACGTCAAAAGAATAAAATCGGGGATACAAAAAATTTGTGGTTTTCTCCGTTTCTCCGTTTCTCCGTGTTATTTTGATTTTTAACTCGTGGCGCAGCGCGTGAGAACGAGAACGATAACGGCTTTACCTGCTTAACCGAATATTTTCCAAATGTTTGTGGTTTTCTCCGTTGCTCCGTTGCTCTATGTTATTACTGTTTTGTTTTCTGTTTCAATCGTTTCGAAATCAACCAATAAGGATACCTAAAGATATCATGTCGAAAAACCTTGTCATCGTCGAATCCCCCGCCAAAGGGAAAACCATAGAAAAGTTTCTCGGGCCAGACTTTAAAGTTCTGGCCTCTTTCGGGCATGTCCGTGCCCTTCCAAGCAAACAGGGGTCTGTAAATATCGAGAAAGGCTTCGAGCCCAACTACCATGTGCTACCGGAAAGTAAAAAGCATCTCGACGCAATAAAAGCGGCGCTAAAGGGTGCGGATACACTGCTCCTCGCAACTGACCCCGACCGAGAGGGTGAGGCTATCTCCTGGCATCTGATTGCTGCGCTCGGTCTTGATAAAAAGAGTCCCGGTATAAAGATCAAGCGTGTTGAGTTTCATGAAATTACCAAAGACGCCATTCTCCACGCGGTTAAAAACCCGCGCGATATTGCGTTGGATCTGGTAAATGCCCAACAGGCGAGGTCAATTCTCGATTATCTGGTCGGCTTTAATCTTTCGCCGTTTCTCTGGAAAAAAATCCGCTATGGACTCTCTGCCGGTCGTGTCCAGTCGGTCGCGCTTCGCCTGGTATGTGAGCGAGAGAAGGAAATTTTAGCATTTAATGAACAGGAGTACTGGACTGTAGCTGCTCGCCTGGCTGTTGCTGCGGGTCAGGAGTTCGAGGCCGGTCTGGTGACGGTTGGCGATAATAAACTGGGCAAATTCGATATTCCGGGTGAAGAGATAGCAAGTGCCTTGAAGGCCGCCCTTCAGTCTGGTCGTTATCAGGTGGCCAAGGTCACCAAGACAGAGAAAAAGCGCAACCCGGCACCACCTTTTACGACTTCGACTCTCCAGCAGGAAGCGTCGCGCAAGCTTGGCTTTTCCGCGAAAAAAACAATGTCGACAGCGCAGAAGCTCTACGAAGGAATTGATATCGGAGAAGAGGGAACGGTTGGTCTGATTACCTACATGCGTACCGACAGTGTCAACCTGTCAACGCTTGCCCTGAAAGATGCCCGTGACGTCATTTCAGCGGCATACGGCAAGGAGTATGCGCTTGCCAAACCGCGAATATTCAAGACTAAATCAAAAAATGCCCAGGAGGCCCATGAAGCCATCAGGCCGACCTATATTGCCAAGACTCCGATCGAGCTGAAGCGGTACCTGACGCCTGACCTCCATAAGCTGTACGAGCTTATCTGGAAACGAACCGTCGCCTGCCAGATGGCAGAGGCACTCCTGGACCAGACGTCGGTAGATATTGCCGCAGAACTCGATATGCCGGTAGCTGCCGGACCGTTTGCCGGGTCAGGCCGGGCTGGGCTTCGTGCCGCCGGTACGGTAATCCGCTTTCCCGGTTTTATGAAGCTGTACATTGAAGGGTTAGACGATCAGGATGAGGAGAATGAGGGGCTACTTCCGACTATGACAGAAGGGGCTGCTCTGAAACTTCACGAAATTCTCCCGGAGCAGCACTTCACTCAGCCACCTCCCCGCTATACCGAAGCGACGCTGGTTAAAACGCTGGAGGAGTATGGGATCGGTAGACCATCAACCTTTGCCTCAATCATGAACACGCTGGTGGAGAGAAAATATGCCCGCCTCGAAAAGAAGCGCTTCTTTCCTGAGGACGTCGGTATGGTTGTCAGTGATCTGCTGACGGCTCATTTCCAGAAATATGTTGACTATAACTTTACCGCCGGACTTGAAGAGGAGCTGGATCAGGTTTCCAGAGGCGAAAAGGAGTGGAAGCCGTTACTCAAGGAGTTCTGGGAGCCGTTTATTGCCCTGCTGAAACTGAAAGAAGGAGAAGTCAGCAAGGCTGATCTGACAACGGAAGCGACTGATGAGCTCTGCCCGGATTGCGGTAAATCGCTCGTTGTAAAACTCGGCAAGCGGGGCAAATTTATCGCCTGTTCCGGTTTTCAGGAAGGGTGCAAATACACTCGAAACGTCGCTGCTGATGGCGGAGAGGTCGCCGAACCGGTGATCTCGGAAGAAAAATGCGACAAGTGCGGGTTGCCGATGCTGATCAAGGATGGCCGCTTCGGCAAATATCTCGCCTGCTCCGGCTATCCGGCCTGCAAGAGCATTCAGCCGCTGGTTAAGCCACTTAACACCGGCGTGGTATGTCCGGAGTGTAAAGAGGGGCAGCTTATTGAGAAAAAGTCGCGCTTCGGCAAACTCTTCTACTCCTGCAATCAGTATCCGAAGTGCAAATTTGCCCTCTGGGATCTGCCGGTTGAAAGCCCATGCCCGAAATGCGGCTTTCCGCTACTGGTCAAGAAGGTCTACAAACGCAAGGGTGAATTTTTGAAATGCCCCAAAGAAGGATGTGATTACAACAGCAGTGAGTAGCAGAGCCAAAATAGACAATAAAAGTTAGAAGTCCCGCCTTTTACCTAACCCTATCGCACACTACACAGACAGTTCAGCAGGTCAGTATGTTAATTTCCGAACATAACCTGAAAAAAACGTTGCAGAAAATTCTGCTGCAGGCCGGCAGTGACGAGTATGAAGCCGACCTGGTGTCTGATCATCTGGTGCGCTCTAACCTGGCCGGGCATGACAGCCATGGTGCTGCCATGCTGCCGATTTACATTAAAAATATCAGTGCCGGTGTTTTGGTTCCCAGCATGGGAGCCCGGCTGGTGAGTAATGACGGCTCAATCATGGTTTTCGATGGTCAGCGGGGATACGGTCAACGGGTTGCCGCCGAGGCTATGGATGCGGCTATCAGCCGCTGCAAGGAAACCGGGCTTGTGCTGATGACTCTGCGCAACGCTCATCACATAGGCAGGATCGGTACCTACGGCGAGCAGAGTATCGCGGCTGGGCTTGTTTCGCTCCACTTTGTCAATGTTATCGACCATGCGCCGCTGGTTGCCCCTTTTGGCGGCCGGGATGCCCGTTTGTCAACCAATCCGATATGTATTGCCATTCCTGCAACCGGTGAAAATCCGCCTGTTCTGCTCGACATGGCGACCAGCAGGATTGCCCGTGGTAAGGCGCTGGTTGCCATGAATAAGGGGGAACAGATGGCTGAGGGCTTGATGTTGGATTCAAGCGGTGAACCGACAACCGATCCTGCGGTCATGTTTCAAGAACCGGGCGGCGCATTACTCCCTTTTGGAGAGTATAAAGGGTATGGCCTGGCGCTTATTTGTGAACTGCTGGCCGGGGTTTTTACCGGTGGAGGTACCATTCAACCTGGAAATCCCCGTCTTGGGGGAATTGTCAACAATATGTTCACCTTTCTGGTTGATCCGGGGCGCCTGGTTGATCATGACTGGATGCAGCAGGAAGTTGACGCGGTCATCCGCTACGTCAAGGATTCGCCACCCGCGGCCCAAGGTGTGCCGGTTATGGTGGCCGGAGACCCGGAACGTAGCAGGATGGCGGAGAGGAGTTTGAAAGGGATTTCTATTGATGATGCCACCTGGAATGCAATTCTGGCTGCGGCTGAGAGCGTTGGTCTGTCCCGGAGTTTTCTGTGAAAACCGATTCTGCTAAAAATATTTCTCTCCATTATGGCTGGGTCATTATTGCACTTGGCTTTCTGGTTATCTTTAACGCCCTCGGCCTGGCCAGATTTGCATACGGTGTCTTTCTTCCGGGGATGCAGACCGGACTCGGCCTCAGTTATGAACGTCTCGGCTTTATCGGTACCAGCAATTTTGCCGGCTATCTGTTAGCCGTCATTGTGACCCCTTTCCTGATACGACGTTTTCAGCACCGCGCCTCAATTTCCGCCGGACTATTATTGATAAGCCTCTGTATGTTCAGCATCAGCCGCAGCAGCAGCTTTGTCATGATCTTGATGCTGTTTACGCTGGTGGGTGTCGGAAGCGGTTTTGCCAACGTCTCCATGATGGTGCTGTTGCCACACTGGTTTCGTAGCCAGGAGCGTGGTAAAGCTGCAGGCATTATCTGTGGGGGGAGCGGGCTGGGGATTATCATCTCCGGTTTTCTCATCCCATATCTTAACCAAAACCTTGGAGCCGATGGCTGGCGAAGCGGCTGGCTGATCTTCAGCATCATTTCTCTCGGAATTGCCACCGGAGCCTCGCTGTTTCTCCGCAACACTCCGGCAGAAATGGGACTTGAGCCTATGGGTGAAGCGGTCACGGTAACGACCGAACAGTTTAAGCCCCGTAATGACAGCGGCAAGGGGGCGCTTCTGCTCCGTCTGGGTATTCTCTATCTGCTGTTCGGAATTACCTTCATGGTGTACGGCACCTTTATTGTCGCTACGATGGTCAAGGAATTCGGCTTCAGTGAGGCAAAAGCCGGCTTATACTGGTCATGGGTCGGTTTTTTCAGCCTTTTCTCCGGTGTGGTTTTTGGAACGATCTCTGACCGGATTGGCCGTAAAAAGGGTTTGGCTCTGGTTTTCCTGGTGCAGGCTGCGGCAAATATCCTGGTCGGATTTAATTTCGGTACGCCAGGAATAGTAATCTCGATTATGCTTTTCGGCTTGGCGTTTTTCGCGATTCCGGCAATCATGGCGGCGACAGTGGGAGATTATCTCGGCGCTTCAGGCGCTGCCAACGCCTTTGTCGTGATCACCATATTCTTTGCTGTCGGCCAGACTATCGGTCCTGGCGGAGCCGGTGTCATTGCCGGCATGACAGGCACATTCTCAACAACTTATCTGTTGTCCGCACTGTTGACGGTCTCTGCAGCGGTTCTCGCCATGACACTTCCCGCCCCGCCCGAAGCTCCGTAGTTTTATAGCACTTGACATTAAACAAGCATTGCGGTACTCAATTACCACAATTAAAAATCACAGGATACTACATGAAATTCACCGGAACAGATTCTTATATTGCTACCGACGATTTGATGCTGGCGGTTAACTCTGCAATGGTACTCGGGCGCCCGCTGCTGGTTAAGGGAGAGCCTGGCACCG
>CAIMXI010000224.1 GCA_903845365.1 uncultured Geobacteraceae bacterium | reverse complement strand
TTTTTTTCCCCCCCCCCCCCCCCCCCCCAACCGGTGGTATAAGGTCATTTACGACGTAGTCTGTTGCCTTCTCGGCAACATATGGAAGCGTAAACCTGAACGTTGAACCTTCGCCGATCCTGGATTCAACCCAGATCGTGCCGCCGTACATCTCCACTATTTTTTTCACGATCGTAAGTCCGACGCCGGTGCCTTCCACCTCGTCCCTCGGATTTAGGGTCTGGAACATCTGGAAGATCTTATCAAAGTATTTTTCCTCTATGCCTGGGCCATTATCGGTAACGTAGAAGGTGTATAACCGACCATTGTCAACGCATCCAACCCTGATCTCCCCCTCCGGCTTATCCATATATTTCACTGCGTTGCTGAGCAGGTTCTGAAACAGTTCGTAGATCCTGGTCTGATCGCATATTATTGTCGGAAGTTTCGTCTCGACGGTCACCTCAACATGCACCGGCGGGGAGACGAGAGTAATCGCGTCATTCACTATTGTGTTCAGTTCCACAAGTTTCGCTTCTTCAGTGACTCTGCCAACACGAGAATAATTCAGAATGCCGTTAATCAGGCCGTCCATGCGCTTTGATCGCTGGACAATCAGATTCAGGGACTCCTTTCCCTCTTCACCCAGCTTGTCCCCGTAATCAGAGACCAGCCAGTTCGAAAGCGAGGTGATCGCCCGGAGCGGCGCCTTTAAGTCGTGGGATACGACGTAGGCGAATGATTCAAGCTCTTTGTTGCTCTCCTCAAGTTGCTGCGTCCGCTCCGACACACGCTGTTCGAGATCTGTATTCAGCTTCAGGATCATTTCCTCATCCCTTTTCCGCTCGGAGACATTCCGAACCGTGGCCTGCAGAACCTGTTTCCCACCGATTGTTAAAGACGTAAGCATAACATCGGCAAAGAAGTCTTCCCCGTTTTCTCTTCGATGCGTCCACTCAAAAAAGTTTGAACCTCTCTTCATGGCCTCTGATATCTTATCATTCGCGGCCGTCGATGAATCGACGCCGTCAGGCTGATACGGCGGCGAAAGTTGCGACGGATGCAATTTTGTAAACTCTTCTTTTGTCGATATTCCAAACATCTGCAGCGTTGCGTTGTTGCAGTCAAAAAAGCCTTTTTCATCAAGCATCATGATCGCATCGGCCGAGCTTTCATACAGCGTACGGTATTTCGTCTCCGACTCCCGTAGCGCTTTCTCCATGAATTTCCGTTCGCTGATGTCCCGCAAAAAACAGACAAGCCCCTCAGTCGGGCCAGGCAAGCACTTGATGCTTATTTCAATATCAAAAATGCTCCCATCCTTGCGACGATGCTGCGACTCGAAACGGGCCTCGCCCTGCGCTATGATTTTTTTGATATGAAAGTTTACGTCATCCTTTTCCGTCGTATCCAGGTCACTAAAGTTCATCGCCAGCAGTTCCAGCTTACTGTAACCGCTCATCAGGCAATATGTATCATTGACGTCCTGAATTAGACCCTCTGTACCCGCCAACAAGTAACCGTCTATGGCCGTTTGAAGAATAGTCCGGTGCAGTTCTTCGCTCAGTTGTAGCGCAGCGTTGGCCTGTTTGCGTACGGTAATATCCCGGATAATTCCGACCGAATACCACTTGTCGTCAGTCCGTACCGAAGAGAGTGACAGCTCCAGGGGGAACTCGCCCTCGTCTTTGCGAAGCCCGACTAACTCGACGGTCCTACCAACAGCCGCTCCCTGACCGGTTTGCTGAAAATGAGGAAAGGCCCGGTTGTGAGCCTCCCTATAGGCTGGAGGAGCCAACATCGTGTGCAGATTCCGCCCGATAACCTCTTCCGGAGAATACCCGAACATCTTTTCAGCAGCATCATTCCAGAAGATGATGTCCCCGGATTCATTGAGCATAAGAATTGCGTCATATGCGGTCGAGGTGATGATCTGTAATAGTTCCTTACTTGACCGCAGATTATCTTCAGCCTGTTTGCGTTCGGTGATATCAATTCCCTGCGCGATTGTGGCCAACAGGGTAATTCCATCCTCTGCAAAAATTGAGGACGAATTCCAGAGTACGGTTCTGACGGAGCCATCGACATGAAGGAGTGGAATTTCGACCGACTCCCATCGTTCACCTCTATAGGTGGGATAGATAAGATCAAGAGAATGCTCAATCTGTTCGTAGGGAAACAGTTGGGTCAAGTCATTACCGATAACTTGATCGGACGGAAGCCCGACGAGTTTATAGAAAGCCATATTGGCACGGGTAATAGTGAAATCGCAGTCCCAGATGATTATCGGTGCGCTGGCGTATTTGAAAAGATTCTCAAGCATATTTCATACTCCTTTATTCCTCTGTGCATGCCGGTGCTTCCGACCAATTTCCGTTTTTGTCATCAAGATCCTCCATTAACTTCCTGATATTAGCTCTCCTCCAAGTATTGTCCCAGTAGTCCCAGGGGTTGGATCATATGGTGCATATCGACAGGCAGGTTGATCAATTGTGGTTTAACACCGCGTATCCTGGCGCACTCCATCCAGACGTGGAGGAGTTGCAGTCCGCTCATGTCGATGGAATTGATATTCCCGCAATCAACAAGCAGCTTTTTGTTTCCACGGGATTCCAGATTTTGCAAAGCATGAGATAACGAATCCAACTGTTTCACGACTCCGGATATTGTCCAGTCTCCTGACAAATTGTGTTTGTTAACAGCACTCTGTTTCGACATATATTCCTCCTTGTCACACCATGCAGATGCAGGTGCCTATAAGACAAGTGTATACGTAAAAACATTTGCGGACTATTGGTGGAAACACCCAAAATACATTTTTTTTTGATGGAGAATGTGTTGTGTGAGGGGGGGATGGTTAATTCAAATCACTCTTAACCAGTTCAGCAATGATCGCCCAGCGGGCAAGTGTGGCGGCGTTTGTGGCATTAAGCTTTTTCATTATGTTTTCCCGGTGCCGTTCTACGGTCTTCAGGCTGACAAACAGTTGCTTGGCGATTTCTTTGGAAGTACCGCCATTTCCTACCAGCAGCAGAATCTCCCGTTCCCGTTTACTGGTTTTTGTTAGGAGAATTTCTCGTTCCTTCTGAAAAGCAGATTTCTTCTGATGAAAACTGATCACCTCATGGCGGCAGATTCTACTGGAAACTGATGCAAGCAGTTCATCAGTGGTAAATGGCTTCGGCAGATAGTCATCAGCCCCCTCGTTCATACCCCGGCGTACATCATCGCGATCCACCCGTCCGGTAACAAATATGAAGGGGATATCAGCAAAAGCCCGTTCTTTCCTCACCGTTTCCAATACCGTGTGACCATCCAAATTCGGCATCATTATGTCGCACAGAATCAGATCCGGGCGTTTTTTATGAAGCAAGTCAAGACCGGATTGACCATCTAAAGCGCAACGCACATCAAATCCTTCCTTCTTCAGAAAAAATTCCATATAGAAGCGGCTTTCTGCATCATCTTCTAAAATCAGAATTGAGTACATGAATTTCCCTTTTACTCATGCCCGGCTGCTATTTGAGCAGAACCGCGCATTTATTTATTCAACCACTTTTCCAGCATGGCAAGCAGACCAGGCAACAGCAGGGGCTTGGGGAGATGATCGTCCATCCCGGAGGCCAGGCAGTGGTCACGATCCTGTTTCATGGCGTTGCCGGTAAGCGCTATTACCGGGATGTCATGGTGGCGCACGGCTGAAGCCGGGTCACGGATGACGGCGGTGACTTCGTAGCCATTCATTTCCGGCATCATGCAATCCATCAGCACCAATGCATAATCATTTTTCTCAAGTGCCTGCAACGCCTCTTTACCATCAGAAGCTACATCTAGCAGATAACCATGACTCTTCAACAGCTTGGGTAACATTTTCCGGGAAACAGGGTCATCTTCGGTCAGCAGAATGCGGGTGGGGGTGGTGCTTTTAGTCCCTCCCCTTTCAAGGGGGAGGTTTGGAGGGGGATGGGGTTGTGTTGCCTCAACCTCTTTCCCCAGCATAACCGTAAACCAGAACGTCGACCCTTCCCCTTCAACACTCTCGACACCAATAGAACCTCCCATCAACTCAACCAACCGCTTGCAAATCGACAACCCCAATCCGCTGCCGCCGTATTTGCGTGTGGTGGAGCCATTGGCTTGGGTGAACGGGGCAAATATTTGCTCCAGCTTGTCGGCTGCTATGCCGATACCGCTGTCGCTTATTATAAAACGGAGGGTGATGGAGCTGTCATCTTCGCTATCTTTTTGGCAGTGCAGCGTGACATTCCCCTTTGAAGTGAATTTGATGGCGTTACCTACCAGGTTGACGATGATCTGACGCAGCCGCCCTGTATCGCCATTCACTGCCTTTGGTAGTTCTGCCTCAATAGAATGGATAAGGCGCAGCTTTTTTTCACGGGACTGAAGTGACAGGATCCTGACTGTGGCGGTAATCATCGACGGCAGGTCAAAGTCGGCTATCTCCATTTCCATCTTGCCCGCTTCTATTTTGGAAATGTCGAGGATATCGTTAAGCAGATCTACAAGCTTAGTGCCTGATCGCAAGGCTACTTCAGTAAACTCTCGCTGCTCCTTTGTCAGTTTGGTTTGCTGCAGCAACTGAATCATGCCGAGGAGACCGTTCATCGGGGAGCGAATTTCGTGGCTCATGGTAGACAGGAACTGACTCTTGGCAATGTTGGCGGTTTCGGCGGCGGCTTTGGCCTGGAGCAGCTTTTGCTCTGCCTCAAGCTGATCGGTAATATCATGGCCGACACCAATAAACTGCCACTCACCATGAGCATCGGCATAGCGGGAACCGTTGGCAATAAAGCTGCACCAGCTACCATCGCTGTTTTTAACGCGATACGGCGGGCTTGCCTTGCTTTTTCCGGTACTGATGATTTTTCTTAAATATTTGGTGAGGGAGGAAATATCGTCCGGATGGACGAATTCTGCAAAATTCTTCCCGAGAACTTCTTTAATAGGATAGCCGAAATGCCGCTCCCAGGCACGGGAGACAAACTGGAAGTTACCTTCCGGATTAAGCGAAAAAATTACATCGAACGAGTTATCCATATTGGCTTTAAACTTATCCCGGCTCTCCCGTAGTTCGTCTTCTGCCTTTTTGCGGGCGGTGATGTCGTATGCCGTGCCGGATACGCCAACTATCTCCGCATGCTCATCGCACAAAAACATGGCCTTGATCACCAGGTGGATTGTATTGCCGAATTTCCCTATATAACTGGATTCAAAATCACCAAGCGAGCCACCTTCCATTAACTGGTTAAATATTATCATGCTACGCGCAGCATTTTCTGGTGTTTGAAAGTCGCTGAACTTCTTCCCTAGCATCTCCTTCAGTTCGTAGCCGAAAACCTGCTCCACAGCCAAATTAAGGAAGATAAATCTTCCCTCTGCGTCACATTGCCAGATCAGATCCTGCGATACCTCTACCAGTGAGTGATAGAGTGCCTCGGACTTTCTCAGTTTTTCTTCCACCAGCTTCCGCTCGGTGATGTCCATACAATGGCCGATATAACCGAAGAAGCTGCCGTTCAAATTGTAACGGGGACAACTAGCATCATGAATCCAGCGGTATTCGCCGTCATGACGGCGCAGGCGATAGTCCATGCTGAACGTTTCACGTTTGTCAAAAGCTGTGACGTAGATGTCGAGACAGCGTTGTAAATCGTCAGGATGAACCCCTTCTGCCCAACCATTTCCAAACTCCTGCTCCATGGTTCGACCGGTAAAATTGAGCCAGACTTTGTTGAAATAATCGCAGCGTTTATCGGTTCTTGACGTCCAGATAAGCGCCTGCCCGGAGTCGGCAAGCGTCCGGTAGTTCAGCTCGCTCTCCCGCAACTCTTCTTCCGCCCGCTTACGCTCTATGATCTGCCCAAGCGACACAGCGATGGCGTTGAGCAAATGGCGCTCCTCTATCAAAAACGGCCCTTCATCGCTTGCCTGCCGCTCCTCAAGATAGCATACTTGAACCTCTCCAACCGGCCTGCCCTGCACCATAATATTTTGAGCCAGCATCCAGGGCATTTCCCGGAAGTGTGATGTCTTGTAGTTTTGCCCTTCCAATTTGATGTTGGCCTCGGTCATCTCAGGATACTGCCAGGCCGGAGGGATAAACATAATGATTCTCATAAGTGTCTCGTCTAACGAGATGTCCGGCAACTCCAGCATGGCAGAGATACTGTAAAGACAGTTCAGTTCCTTCGTCCGCTCTTTCACCCGATGTTCCAGCGAATCCCTCGAATCCTGCAGTTCTTGCGCCGCCTGTTTACGCTCGGTGATGTCGGTAAATGTAATCCAGTATTCGCCGTTTTGCGCCGGAATGGCCTTCAGATGCGTCCAGAATGAGGAGCCATCGAAGCGCACCAGGCGGAGATCCCAAGCCTGCATCATGCCGGTTTCAATAAGTCTTTTACTGAGCAGGTAATAGTCATCCAGATGCTCGGGAAATATGAATCGCGACATTCGCTTCTTGAGTAGATTATTTCGTTCCACACCAAGCATTGTGGCGGCGGCAAGGTTGGCCTCCCGTATCAGTCCCTGTTCGCTGATTGTCAGATAGCCGACCGGCGCAAGGTCATACAGGTCGAAGTATTTTGACCTGGAAGTTTCCAAATTCTCTTGGGAACAGCGCAGTTGCTCATTCTGCATCTCCAGCTCAAACTGATGCACCCGCAGCTCGTGGAGGAGGATTTGGGTCTCTTCGGGTGAGGGCACCTGAAAAGCCGACGCCTCATTCAAGCGAAACTTTTCTTCGGCTCTCTGGCGGAGCTCCTGGGGTGTTTCTGTTGGTGTGGTTGTCATTGGTTTGTGTCTCCTTAAAGTCAAAAGCGACCACCCCCCAACCCCCTCCTTGAAGATAGGAGGGGGGGCTTTAAAGCTCCCCTCCTATCTTAGGAGGGGCTGGAGGTGGTAAGGTTTTGGCTTAAAACAAAAACCGGCGCACGAAAATAATCCGCAACGCCGGTCTGTGGTGATCAATCAAATTTACAGATCAAAAAAAAGTTTTTTAGGAAGAGTGCCTGCCTGCCTGCCTGCCTGCCTGCCTGCCTGCCTGCCTGCCTGCCTGCCTGCCTGCCTGCCTGCCTGCCTGCCTGCCTGCCTGCCTGCCTATAAAAATCCTTGCCACTTTTGACCCTTCCTGCAACAGAATTTGAAGGACAGGACTGTATCTACATTTTTGATAATTATCAATCCATAATTTTTAGGTTATTTCCAGAAAAGAATATACCAATTTGTTTTTGCAGGCTGGTGGTAAACTGCCTCATCGTGAACCCCAACGTTGAAATGTTGCGGTTCACGATAAAAATTTCTGCAGCGCCCCTAACCCATCTTCTCAAAAATAGCCGCAAATTTTTCATGTACAGCCTTAAAGGCCTGGTCTCACCGGATGGTGACTTTTGGCAACCGGATAATGCTGCGATCAGCAGTAAGACGAGTGTCGTTTTACGCATTGTGTGACCCTTGTTGTTCCTGTTTAAACAAAAAACCGACGCACGGAAAAGTCGCAACGCCAGTTTAAATGGGGGTTCAGTTAAAATAATTGTTGACAGTAGTATTTGTTAGGAGGAGGTTTTCTGTCTGTCTGCGCAATATTGTTGCCACTTGAGATACCTCCTGAAACATACTTCGTTCGCCTACAGTACACCTATTAAT
>CAIMXI010000223.1 GCA_903845365.1 uncultured Geobacteraceae bacterium | reverse complement strand
GACGCCGATGTTGCCTCTGACGGTCAGTCCCTTGGTCGCCTTGATGTCGAAATTGTCGAGTACATCGCCGCGCACTTCGACAAAGCCTTTGAAGTCGATAATGCCGACATTGAAATCGACATCCCCCTTGACGATAAATTCCTCCTCGACGGAGAACTCTCCTCTCAAGTTGCAGAAGCGACCGATTGAAGCGGCAGTCAGAATCCCACTCTCCGGATCGAGCTGGATATGCTTGCCGAGGGTGTAGCTCAAATCTTTGCATGGTGGCGGCAAAATCTCTTCTCCTCTGATATCCCTCCCAGGCGTCCCCTGTACCTCCGGTATGATGCGCCCTATCTCATCGCCGGTGACTACGTTGACAAATGTCTGGACTATGTACATGTCAACTATTGCCATGACGTCATCGCCCCCCTGCACTTCCGTTGTAGAAGACGCAGTTAAGTCGAAATATCCGTCTCTGCCTGGAAGTGGCGGGGTTCCGCAAGCCAGCAGCACGTTGAACTGCGGTTTTCCGACAGCAGCGGAGGCGACAATGTCCTCACACACGCTTAGATCGATCATCTCCAAGGCCGTGTACCCTTTCAGCGTCTCAAGCAGTTCCTCTACGGTCAGCACGGCACTTTCACCCTGCGTGACAAAACTGCAGCGGCATTCGAGGAGACTGTCCGGTATCTGCAGATAGAGGGTGTAGTCTGGCTGCTCAATTTTTATACCGCTCAGGATAGGTGTGACCGGCGCCGGTTTGACCGGCGGCGGTATTTTATTTTTTGCTTTTGCTTTTGCCATGTTGGACTCCTGTTCAGGCTGTCGGCAGCCAGATATTGAATGTGGTGCCTTGCCCAAGTGTCGATTCCGCTGCGATACTCCCGCCATGCGCCATTATGATGGTGCGGCATAGCGCCAGGCTTAACCCCATCCCGCGCTTGGATGACCTCTGCTTGGTGCTGTAATACGGGTCAAAAATTTTCGTCAGGATATCGCTGGGGATACCGCCGCCACTATCGGTCAATGAAATTTGTACATAACTGCCAGGCTTGAGAGGCAGAAAATCATGCTCGGTTACCTCAACCACCTTTGTGGTCAGTTTCAGCACTCCACCTGCCGGCATGGCCTCAACCGCGTTTGTTACCAACCCTGAAAACACGGAATCCATTTCCACTTCACAAAAACTGACCTGCGGAAGCTCTTCATGACAATTATTTTCCAAAGAGATGGCCGTTCCTGCCAGCACACTCTTGATTGAACTCATAAGGCACGGCAGTACAGCCCCTAGCGGCTTCTCTCTTTTAAAATTACTGCCTAAAATATTCAACACGCGTCCCAACTTACTTATTTCTTTAGAACAGTTTTCAACCTTTTCCAGGTAATCGCCCGCCTCACTACCCGGCTCCAGTAACATTTTTGTCAGCGCAACATAACCAAGGATACCCTGCATCATGTTGTTATAGTCGTGGGCAATACCGCCAGCCATTATTGCGATGGCCTCGCTCTGCTTGTGGTATGCTTCCCGGATCTCCCGCTGATGCTGAAGTTTGACCTGCTCCTCAGCTCTCAGGCGGTGTGCACACTGCAGCAGGCACTCAGACAGCAGGAAACTGTTGACCGGTTTGGTGACATATTTTTCAATGCCGATATTTATCGCCCGCATCAGATAATCTGTCTGCTCAAAAGCGGTTACGGCAATGATCGGCACCGTCGGTACCAACTCCAGAATTTCCCTGGCCATGGTCAAGCCATCCATTCTGGGCATGAGGATGTCTGTTACCACAATGTCCGGGAGATGTTTTTTAAATGCCTCCAGACCGGCAACTCCATCTTCTGCAGTTATCAGTGTTCCGGAGGGGCGGCGCAGAAAATCACTGAACTGCTCTCTGGTATCGGTATCATCCTCGACATAAAGTATGGTGAGGGTTTTAAGATAATCCTGATCTCTCCTGTTATTGATTTTCATAGTGTGACTCCTTCAGGGTATTGATCATTATTTCTTCAGCAATGCCTTCATCACTTTATGCAGTATTTAAAATCAAGCGGTTTTAGCTGTCGCTCTGTCCGCACGCAATTCAACTATTCGTAACTCTGCGTATAGTCTCTTCAAGCAGTTTCCATGATACAGGCTTTGTCAGTACCCCGAAATTATCAGACTGTCTCAGAACATCATTCAACTCAAAGGCTGACAAGACAATTGCCGGAATCGAAGGGGTCAAGGTACGCACCTCCTTCAACATTGCCTCACCATCCATCACCGGCATCTTGAGGTCGGTGATAATAATATCCGGATGGTGTTCACGGTAGGCGGCCAAGCCCTCAGCTCCATCTTTTGCGGTTATCAATACGCCGACAATACGGGACAGGAACAGGCTGTACTGCTCCCTGGTGTCATCGTCATCTTCCACATACAAAACGGTAAGGCGTTTCAGTTGATCCAGATCCTGTTTTGCAAGATCAATGGGTTTTTTCCGCAGCAGCTCTGCCGGTTTGATCCATTTCTTCAGAACAGCTGCAAACTCAGGTTTTTTAAACGGTTTTGAAAGGAAGTCGTCCATACCCGCTTTCAGGCATTTATCCCGATCCTCCCTTGATGCGTTGGCGGTCAATGCGATGATCGGCACCATATG
>CAIMXI010000222.1 GCA_903845365.1 uncultured Geobacteraceae bacterium | reverse complement strand
TAGGCTCGCTCGCCCCTGCCGCTCTGTTCCACAACCATTGGGATATACATTTATGTTCTCCTTAGGCCGCTTTGAGCTGCTCTGCGTCAACTTCTGTGACAACAGCATTGTCGATGAGAAACGAAATCGCTTTATCTTCTTGAATTTCTGAAATGACTGAACTCCTGGCACTCTTATTTTTAATATAATATTCTTTTATGCGATCAAGCATTTCAGGATTGCCGGCAGCAATTTTCTCATAATGTGCAGCCAGGTCTTCATCTGAAACAGAAATATTTTCCTTTTCCACTAACGCCATCAACAGCAGGCCGCCCCGAACTTTATCAATAGCATCTCCACGGAAGCGGGCACGGAAACCATCTGCATCTATTCCCGTCATTTCGAGAGACATCTGTTGACTTTTGAGGCGTTTATTAAGGTTATCAAGCATATGATCAAGTTGTCGTTTTACCATTGATTCCGGAACATCTACCGGGTTTTTCTTAATAAGAGCCTGAATTATCCGCTCTTTAAATTCATTTTCAATTCGATCTTTTTCATGTTTTTCCTGGTACTCAACCATTTTTGCGCGTAACGCTTCCATGGTCTCATATTCCCCAAACTGTTGAGCAAATTCATCGTCCAGCTCCGGAAGTTCTTTCCGTTTGATCTCTTTAACGGTCACCGTGAAAACACCTCTTTTTACATCGGCTGCTTCGTCGCCGCCAGGCGGGAGGTCGAGGGTGAATTCCTTGGAATCACCGGATTTTAAACCAATCAACTGTTCTTCAAAGCCTGGTATCAGCTTGTTGGAGCCGACTTCAAGCTCGGTACTCTGAGTGCCACTGTTCTCATCCGGCGAGCCATCAACCGCAACAGAGTATTCAACAGAAACGGTGTGACCATTCTCAATAAAGGCATCTTCGTCAAGCGGAATCAACTGTGCCATATTCTCCTGCATACGTTTCAATTCATCTTCAACGTCTTCAGGTTTTGCATCGTACTTTTCTTTACTGACAATCAGACCGGTATATTCGCTTAACAGTATCTTCGGCATGACACCAAAAATGGCACTGTATTTAAAAGCTATGCCATGCTCAAGAATATCGCATTCAATAGAAGGGGTATCAATCGGTTCAACTTTGTGCTCCTCCAGTGCCTTGTACAGAGTCTCCTGACATAAACGCCGCATGACGTCATCCCGCATGGCATCACTGTACGTGCGTTTAATTAACTGCATTGGAACTTTGCCGGGACGGAACCCCTGGTGCTTGGCTTTTTTCTGGATCGCGGCAAAAGCTTTGTCGATCTCTTTGTTAACCCGCTCAACCGGGATTTCGATAGTTAATTTTTTTTGAACCGGACTGATCTCTTCTACGTGAACCTGCATGGTATCTATCCTTTTCTATTGTTGAATATGTAATCTCTGTATTTGGTAGAACAGTGACACAAGCATTGGGAACTCTGGATGGTGCGAGAGAGGAGACTTGAACTCCTATACCTTACGGTGCCAGATCCTAAGTCTGGTGCGTCTGCCAATTCCGCCACTCTCGCATCTGTCTTGAGCCATGAAACGATTGATCATGGTCGCTTTCTATTGTGATAAAAGATTTTTGACACTATATGATGATGACACTCAGGTCAAGGAATTATTAAAAAAACGAGGCATACGCGGCGTTTTTGTTATCCGCCAGCCAGTTTTACCTTGAAGCCGCGAGCCTGCAGCTCTGCGAATAATGAATCACGATGATCTCCCTGGATTTCGATAACACCATCTTTTACGGTTCCACCGCAGCCGCATTTTTTCTTAAGCACTCCTGCCAGTTCTTTGATCTCCGGTGCAGAAAGCGGGATACCGCTGATGACAATAACCGTGCCGCCACCACGACCCTTCACTTCTCGTCGCAAACGTACGATGCCGTCACTTTTTTGAGTAGCCGGTTTCTGTGCGGGGTTGTTCTGCTTTATACGCCCGGTTTCTGTTGAGTAGACCGGGATACTGTCAGCCCAGTTTGTCATTTGCCCCAGTCCCGTGCATACCTGAAATCCCTGTCAATTGTACGGTTGGAAACCTTGGCAATTACCGGCAGGCGGCGTTTAAAATGAGAATTCTGAATCTTAGCGTAAATGGTATCGATAAACTCACTCTCAAAACCGTCTGCAACCAGTTCCAGTTTGGTCAGGCGCTGATCTACCATGCGGTAGAGAAGTTCATCTACCTGGCGGTATGAGAATCCCAGTTCTTCTTCGTCGGTCTGTCCAGCCCAGAGGTCAGCCGATGGCTGTTTTTCGATGACCTCAGCCGGTATTCCCATCGCAGCAGAGAGCTGCCAGACCTGGCTTTTGTAAATGTCACCGATCGGATTGAGTGCCGATGCCATATCGCCGTAGAGTGTGCCGTAGCCGAGCAGCAGCTCGGTTTTGTTGCTGGTGCCAAGTACCAGCGCCCGCAGCAGAGCAGAATGGTCGAAAAGAATTGTCATCCGTTCGCGGGCCATTTTATTACCACGCCGCATATTGTCAGCATCGGGGAATTTGTCGAAATAGGCATCCACCATTGCGGTTATCGGCAGCACCGAAAAATTTACGCCGCATGCGGTTGCAACCAACCGGGCATGTGCCTCGCTTTCCGGATTGCTAGTCTTGTAGGGCATGCAGAGTGCGTGAACGTTTTCAGGCCCCAACGCTTCAGCAGCGATAAACGCCACCAGTGCCGAATCAATTCCGCCTGAAAGGCCGAGCACTACCTTGCTGATGCCGACTTTACCGACTTCATCCCGAACAAAACCGACCAGGAGCTTTCTAAGTAGCTCCATGTTTGCGTGTAATGCTGACATCAGCCGCACCTCTTATCTGCGATTCGCCGCAATTCCTGTAACGTCACAAAAAGATTTTCATCACGCATCAGCGGTGAAATGGTGCGTTCACGGCGCAGCGCCCCTTCTGTAACACGCGCTGTGATGACATCCTCTTCCAGAAGGGGAGCGCGAACAATTGATTCTCCCGATGCTGCAACATATTCCGAGCCGCCCCAGAAGTTGACGCCATCCTCATAGCCGACCCGGTTGCTGTAGAGTACACGGCAGTTTAGGAACATCGCAGTGGTTGACACCAGCTTTTGCCAGGCGGTGGCTGAACCTGGCGAATCACCTTCAATACCGCGCGCAGGACTGCTTGAGAGGCAGATCAGTGTCGTGGCTCCATCCATCGCCAGAATATATGAAGCTGACAGGTGCCACATATCTTCACAAATCAGCATGCCGAATCGACCGAATTTAGTATCGAAAGCACGAAATGATTCGCCGCGGGCGAGGTAGCGCTGCTCGTCAAAAAGTCCGTAGGTCGGAAGATACACTTTACGGTGCAGATGGCGGATAGCTCCATCTTCAAGGTAGAGAGCCGAGTTATAAAAATGGTAGTCATCACTCTCTTCGACAAAGCCGATGACAATAGATATTCCACAGGATAGCTCAGTCAGGCGCAGGATTTCAGCAGAGTCCAATCTGAGCGCCACTTCCGGTACGAGGTCTTTCAGGAAATAGCCGGAAATAGCCAGTTCGGGGAAGACAATTAGGTCGGCACCCGCTTCTCTGGCTTTTGTTATCTGCATTTCGATGAGCGTCAGGTTATCGGCAGTGCAGCCAAGCTTCGGCTTAATCTGTGCCAGTACGGCAGTAAAATCCATTGTGACTCCTTTATAACGTGTCAATATGCCAGATCAAAAGCGTTTATGATGTGATCGATAGTATGCTGGCCGTCAGTATGCAGAAGAATAGCAATAACGTCAAATCTTGCGTTCGTGTCGTGCAGCCGGTTTTTTGAAAGCCAGGTCAATGCCGCTTTAGAAATCTGTCGTTGCTTGAAAAGAGTCACCGCCAGTTGCGGTACGCCGTAGGAAAGCCCCCGGCGGGCTTTTACTTCGATAAAGACAAGGCTTTTATCTACCGGATCACGGGCTATAACATCAACTTCGCCCCCCTTGCAGCGAAAATTGCGCTCCAGAATCCGGTAGCCGGCGGCAATCAGGAAATTGGTGGCCACCTCCTCGCCAAGTGCGCCGGTGCCTTTGTTGCCGGTGGCTGGGAGAGCGGGAGGATTTCTTGAGAGGAGTTTTTTCAAGAAGTTCATGGTGCTGCCTTCGCACAGTGTAACAATGTATTTGGTAGAAGCGGCTTATAGCCGCGATTGCTGTGATAGCAAGCACTGTAGTGTTTCTCCAGCCTCTTGTTAGGATATGTCATGCCAGTTCCACTTTTAACCGTTTGCCTAGCGCCAACGCTGCCCTTTCAAGAGTCTGTAGTGTTACGGAAACATTACCAGGGTCGAGCAACCTGTCCAGTGCGGAGCGGCTTGTATGCATTTTGTGTGCAAGTGCTGTTTTTGAGAGATTTGTTTTTTGCATTTCCTGTTCAATCTGATAAGCGACAACCCTCTTGATTGCAGTGGCCTCCACATCAGCCAGTAAGCCTTCCTCTTTCAGAAAATCGTCAAAATTTGATCCAGAATGAATGTTTTTCATGGGTTTTTCCTCCAATAATTACAAAGTCTTGCTGTTGCCGTTTTGAGTTCGTTTTGTGATGTTTTATTTGACTTCTTTATGAATCCATGAAGCAGAATCATCTGGTTTCCATCGACAGTGAATAAAACCCGCGCTATGCCGTCCGGTAAGGATGTGCGGACTTCCCACAGGTTCTTGTCCATCTTTCTGATAAGCGGCATTCCAAGCGGCGAGCCAAGTTGAGCTGTTTTGATGTCTTCGCCAATAATTCGCTTATCATCTCGTGGAAGCTCTTTAAGCCAGTCTCGTACAGGCTCATTTCCGGCATCGCTGCGATAAAAGTTCACCGTAAGGATAAAATTGGTCTGTTCCATTTCAGTAGTGTACCATAATTGGTGCAGTATTCAACAAGAAAATGGCCGGGGGGCCGGCCAGAACTGTAATTGGGCGGTGTCCCCTAATTTCTTGTAATTAATATTTTTTTGCTTCAAAGCCATTAACTGCTGCAAGAAATACAATTAGGTTATTTGAAAGAGACTTTAAATTATTCTTATTTATTTTACATACGTCATAACTAGAAAAAATATTAACAAAATCTTCAGTGTTTGCCAAAGTACTAATTATTTCGGCAACTTCATTTATTGATAAACTAATTTTGTATTTGAATGTGCTTTCATTATGTGGATCATTACCAATACCTGAATATATTGTCAACGAATCACAATCAGCGTCCCAATGCATTGTGGATACTTTCTTGTCTCTCAGTAAACTTGTCCAACCACAGTGTCGATATCCTCCCGAGCGGTGTATTTCCATGTTTGCCCTCCCAATGAGTTAATAGTAGGTATGCAATAAAAATAAGCTGCTATCTTATAGATTTTTTTCCTGTCCAACGGACCTGTCCACTCGCGTGAACATCACAAGGGTGACCGACAAGTTTTTACAGGGGTAGGATCAAGCGCAAGTTGGACTTTTCCAATAACAAGAATTCGATGTTAGCCGCATTCACGAAACCATGGCTGTGACTCCAATGCCATACGGAGCGGCGTGTTAACAAATGCAGGGGCGCGCCACACATACTCCGCCGCCTTTGCTTTCCCTTCACTGTTCAGAGCCTGGATATGATTAAGTGCATTTTCGACCGAAAAAGGCTTATTGCATTTGCTCTTTTCCTGAAAGTTGCTTTCAAGGTCAGCCCAAGCAACAACATCTATTTTCTTTTCTATCGCCCAACCTTGGATGGATTTTAGATTTTCTTCTTCGTGGGACTGTTTTCGAGAATCGTCGGCAAAGTAGTAACCAATATTTTTCAGTATAGTTCCTTCTCTGCTTCGTAGATCACAGATGGCGTCATCTGGTTTTTTGCGTTTACTGAGTGCATATGCTACTTGGCATGACGTTCCATTCTTAGCATCCAGAACCAGGGTCAACGCATCGTTTCTAGTCTTGGATACACGGGAGAACTCGATTTTCAAAAATGGGCCGTCGGGCTGCCAATCTTCATGCTGTTCATCAAATTCAGGGCGCTTGTCCCACAACAAGGAGCCCCAACCCAGAATTGCAATCTTCATTATTCTATTCCTTATTTGCCCAACCTGTTGTTGACCAGCTCCTGTTGTACTTATCAATGCAGAGATCCCTTTATTAATTGGCACAAAGTCCAAGTTTCTTAGTATATTCATAGTGTTCGCAAATGCCTAATTGGCAGGCTGTTGTCAGGTCATCACAGGCCTTTTTATAATTAGGAGTTTTTGACAATAATAGACTTGACCCGCGAGTGTTATAAGCCTGAGCAAGCGTCGGATTAAGGCGGATTGCCTGGTCACAATCAGCTATGGCACGATCAAACTGCTCGGACCTCATAAATAAAGTTCCTCGGTTGTAATAAGTCATTGCTACATTCGGATCAAGGCGGATTGCCTGGTCATAGTCAGCTATTGCACGATCAAACTGCTGGAGACTCCAATATGCAGTCCCTCTGGTAGTATAAGCCGGAGCAAGCATCGGATTAATACGGATTGCCTGATCACAATCAGCTATGGCACGATCATACTTCGCGGACTTCATATATAACGTACCTCGGTTGTAATAAGTCATTGCCTCATTCGGATCAATACGGATTGCCTGGTCATAGTCAGCTATTGCACGATCAAACATCTTGAGTTCTGCATAAGCGTTCCCTCGGGTGATATAACCCGCCATTGAATTCTTCGGATCAATACGTATTGCCTGGTCACAATCAGCTATGGCACGATCAAACTGCTGGAGACTCCAATATGCAGTCCCTCTGGTAGTATAAGCCATTGAATTCTTCGGATCAATGCGGATTGCTTGATTACAATCGGCTATGGCACGATCAAACTGCATGAGTTTTGAATAGGCTTTCCCCCGACCGATATAAGTAAGTGAATTATTAGTATCAAGTCGGATTGCCTGGTCATAGTCTGCTATGGCACGATCAAACTGATTGAGTACAGAATAAGTAGCCCCCCGGGCGACATAAGCCATTGAATTCTTCAGATCAAGGCGGATTGCCTGGTCATAGTCAGCTATTGCACGATCAAACATCTTGAGTTCAGAATAAGAACCCGCCCGAACCAAATAAGCTAAGGAATCATTGGGATCAAGACGGATTACCTGATCAAAGTCAAATATAGCACGATCATGCTTTTCTAGCTTCTGATATGCAAGTCCTCGTTTGCTATAAGCTATAGCATGATGCTTCGGATCAAGGCGGATTGCCTGGTCATAGTCAGCTATTGCACGATCAAACATCTTGAGTTCAGAATAAGCAGTCCCTCGAACCATATAAACTATGGAATCATTTGGATTAAGGCGAATAGACTCTCCGAGGTATTTAATAGCTTTTTGCGGGTCAGTAAAGATTGCACCATCCCACAAGTCATAAGCTTTGATAAACCATTCAACCGCAGTAAGTCCTTGACTGACTTCCTGAAACTCTTTCTTCAATTTTGTTGACTGTTTCTTGGTTTTCCCTTTTTGCTTATTTTCTTTTTCCAATTCTACAATTCTTGCCAGTAGTTTCTTCTCTCGCTCACGGCTATCAATTAGATTCTTCAGATGGTTTCTGTCAGCAAGCAACCTCTTCAAACTCTTTTCGAGTATGTCAGTATCCAATTCTACCTTAACAGTGATCTCAATACCAAAAGCATCACCATCCGCATAGTTATTCTGTTTGATCACTTCTGCTTTGGTGACTCCGGCGGTAAGTGCCAGTATCTCGTCGCTGTCAACCTGTGCATTTTTTACAACGGTCGTGCTTTCGATGTAAGTGCCGAACTGCTCAAGTGCTTCCCGCTTTGCTCTGGCAATACCGGCAATGCGGGCATCATCAGGAGACTGGCTGCCACCGAAAGGCTGTTTCAATGTATGTGTGACGGTTTTGATCTCGGCAAAAGCGGGAAATGAGATAATGAGAGAAGAGATGATTTGAATTATGAGCAGGAATTTGAAATTCATGGCGCGCTCCTTATCGGAAATATTTCCAAACTTCGCGTTCACAGAACGCTCCTACAGTAAGTAACACACTCGTAGGAGCGGCATGTTGCCGCGATTATCGCGTCTGCAAGACGCTCCTACAAAGCCTCGTGCAAATGTTTATAACCCATCATCACCTTCTACCCACATAGCGTCCCACAACGGGTACAACCAAATGTTCTCTACTAACCCGGCACGAACCGGATTCATGATCAAATATCGCGCAAATGCTTTTACATCCTCATCTTTACGTAAAGCGTGATCAAAATATCCTTCCTGCCATATTGCGCCATCACCTTTACCGGTTACCCGTTTAATCTCACGTGCGGAAAACCCTTTGACCGACTGCATCAGACGGGAAAGGTCAATTTTTTCAGTCAGTGCGAACATCCAGTGAAAATGATCCGGCATGACAACAAATGCGTAACTCTCAACATTGCCTTTGTCATGGTGAAACCGCATGGCATTGATGACTATTCTGGCCAGGTAAATGTCTGTGAAGATTCTGGCTCTTTTATTGGTAACGCTGGTTATTGCATACACTTGGCCGGGAATGGATACTCTTCCGGTGCGCAGGCTTTTGCCATGTTGTTTAGGATTTGTCATTTTCCATACCAATATCGCGGCTGGCAACCGCTCCTACGAAAACCAAAACTTCGCTTTCACAGAACGCTCCTACAGGTAAATTACACACTCGTAGGAGCGGCATGTTGCCGCGATTGATTTTGACTGCTCATGCATTATGTTTAGCCCTGGAAGATTTTCGCTGGTTTCGAACATAATGCTCAACGCTAACTCTGAGTTCTGGATGGTCTTCGTCTTTCCATGCACCGAAGCTGATCTTCAAAGCATTTTGCATTTCCTCATACTGCTCCGGTTGCTGAGGATCTTTATGATCATTGTTTAGCGACATGAAAACAGTTTCTTCGGTGACGAGACCAACCTTATTTGCCCGGTTGTTTATGCTCTTTTTTAAAGAATTGAATCGAACATCCCAGAGGTAAAGTGCAACCGACTCCTTGATGATATTGCTCTTGCTGCGTCCCGTTTCCAATGCAAAAGACTTAAGCTCCTGTGAAATATGCTCTGGTAAGCTAACCGACACAACTGAGCGCATAACACCTCCGAATAGTGATTGTTGTTTTAAAGGCATCGCGGCTGGAAGCCGCTCCTACAACAAAAGCAAGTTATTAAATTGTGCGAAGTACGGCATGGTATCGATGTTATAGCCCCGAAAAGAATCACGGCTGCTTTCCCAGAAAACCGGCGTCATCAAAACAGCCATTCAGATTCAACCCGCGAATCCGGTAATATTTGTCCAGCTCCTCCTCGAAGCGAACCTTGTCTATCGGATGAATATCAATGCCATCCCCGCTGCTCCCCGGCTCTGTGAAAAAACGCTCCGGCAACATATCGTCCTTCCGTGAAAAACCATTGGTACAGTTGTAGTAGCGTTCAGTCAGTACGATCCGCCTGCCGATCTCCTTTAGACGTTGTGGTGAATACACCACTCCGGTGACAGCGGTCAGAATCTCTGCATACTCTTCCAGGCTGGCGCCAAAGAAGGCAAACTTGCAGGCGACCAGTGAATCTACTGCGGCATTGGTGTCCTCAGCGATGCTTATGATACGGGCTTTGCCGGAAAAAGAAAAACGGTCGGTCGGCACCGGTTTGCGCAGAATTTCGTGAGAGATCGGATAGGCGCGGAGGTGGCAGCCGCCGCGATTGCTCGTGCAGTAAGCCAGCGCCATGCCGTAGGCTCCACGCGGATCATACGCCGGAAGTTCAAGAGATTTAACGCTCATGGAAAGCCCAGAGTTTCCCAACTGTTCTGCCAGGTGACGAGATCCCATTGAGAGCAGGTCACCGTCTCCACGCCGATGGGCAATATCATTCAGCAGCCCCGATATTTCCGTTGCTGTCGGAAATGCTCCTCTGATTTCTCCCCAGGCGGAAAGCGAGGCCGCCGCAGTAATGGTGTCCATGCCGAGTTCGTTGCAGAGGTCGTTTGCAGCAACAATTGCGTGCAGATCATGGACATTGTTGAGCGCGCCGAAATGGGAAACTGTTTCGTACTCGGGAAGAGGTTTACCGGATTGAGATGATTTTTTACATTGGATCGGACAGCCGTAGCAGCCATCTTTTTTTGCTCCGCAGAGCCGTTTAAGGGTTGGACCGGAGTAGTTGCCGGAATGCTCATAAAAAGTTTTGCTGAAATTTGCTGTCGGAGCCATGCGGCGCTGTGCCATCAGATCCACCAGCACTGGGGTGCCGAACTCAGAAATACCAAGCGGGCCGAAGATAACAGGAGAGGCCTTGAAAAGCCGCATAATGTCCTGACGGGTATGTCCAAACAGAGCCGAGTCGGCGATAGCGACTTTTCTGTCTCCATTTACCGTCACCGCTTTAAGGTTTTTACTCCCCATGACAGCGCCAAGACCGCCACGTCCGACAGAATTTCCCTCACTCATCATGATATTCGCAAAAAGGACGCCGTTTTCACCGGCCGGGCCGATAGCGGCGACGCTGCCGTGCCCTTTCAGGGCGGAGACTGTAGATGGGATATCACAACCCCAGAGGTGGTCTGCGGGAAGAATTTCAACGCTATCCGTTGTTATGGTTATCACTACTGGCAGGCGGCTTTTCCCTGTGATGAAGAGAGCATCAGCACCAGCAGCCTTCAGGCGCCAGGCAAAACGGCCACCTGCTGAACAGTCGTAAATGGTGCCGGTCAAAGGTGATCTGGAAACTACGGAAAGCCGTGCGGATGTTGGCGCAGGAGTACCACATAACGGGCCGACGGCGAAAATAAGCGGCATCTCAGGATCGAACGGGTCTAGTTTAAAATAGTCGCGCATCAGCCGTACGCCGAGTCCGCGACCGCCAAGATACTCCTCAAGTAACTGAGAGGGGATCTCTTCACGACATGAAGTTCTAGTTGTCAAATCAACCCTGAGTAGTGTGCCGCTCCAGCCGTTCATGTTACCTGTCCGGAGAGGCGTGTTATGGCTCCAACCAGTTCTGTCGGCGTATCTATGATAATATCGGCTCCGCTCAGTTCGCTAATATCGCCATACCCCCAACTGCAGGCAATCGTCATCATCTTGGCTCGCTGACCAGATTCTATGTCGTTGATGCTGTCACCAATCATTACGCACTCACAAGGCGAAACTCCAAACTTTTCAGCTATTTTCAGCAAGGGGACGGGGGAAGGCTTTCTCTCGGAGTAGGTATCTCCACCACACGCACAATCAAAGAGATTATAAATCCCAAGTTCACGCAGAAGCAGAAGGCACAACTCTTCATTTTTGTTGGTAATAACAGCCATCTTGGTGTGCATTGCTGCAAGGTCATGGAGGGTATTCAGTATTCCGGGGTAGAGAGCGGTTTTCTCTGCGATGTGCTCTTTGTTGTAATCGAGAAATATGGCAAGGGCACGAGAAATTTCAGATTCGGAAAAGCCCGGCAGTGACTGCTGTATAAGATTGCGAGCGCCCTTGCCTATTTGCAAGCGGACATCATTCTCGCTTAGAAGAGAGAGGGAAAATTGCTTGCGGACATGATTGACAGCATCGGTCAAATCTCCGAGCGAGTCAACCAGTGTGCCGTCGAGGTCAAAGAGAGCAGCGCGGATTGTCATACCGATTTCGGAAGAACTATCACAGGTGTTTTAGCAGCCCGGTAGAGGAGAATCGTCTTGCCAAGCAGTTGTGCAATGTCGGCTTCGCAGGCCTCGGCCAGAGCAGCGGAAGCTTCATGTTTGTCGAGCATGCAGCTCTCAAGAAGCTTCACCTTGATCAGTTCGTGATGGTCAAGAGAAACGTTTACTTCAGCAATTAACGCCGGCTCAATCTCCTTTTTACCAATCTGGACAAGAGGTTTCAGTTTATGCCCAAGGGCACGCAGGTGGCGCTTCTGTTTTCCGGTCAACATACGTTTGTCATCTCCTCATGGTGTAACGATAAAGTGTGTGAAGCTATATCATATCGGGTGAGCTGCTGGCAAATGACAAAATTTATTTGTAGGAGCGTCTTGCAGACGCGAATGTCGCGATAGTCACTTATTTCAGGCCACTGAGGCAATCGCGGCAGGATGCCGCTCCTACGATTATGACAACAGCCGGTTCAATTCATCGACCGTGGTAACGGCGGGGTAACAGGTACCTGGTACGCAGAGAGTCAGTGAGAGAGGAGCGTGCTGTTTCTCGCTCCGTATAACCAGGTTCTTGATGGCGTGCCTGTGCAGCTCCGCATTAAGTACAAATGATTCAGGGCTGCTGGTATCACCCGAGAATGTTGCGGTTGCCGGTTCAGCAGCCATAAGTGTCAGGAGTTGCAAGGCGCCCAGATGTCCAAGCGGGTTCTGCTCTATTTCGCTCCGGATCCCGTCCAGTGCCGAATGCGCGAAGCCAAATAGATCCGGCCTGTTATCGATCCAGGCCAGGCGATAGAGCAGATGAGCTGTGCGGGCAAATGCTGATGGCGTGACGCCGTCGTGGTCGGACGATACGCGGGACGGCATTTGCTCGGCATCGTGACCGATGAGGGTGAATTCTCCTGAGTCGGGATCTCGAAAAAGATGCAGGATGTCCCCGGCAAGGGTTCGTGCCTCTTTCAGCCACTTCTGCTCAAGAGTCGCTTCAAACAGATCCAGCATTCCACCGGCCAGAAAGGCGTAATCCTCCAGAAAGCCGGGAACTTCCGATGCCCCGTTCAGGTAGCTGCGCAGGACTCTGCCGTCTTCACGGCGGAGTTTGTTGATGATAAATGTTGCAGCAAGTGCGGCAGAGGCGGCGTACTCCGGATTGTTGAATATCACCGATGCATTCGCAAGTGCCGAAATCATCAGGCCGTTCCAGGAGGTGATGACCTTGTCATCCCTGAGCGGGCGGATACGCTCCTCGCGCAGCTTCAGCAGTCTCGCCCGGCCTCGAAGCAAGACCTCTTGAGTTTCATCAAGATTCAACTGATGCTTTTGGCAAAACTCGTCCAGGGTGAGCGGAGCTGTAAGTATGTTTTCACCTTCAAAATTTCCCTTGTCCGTCACCGCGTGGTAGCGGCAGAACAGCTCGGCATCCACTCCGAGGCAGGTATCAACCTGGCTCTTGTCCCAGACATAGAATTTGCCTTCAACCCCTTCTGAATCGGCATCAAGAGCCGAACAAAAGGCTCCTTCAGCAGTTTGAAGCTCTCGCATGACAAAGGTGAAAATATCTTCCGTCATCGCACGGTAAAAAGGATCTCCCGTTGCCAGGAAAGCTTCGGTCGCCACTCTGGACAGCATGGCCTGATCGTACAGCATCTTCTCAAAGTGAGGTGCCAGCCAGAACTTATCGACGGAGTAGCGATGCACTCCTCCGCCAAGTTGATCCCAGATGCCGCCTTCCCGCATCTTCCGCAGAGTATAGAGAGCCATTTGAAGAGTTCCCTCCCCTTCAAGTACCCTCTGGGGCATAAAGAGAGTGTTAGGGTGGGGATGGGGTAGATTCTGCCAGATCAGCCAACTAAGATAAATCGGCATCGGGAATTTAGGGGCACTCCCGAAGCCGCCGTGTTTCGGGTCATAGATTCTCCTCAGAGTCTGCAGCGCTTTTTCTGTAATGGCCGTTATGTCGGGCGCAGTTTCATTTACCCGTTGCTTACGTCCACTCTCCAGAGCCTCCATGATTCCCCGGCAGTTCTTTTCGATCATATCCGGTCGTTGCCGCCAGAGCGCAGCAATGTTGCCGAGCAGCTCCATCAGGCCGCTCATTCCGTTGCCTCCACGTTTGGGGAGGTAGGTGATCGCCATAAACGGGCGTTTATCCGGTGTCATAAAAATATTCAGCGGCCAGCCGCCACTCCCTGTCAACGCCTGCGAGACAGCCATATAAAAATCATCGATGTCGGGGCGCTCCTCCCGATCTACTTTGATGCAGACAAAATAACGGTTCAGGAGCCTGGCAACCTCTTCATCCTCGAACGATTCATGAGCCATGACATGGCACCAGTGGCAGGTGGCATAGCCGATTGAAAGCAGGATCGGAATGTTTTCACTGTGAGCCTTATCAAATGCTGGCGGACCCCATTCATACCAGGCCACAGGATTTTCCGCGTGCTGCAGCAAGTAGGGGGAGCGGGCGAAAATCAGGCGGTTGAAAAGCTCGCCGCCGTCGGCAGGGATGGTGGCCTTGTCAATCGCCATCAGGCTGGCGACATAGGCAGCGGTGTCATGCGATGATTGTGACATTTGTTGGTTTCTCCTTTTGACTCCGCTCAACCTAGAAACGGAAGTTCGAATAACACGGAGCAACGGAGCAACAGAGAAATCAATATCTTACATGAGAAACTGCATTCACCATAAAGGTGAGTCTCAAAAAGGCTTTTTCAAGAAGATTCTTCTTTGTTTTTACTCCGTTGCTTGCCTGGAGGCACCTACTTTTGGCAGTTGCTCCGTGTTTCAAATGCTTTTTTAGGTTCAAAGATTAACGGAATTGGTGGGTAAGCAGAGCCTCCTACTCTCCAAGCATCCGTGCAAAAAAATCCTCAGCAAGATCTATCGGAACAGCAGTTTCGCTGTCAGCACCGCCTGCTGAACCATTCAGCAGGTGCCCCGGTATCTCGGCAAGGAAGCGACTCGGCTTTTGCTCCACCACCGCGCCATATTTGCGCCGCGTCATGCAGCGTGAGATAGTCAGGAATTTCCTTGCGCGCGTAATGCCGACGTAACAGAGGCGGCGCTCTTCGGCTACGGTCGGGTCTTCTTCAATCGAGCGTTTGTGCGGCAGCAGGTTCTCCTCCATACCGACCAGCCAGACATGGCTGAATTCCAGCCCCTTGCTGGAATGCAGCGACATGAGAGTGACAGCATTAGTCCCATGTTCTTTGCCATCCTCCGCCGGTTTATCCTCATCCATCAACGAGATCCTTTCCAGAAAAGCCGAGAGGGTTGCCCGTGGGGTCGCTGCTTCATAAGCCGCCAGCGAGTTGACTACCTGCTCGATATTTTCGATCCGTTTGCGTGCCTGGGGGGCGTCATTCAGGGTGCGATAAAGCTCGTCCTCAATCCGCAAACGGTTGAAGAGGGTGTTGACCTGCGCACCCATGTTGAAATTGGTGAAGCCTGTCATAATTTCTTTCATCATGGTGTGAAACCCGAGTACCGTTTTTCGGCATGAAGGGGAGATCTCTTCAATTTCTCCCACTCGGCCAAGCGTCTCAAAGAGCGGCACGTCATTATTCATTGACCACTGGTTCAGTTTTATCATCGTCGTGTCGCCAATGCCCCGGCGGGGAAAGTTGATGATACGCAGCAAAGATGCCTCATCGCTTGGGTTGTCAATTACCTTGAGATAGGCGATGGCGTCTTTGACCTCTTTACGCTCATAAAACTGTTGGCCACCAATGACGATATATGGAATTCGTTCAAGACGCAGCTTCTCTTCAAAAGCTCTGCTTTGCGCGTTGGAGCGATACAGGATTGCCAGATCCGCCCAGCGCAGTTTTTCGCGATACTGCTCCAGCATGATCTGTTCGACGACTTTTGATGCTTCGTCCTCTTCGCTCTCCGCCACAATCAGATCGATTTCACGCCCTTTGCCGTCTGCCGTCCAGAGCGCCTTATCCGTCCGCACCTTATTGTTCTTGATGACACTGTTGGCGGCGTCCAGAATCGCCCCGGTGGAGCGAAAATTCTGTTCAAGCTTGATGGTCACGCAACCGGGGTGATCTTTTGCAAAATTGAGGATATTCTGCACCTCTGCGCCGCGCCAGCCGTAGATGGACTGGTCGTCATCGCCGACGACACAGATGTTGCCATGTTTCTGCGCCAACAGAGAAATCAGCAGGTATTGTGAGGCGTTGGTGTCTTGATATTCATCCACCATGATGTAGCGAAAACGCTGTTGCCAATGCTCAAGTATCGCTGGTGCGGTCTGCAGCAGGTGTACGGAGAGCATGATAATATCGTCGAAATCTATGGCATTGAAGCCCTTCAGCAGCTCCTGATAGCGTGGGTATACTGCGGCGGTCGCTATTTCCAACGGATCATTCCGGTCAGGAGTAAACGCTTTTGGAGCTATCAGCCGGTTTTTCAGGCCGGATATTTTCCAGAGAATCCGGTCCGGATCTATCTTCTTAGGGTCTATGTCACGCTCCCGCACCGCCTGACGAATGACCCCGGCCTGGTCGGAGGTTGAGTAGATCGAGAAATTCGCTTTGAAGCCGAGCGAGCGGATGTCACGCCGAAGGATACGTACGCCAAGCGAATGGAATGTTGAAATTATGATATCCTTTGCCAATGATCCGGCCATGCTGTGCACGCGTTCGTTCATCTCCCGGGCCGCCTTGTTGGTAAAGGTGACCGCCAGGATATTTTTCGCCGGGATGTGCAGATTTTTCAAAAAGTGAACAATGCGGGTTGTAATAACCTGGGTCTTGCCCGAACCGGCACCGGCCAGAATCAGTAGAGGGCCGTCAACCGTGTTGACGGCGCGTTGTTGAGGAGGATTAAGTTTTTTCATATCGCAAGGTGTAGCACGAAGGGGAGAACTGAGGCAATTTTGTTTTTGAATCTCATGCATTGAAATCCCGTGTTATTTAGTCTCATTTTCTGTTATGAAACAGATAGCAAATCATCAGATAACATAAAAAAATATCCAGCAGCGCGGTTGGATATTTACAACTAAAACCGGAGGGTAATGTCTCACTTCCTGACCCTCACATGGAGCTTCTATGAAAGTACCCCAAATCAAAAAGAAACAACCCGCAAAAAAAATTAAAAAAGCATCGGTCGCAACGGCTGCAGCAAAGCCAGCCAAAATCAAAAAAGTTAAAGCGGTAAAACCAGATAAACCCACTAAACCCGCTGAGCCGTTATCCGAGCAGATACCGTCTGCCCCGCAATTTGATCTGCACGACAGCCAATGGTTTTTAAACCGCGAGCTGACCTGGCTCTCCTTCAACCGGCGGGTACTGCATGAAGCTGAAGATGAGCGTACGCCATTGCTTGAGCGACTCAAATTCATAGCTATTGTCAGTGCCAATCTGGACGAATTTTTCATGAAGCGTATCGGCGGCCTGAAGCAGCAGATCGGCGCCGGGATGCGAGAGCTGTCACTTGATGGCCGCAGCGCCCGTCAACAGGTGATAGAATGCCATGCCGAGGTACGCGAAATTGAGGCTCGCAAGGAGCAGGCGTTTCAAAAAATATGCACCCTGCTGGAAGAAAAAAATATCCTGATTGAGCATTATGATGAATTGACACCAAAAGAAAAGAAGCTGTTGAGAGAATTTTATTATGCAAACATTTTTCCGCTGTTAACGCCGCAATCGATAGACCCGGCCCATCCATTTCCCTTTATTTCAAACTTGTCGCTCAATCTGTTGGTTTTGTTGCACTATCCCAAGGCCAAACATAACTCACTGGTACGGATCAAGGTGCCGGTTAATGCCGGAACACCGCGCTTCATCAGGGTAGGGAAGGGGGAACATTTTGTCAGGCTTGAAGACGTAATGATGAACAACCTGGATATGCTGTTTCCCGGTATGCAGATAATTTCCTGCGAACTCTTTCGTGTAACCAGAAATGCCAATACCGAAAAGGACGAAGAAGAGGCCGATGATCTGATGGAGATGATCGAATCGGAGCTGAAGGAGCGTAAATTTGCCCCGATTGTCCGACTGGAGATAGTTGCCGGTATGGACACGGTTCATCGTGGCCGCCTTGCCGCCGAATTAGAGCTCGATGAAGCGACTGACGTCTTTGAAGTACCCGGCCTGCTTGCGATGAGGGATCTTTTTGAGTTGACCCGGCTCGATTTTCCCCGCCTGCATGACGCGCCGCACTACCCGATTGACCATCCTCAACTGCAAACGCAGCGTAACATATTTCATATCATTCGGGATGCCGGTGCTATTCTACTGCAGCACCCATATGAATCTTTTTCTACCTCTGTTGAACGCTTTCTGCGTGAGGCGGCAACAGATCCCAAGGTGCGCGGGATTAAAATGACCCTCTACCGCACTTCCCGGCAGAGCCGGATTATTGATGCCCTGATTCTGGCCGCTAACAACGGCAAGCAGGTTGCCGTCGTTGTCGAGCTGAAGGCGCGTTTTGATGAGGCGACCAATATCAGCCTCGCGGAGCGGATGGAAGAGGCCGGAGTACACGTTACATACGGCGTAGTCGGGTTGAAAACCCACTGCAAGGTTATTCTTGTCGTCCGTCAGGATTACAATGGCCTGCGTCGCTATCTGCATATCGGCACCGGCAATTATCATGCTGATACCGCCCGGTTGTACAGTGATGTAGGGATTCTCTCCTGCGATCAGCTCATAGCGGAGGATGTTACTGAGCTATTCAATTTTCTCACAACCGGTTTTATGCTGAAACGGAAATATTCAAAACTAGCCCTTGCTCCACGCATGCTTAAAAAAGCGCTTATTGAGAAAATAGAACGTGAGATTGATCTTCATCGTACTGCTGGCGGCGGACTCATTCAGTTTAAAATTAATGCACTTGAAGATGGTGATGTTGTGAGGGCGCTCTATCGGGCCTCCATGGCCGGTGTAAAGATTGACCTCATTGTACGTGATTCCTGTAGATTGCGACCGGGGATACCCGGGCTTTCCGAAACGATCACTGTGATAAGTATTGTAGGCCGCTTTCTGGAGCACGCACGAATCTATTATTTTCACAACGGTGGTGCCGATCAATATTTTATTGCTTCTGCCGATGCCATGAAGCGCAATCTGGAAGCCCGTGTAGAAATTCTCTGCCCAGTGGAGTCAGCGGAACTGACCAGAGAAGTGCGCCATATACTGGATACGCAACTTGCGGATCAGCGCTCTGCGTGGGATATGCTTCCGGACGGTACTTATACTCAGCGCAGACCTGCTGATGGAGATGGAGACGGAAGCCACCGCTTATTGATAGCGAGAGCGCAAAAAAGGGTCAAAGAGAATCTGGAAAAGAAGAAAGTTAAGAAAATCATGAAATAGAAAGTTTGAACATGCGTTTTATTTCTATCTGGCGCACTAAAAGAAATTTATTTTGTAACACGCGTCTGTATAATGAAAAAACAGTTGCTATATAACCTTTTTTTATTTATATGAAGTGCAGCCATAAAACATAAGGTAGAGATATAAATTTACATCAGCAGAAACTTCTGAAAGGGGGTTGGGAATGAGTATACACAAGAAGAGTGAAGTCGCGGAAACAGCAGAACATGGTTTAGAAACGCCTGGATTCTCGGTTGGTGAAATTCTCAAGCAACGAGGGGTGTCCAGGCGTGACTTCCTCAAGTTCTGCACAGTGATGACGGCGGCGATGTCTCTGCCTGCATCATTTGCTCCATCCGTTGCGCAGGCATTGGACGAGGTGAAGCGACCGACACTGGTCTGGCTGAACTTCCAGGACTGCACCGGTGATTCAGAAGCCCTGCTACGTGCAGCGAACCCGACCGTCGGTGAAATTATCCTTGATATTCTTTCGGTGGATTATCACGAGACGATTATGGCCGCTGCCGGTCACCAGGCTGATGAGGCTCTTGAGTCCACCATAACGAAGTACAAAGGGAAGTATATCTGTGTTGTTGAAGGCTCCATTTCAATGAAAGATGATGGTGTGTACGGCTGCACCAGTGGGAAGACACACCTTGAAATCGCTCGCCGGGTTTGCGGCAGCGCCGCAGCGACCATAGCCATCGGCACCTGTGCCGCGTATGGCGGTATTGCCGCTGCTGTCCCCAATCCGACCGGCGCTGTCGGTGTAAAAGATGCAGTCCCTGGCGCCACCGTCATCAATCTGCCCGGTTGTCCCTGCAACGCTGATAACCTGACCGCGACAATCGTACATTATCTGGTCTTCGGTAAAATACCCGCCATGGACAGCAAAGGTCGTCCGCTCTTTGCATATGGAAAGCGCATCCATGACAATTGTGAGCGCCGTCCTCATTTCGATGCCGGCCAGTATGTTGAACATTGGGGCGATGATGCCCATCGCAAAGGTTTCTGTCTCTACAAGATGGGATGCAAGGGGCCTGGTACGTTTCATAACTGCCCGACCCAGCGGTACAACGAAAAAACAAGTTGGCCGGTCGCTTCCGGGCACGGTTGTGCTGGCTGTTCTGAACCGCAATTCTGGGATTCCATGGGGCCGATGTACAAACGTCTGCCTAACGTTCCGGGCTTCGGCATTGAACATACCGCCGATCAAATCGGGCTGGGCATGGCGGTCGGAGTAGCTTCGGCGTTTGCGGTGCATGGTGTCGTTACTGCTCTGCGTAGAGACAAAAAACCTGAAGAAACTAAGGAGGGATAATATATGGCAAGGATTGTCGTAGATCCGATTACCCGCATTGAGGGGCATCTCCGCATTGAAGCCGAGATCGAAGGGGGCTTCATAAAAGACGCCTGGAGTTCAGCCACTATGTTTCGTGGCATTGAAAAGATTCTTAAAGGGCGCGACCCGCGTGATGCCTGGTTCTGGACCCAGCGTTTCTGCGGCGTCTGTACCACCGTTCATTCGATCGCTTCTGTCCGGGCTGTTGAAGATGCACTTAAAATCAAGATTCCACCCAATGCCCAGCTTATTCGCAACATCATCATGGGTATCCAGAATGTGCAGGATCATGTCATCCATTTCTATCACCTCCATGCACTCGACTGGGTTGATATCACTTCCGGCCTGAAGGCCGACCCGGCCAAGACAGCGGCTCTTGCCGCATCACTCTCCGATTGGCCCAATAACTCGCCCACCTACTTTAAGGCGATACAGGACAAGGTAAAGGCTTTTGTCGCATCAGGTCGCCTCGGACCTTTTGCCAACGCGTACTGGGGACACCCTGCCTATAAACTGCCGCCAGAAGCAAACCTTATGGCGACGGCACATTACCTTGAGGCGCTTGAATGGCAAAAAGACGTCATCAAGATTCACGCAATCCTTGGGAGCAAGAACCCGCATCCTCAATCGTTCCTCGTTGGCGGCATGTCAATCCCGATCGATCCTGATTCTCAGAATGCTCTCAATGCTGACAAGCTGATCGAGATCAAGCGTCTGCTGAAAAAGGCGCAAGATTTTGTCGAGAAGGTGTACATCCCGGATCTGCTGGCAGTCGCCTCCTTCTATAAGGAGTGGGCGGCAATCGGTGGTGGTCTCGGCAATTATATGTCGTACGGTGAATTCCCGGATGCCAACGGCAATCTCTGGTTTCCTTCCGGTGCACTGCTCAACAAGGATCTTTCTAAAGTCATCAAGGTTGATCAGGGCAAAATTGCCGAATATGTCGATCACTCCTGGTTTGAAAACAGCGCTGGCGCCGGAAAAGGTCTGCACCCGTATGAAGGTGAAACCGAAGTGCGCTATACCGGTCCGAAACCTCCGTACACAAATCTTGATACCAATGCCAAATATTCATTTGCCAAGTCGCCGCGCTATGAAGAGAAGGCGATGGAGGTTGGTCCTCTGGCCCGCATTCTGGTGGCCTATGCGTCCGGTCACAAAGAGACCAAGGCGGTCGTCGATCTGGTGCTCGGCAAGCTCGGTGTCGGTGCTCCGGCACTCTTCTCAACGCTGGGACGTACCGCTGCCCGCGGGATTGATGCCCTGCTTATTGCCCAGCAGACACCGAAGTGGCTCGATGAATTAATCGGCAATATCTCCAAAGGTGATTATCGCATCCACAATAATGAGAGCTGGGATCCCTCCACCTGGCCTGCTGAAGCGAAAGGGTACGGCTTCCACGAAGCCCCCCGTGGCGCTCTTGGTCACTGGATCAAGATCAAGGATCAAAAAATTCTCAACTATCAGGCTGTTGTTCCTTCAACCTGGAACTCGTCTCCGCGTGATGCCAAAGGTCAGCGCGGCGCGTATGAAGCCGCTCTCGTCGGTACACCGGTAGCTGACGCCAATAAGCCGCTTGAAATACTGCGCACTATTCATTCATTTGACCCCTGTATGGCCTGCGCAGTCCATGTGATGGATGTTGACGGCAATGAAGTGGTCAGGGTCAAGGTATCCTAGAAAGGGGGCGGTCATGAGCGAACCTTTAGTCTTTAAACGATATTACGTATGGCAACTGCCGGTCCGTATCTGTCACTGGATCAGCGCACTGTCTGTCTTTCTGCTGGCGATTAGCGGTTTTCTGATCGGGTATCCGGTTATTGCCGGCAGTTCACCGGAATCCTTTCTGATGGGGTGGGTGCGCTTCATTCACTTTGTTGCCGGCTATGCCCTCATCATCAGTGTCATCGCTCGCCTGCTCTGGTCGCTTAACGATCACTGCTTCTCGGGGTGGCGGGAGTACTTCCCCTTCCTCACCGGAGAGGGAAGGAAGGAGATGCTGGTGATGCTGAAATATTATTTTTTCATCGATCGGAAAACGCCGGATTCAGTCGGGCATAACCCGCTTGCGGTAACGGCGTATGTCGGACTCTTCCTGATCTTCTTCGGGATGTTTGTCAGCGGATTTGCGCTGTATGCCGAACATGCCCCGGGCGGCACCATGTATGCCATGCTAAAACCGGCTTACATGCTTATGTCCACCCAGATAATGCGCCAGTATCACCATCTGGGAATGTGGCTGATAATCTGCTTTATCATCAATCATATCTACAGTGTCTGGCTGATAGACATCAAGGAAAAGGGGGGCGAGATAACCAGTATTTTCAGTGGTTATAAATATACTTCCAGGGTACATGTTTTTTCTGAAGGCAAGGAATGTGATGAGAACGGCTGTTTTATCAAGGTCAAGAAATAGCCGAATTGAATAGAGGCATTAAGACGGGGTGGGCAACCACCTCGTTTTTTTTGTCTGAAATAAGTCCCTTTTATCGCGCCCATAATACTCTTCCTTCGCTTCGTTTTCTTCTATCTGATTGAAAATTGCCGTGTTAGCTGATATAGTCGCCGCCTCAGTTCTCCCGTGATTACACTGCTGTACATTTTCATAAGATAATTGGAGAGACTACAATGGCTAAAGGAAGTTTTGATGCAACGGAACTGATTGCACCGTTAATGATCCGCATACCTCTTGGCTTGATCTTCCTTGCACACGGTTCGCAGAAGCTCTTTGGAGCCTTCGGTGGTCAGGGATTGACCGGCACCTTTAAGACCTTTGAGGAAAAAATGGGAATCCCCCCTATTTTTACCCTGTTGGCAATCATCGCTGAGTTTGGCGGTGGTTTTGGTATACTGTCAGGTTTTCTAACGCGCCTCTCAGCAGCCGCTATTTCAGCAGTCATGCTGGTCGCAATCTATAAAATCCACTGGATACACGGTTTCTTCCTTAATATGGGTGGCGTAGCCGGTCGCGGGCATGGCATCGAATACAACATCGCCCTCCTGGGTATGGCTCTCTATCTGATGATTGCCGGAGGAGGACGTTGGTGCCTCGACCGGTTAGTGTTCCGATCTTAATTTACGAAGTACGAAGGAGTTACACCCCTGTGGAACTGTTCAACCAGATAGAAGTCGAGAAACGCCGTACGTTTGCCATTATCAGCCACCCTGATGCCGGAAAAACCACAATTACTGAAAAACTGCTCCTTTTCGGTGGGGCAATTCAGCAGGCGGGTGAAGTCAGAGCCCGCAAGAGCGCCCGTCATGCCACGTCTGACTGGATGGAGCTTGAAAAACAGCGCGGGATTTCCGTAACCTCATCGGTTATGAAATTTACCTACGATCAGTGTGAAATTAATCTCCTCGATACTCCTGGTCACAATGACTTTTCAGAGGATACCTACCGGGTCTTGACCGCCGTAGACTCGGTGCTGATGGTGATTGACTCAGTCAAAGGCGTCGAAAGTCAAACAAGAAAACTGCTTGAGGTCTGTCGATTACGCCACACTCCGATAATGACCTTCATGAACAAGCTTGACCGCGAAGGACAGGAGCCGTTTGACCTGCTGGACGATATTGAAAAAAACCTCCAAATGCAGACAGCTCCTATCACCTGGCCGATTGGCATGGGCAAGCGCTTCCGTGGCACTTATCACCTGTATACCAAAGAACTGACGTTCTTTGATGCAGAGGCGGATAACGGAACCGGAGAAATAATAACGGTAAATGGTCTTGATGATCCCCGTCTTGATGAGCTGCTGGGAAGTCAGGTTGAAGAGTTGCGGGGTGATATAGAACTGCTGGAGGGGGCTGGTCACCCCTTCGACATGACAGCCTATCTTGCAGGGCGGCAAACACCGGTGTTCTTCGGCAGTGCCATTAACACCTTTGGGGTGCAGCAGTTGCTGGACGCCTTTGTCCAGTACGCTCCGCATCCGCTGCCGCGTGAAAGTGCGACCCGTGATGTCTCACCGTATGAAGAGGCCTTTAGCGGTTTCACTTTCAAAATCCAAGCGAATATGGACCCGGCACATCGGGATCGGATTGCGTTCTTCAGGATATGTTCCGGCAAATTCACCCGTGGTATGAAAGTCCGCCATGTCCGCCTCGGCCGCGATGTTCAGATTGCCAATGCCACAATATTCATGGCTCAGGATCGAACTAATATTGAAGAGGCCTGGCCGGGAGATATTATCGGCATTCACAATCATGGTACGATCAAGATCGGTGATACTTTTACCACCGGTGAAGAGCTCAAGTTTACCGGAATACCCAGCTTTGCCCCGGAACATTTTCGGAAGGTGCGTCTGCTCAATCCGATGAAGTCAAAGGCACTGGAAAAGGGGCTGGTGCAGTTGGCTGAAGAGGGAGCGACGCAGGTATTCAAGCCGCTTATGGGGTCGGACTGGGTTATCGGCGCGGTAGGTCTGCTGCAGTTTGAGGTCGTCATGCACCGTCTGGAACATGAATATAGCGTAAAAGTGGCATTTGAACCGGTCAGTTATGTCACAGCCCGCTGGGTAACCGGTGAAAAGAAGCCTATTGAGGATTTTGAGAAGAAAGAGGCAATGCACGTTTATATTGATGGCGAAGGTAAGCTGACCTACATGGCCGGAAGCCAATGGCGTCTCGATAACACCATGGAAAGCTGGAAGATGCTGGAATTCCATGAAACAAGCGAGCACAGTTGAGTATGGGTTCGACCGGAGGGGCACGACAAAGCAACCTGAAAGCAACAGTAGATGCGCTTCTTGGTATGTCATTTCTCCATTTTCCGCAAATTTTGCAGGGAGTTCACCCCCTTGTGGCACCGCTCATTATGTTTCGCCTGAAAAGACGAGGTTATTCAAACTGTCGGGTTGAAGCTGCCGAATCCGGGCTGATTGTTTATGCAGACCGCTGAAACCATTGTACGTCACGATGTGGCAAACATTGAGGATACCAACGCTGTTACATCGGGAATTGCGTCATCCAGTTCATAGCAGAAACGCTCTACGTCCATCTGTGCAAGCCTGGGATATGCATGCATAAGTATACCCCACGCTTCTTCTTCGCATAAATTGAAGCTGATCAAAACCCGCCCCCCATAGTTTAAGCCGCGCACAGCACAGAAAAGGTCGGCAAGATTAACAATGGAACAGAGCATCGGATCCACTTTGGCTCGACCCGGATTATGGTGATAGGAAATGACATCACAGTAGGAATCGGGGAAATTCCATTTTCGGGCCATACTGAGTCCAATCTCGCAGTGGGTTGTGCCGAGCAACTCTTCTTCAGCATCCACAAGTTTAACCGAGTGAGTTTCAACGTACTCCAGCACCTTCATAAACGGTTCGCGGAGGAAACTGCTCAAAAAAACTTCACCCAAATCATGCAATATTCCGGAAATGTAGGCTTTTTCCGAATCCAGAAAGCCAATTTTTTTTGCTATGATTTTTGATACCATGCCGACACCAAAGGAGTGTTCCCAGAACGCATTCAGCTCCAAAGCCCCGGTTGTTGTATCAAATGCGTGTATAACAGACGTGGTCAGAGCCAGCTCTCGTATATGGCGTAATCCAAGGTATACCAGAGCGCGTTTTAGAGATGATATCTCCTGTGTCGGCTTGTAAACAGGGGAGTTCAGCAACTTCATAACCCGTGCTGTCATAACCTGATCTGTCAGCATCAGATCGGCGATCTCCTCGACTCTGACATCCGGGTTGTTGAGGAGTTGCAGCACTTTTGTTGCGATAATCGGTATGGTTGGCAGATCATCAACGGCTCCCACCACTATTTCTGCTCGCTCCATCATCAGATTCTTATCCATATTAAAAACCTCTCGGGCTATTTTTTGTAGCCGAAACAACCGGGAAAATGAACTGTCTTGAATTTATCGTTAACCCCGTGCAGGGACTCTGACTGGCCAACAAAGAAGTAACCGTTGGGTTGCAGGTTGTTATAAAAGTGCCGGACAACTTTTGATTTTGAAGCGACGTCAAAATAGATCAAAACATTGGCGCAGAAGATGAGGTCAAAGTTCTCCATGAAAACCATTTTTGCATCCTCATACAGGTTGAGCTTGTTGAATGTGACAAATTCCTTGATCTCGGGAGAGAGTATAAATTTGCCGTTATCCTCCCGGATGTATTTGTCTCTGTAGGCGTCAGGGATATTTCTGACGGAATATGCGTTGTAAATACCTTCGTTGGCCTGAGCTATGACCGTTTCATTGATGTCAGTGCCTACAATTTCAATGTTCCACTCTTTCAGGAGCTTTGACCGCTTTTCAAGGAGAATCATTGCCAAAGTGTAGGCTTCTTCCCCGGAAGATGACGCCGCACTCCAGATCCTCAGCGTGCTGGATCCCATCTTTTTCTTGATTTCAACAAGTTCCGGGAGCAGCTTGTTCTCAATTGCCGCTAATTGAGAGACATTTCTGAAAAAATACGTTTCATTAGTTGTTATTTCATCCATCAGATAAGTTAATTCTTCCGAACCTTGCGTAGATTGCAACAATAGAAAGTAGTCCTGAAAGGCTTTTGTGCCGGTTGCTTCCATACGGCGCGAGAACCTGTTTTCCAGGAAATATTTTTTGGAAGTGTGGAAATACATGCCGCAAATGTTGTAAATAAAATCGCGGAGTTGTTCAAATTCATTATCGCTTATTGCCACGCTCACTCCTTATTAGCAGAGTCCTAATCAATATTACCCCGGCACTCTACCATGCATTAGCGATCTATTACAAGCGCCATACAATCAAAATCAAAGAGAGTTATTTTGTCAGGGAAATTGTATCTATATAAAATTTCACCGAATAAAAGTCATTATATTGACATTCAGTAAATTGTATGGTTTATAGCGAATGTACAACAGAATTCAAGGAGTTTGCAGCGAATGGTTGAGAACGGCTCTATATATATTGCTGACAAAAATGTTAAAACTCGCGATCTCGTGTCGGCTTTTTTGACTTATCAGGGGTATAATCTTACGGTTGCCGATGGCAATTCGTCTTTTTTTGACACTATACATAAAAAGAACGTCGATATTGTCATAGCAGATTTAACGTATCTACAGATAGTTGCTCCCGATTTTAAAGAGCGTATATTAGATCGCAACCCGCTGCTGGTGCTCATCGGGTATGGAGAGGCATCTGGTTCAGAGCTTATAAAATCCTCCAGTGACTGCATATTTACTCTTCCGAAGCCGTTGAATCTGGATGAGCTTGAAAGCCTTGTAATGCGGGCTCGCGAGTACCAAGCGATGAAATTGTACGACCGTTCAACCGGAGGATCTGCTCAAAAAAAGCTTCTTTCTTCAACAATGATCGGCTCAAGCGCTCCGTTGCAGACACTGTTTGAAATGATTATAAAGGTTGCAGCTTCGAATGCAACCGTGCTGATCCAAGGTGAATCCGGAACTGGCAAAGAACTTGCAGCAAGAGCCATTCATCAGCTTAGCGACAGGCAGGGAAAAAGCTTTGTCCCGGTCAATTGTGCCGCAATTCCGGACGACTTGCTGGAAAGTGAGCTGTTCGGTCATGTCAAGGGCTCGTTCACCGGCGCATATGCCAACCGTGCCGGTCGTTTTGAAATAGCCGACAGGGGCACACTGTTCCTTGATGAAATTGGCGATATGAAAGCCAATTTACAGGTAAAGCTGTTGAGGGTTCTCCAAAATAGAGAATTTGAGCCGGTCGGGGCGTCAAAATCACAAAAAGTTGATGTTCGCATCATTGCTGCAACAAATAAGAATCTTGAAAAATTGGTTGCAGATCATGATTTTCGTGAAGACCTGTATTATCGGTTGTCGGTTATTCCTATCACGATCCCGCCGCTTCGTGAGCGGAAGGAAGATATTCCGGTGCTGATTCATACGTTTCTGGCTCGATTTAATGCCGATAAACGTCACTCAGTAAAAGGCTTTTCCCGTGATTCGCTTGATATTCTCTGCAATTATGAATGGCCTGGAAATGTAAGAGAGTTGGAAAATCTGGTTGAACGACTTGTGATTCTGAAAGGGAACGGCCTGATCGTTCCGGAGGATCTGCCGGAGAAATATCTTTCCGGGAAAGTTTTTTGCTCCGCACCGGTTCAGACGTTGGTGCCACCGGCAGACGACATACTTCCAGAAGATGGAATTTGTCTTAACTCAGCCGTTGAAGATTTTGAAAACAACCTTATCATGCAGGCACTTTCCCGTTCAGGGGGAAATAAAAAGGAAGCAGCGCTGCTCCTGAATTTGAAGCGAACTACTCTGATTGAAAAGCTGAAGAAAAAAAATATGACCTTTGGCGGGGAGTGATTTTATGTCACTAACAATAGACAAACTTTCATTATTGGCATCTTTGACTCCACCCCGGCAAATTACTGACACCAATAATACCCCGTCGGGGGGGGCTTTTGCAGACAAATTAGATAAGGTGCTTGATGGCGGAAACACTCCGGTTTCGACCGCTACAGTCAAGGCCAAAGAGTTGGCGCAATCCCTCTCCATGCAAATGCTGGAGAGCTCTCTCTCTCTGGGCGGTGATTACCCGGTAAATGCTGCCGTTCCCGTCGGCACATCGAAACTTCCATTAATACAGGCGTATTTGGATGCATATCGAGCCAATCTGGCTGCAGGCGCAGAAATAGCCCCACCTCCACCACAATCTGCCTCGTCACAACAAAAGGATATTACTGGCGGCCTGCCTGAGAGCGCCCCTACTGTAAAGTCATCCAAAGCACAGGGTAATATTTCGTCATGGCTTGACCCACTTATTTCTGAGGCGTCCCAGAAATATGGTGTTGACGCCGGGCTTATAAAAGCGGTCATTAAAACTGAAAGTAACTTTAACCCGCAGGCGGAGTCACATGCCGGTGCACGTGGGCTGATGCAACTTATGCCGGCTACGGCACGCTCCCTTGGAGTCAGCGACTCATTTGACCCGGAACAGAATGTCATGGCAGGTACCCGCTTCCTCAAGGATATGCTGCAACGATACAATGGCAATGTAGATGCTGCTTTAGCCGCTTATAACTGGGGTCCGGGCAACGTCGATAAACGCCCGGATCATCTTCCTCGCGAAACACGCGACTATCTGGTGCGTGTCAAGCAACTGTATGCAGCATACAGCGGTTGATTTTAAATATTACTGACTACACTCTCTCTATGGCACACAAACCACGTATACGTTTCCCCGGCGCACTCTATCACGTAATCCTTCGCTGTAACGCAGGTCAACCGGTATTTATTAATCCCTTCGGGTAATTTCCCCGCCGCTTGCGGCGTAGATAGGTTTTGGTAATTTGGCTGTATGAGCTATTACATATAAACCACCCGCAATAAAAGGAAAGTTAATGCCCTGTCTATTGACCCCAGCCCATTTAGTGGCACTGGGAGCTTATCAATTTTTTATATTACTGCTGTTTATAAATATAAATTTTGCACCAATACCTCTCCTTATATTTGTCCTTACCTGTTGTGCCGCTCCGTTCTTTCCTCGCATCAGTTTTTTTCTTCCGATTATCAGTTGTGGAAATAGAACCGTTAAAAGAGTTTCAATAACTTTCGACGACGGTCCCGATCCCAAGGTGACCCCGTTGCTACTCGAACTCCTGGCACAACAAGGTATAACGGCAACATTTTTCGTAACTGGTATGCGTGCCGAGCAATATCCGGAAATAATTAAAGCCATCATAACCGGTGGCCACACGATAGGAAACCACACTTACAACCACTCGCCGATTCTTATGTTAAAGAGCCCCGGCATACTACATAGCGAGATAGCAACAGCACAAAATACCTTGCTGAAGTTTGGTATCAAGCCTCTTGCCTTTCGCCCTCCGGTTGGAATAACAAATCCAGACCTCTGGAGGGCTTTAATTGAAAATGGTATGTTCTGCGTTAATTTTAGCTGCCGTGCTCGAGACTTTGGTAACAGACGAGTAAAGAATCTTGCAGGAAGATTACTTGCAAAAGTAACTCCTGGCGATATTATTTTGATGCACGACGTTGCTCCGGGAGATAACGACACAAAATACCTGCTACAAGAGTTCTCTGCCCTTATAAGTGGACTGAAAGATAAAGGGCTTGAGATTGTTCCACTCAGTCATCTCATTGGTAGAGAAGTAATGCAAACAACGATCTCCGATGATTTAAAAACTGATCCAGTAGCACTATTCTACAACGGTTTGGCTGAAAAATATGATCAGGAGCAATTTAATACCAAGGTGTCGCTTTCACGATCCACGGAACTCCGACTGTTTTCTGCGCAAATTCCTGCTATATTCGCTGGAGTCAGCCGTGTGCTTGAATTAGGTGCCGGAACCGGCATATTCACGTTGGAAATTGCCCGTAACTGCACTGAAGTAATAGCCGCAGATATATCCGGAAATATGTTAAAGCTGCTCGAAAAGAAAGCGGGAGACGCGGGGATTGCCAACATCAGAACGGTGAATGAGAACGTAGAAACTATGGACATTAACGGCACTTTTACTGTAATTTGTGCCTTTTCGGCACTGGAATATCTTTCCGACCTCCCCGCATTTTTTACCCGTGTCGCGCGCCATATCGAACCGGGAGGCACCCTGTATTTCATTACTGCCCGCAGCTCACTGTTCCGGTTTATTACCCAGATTGGCAACGCCATGCGGCAGGGGCTATGGCTGAAAGCCCACAGCCATCGGGAAATTGAAGCGATGCTGACGGCTGCCGGGTTTGAGCGGATTGCAATTTCCAGCCATCTTCTCAAGTCATGCGTGTCAGGTGGTATGCTGCTTGAGGTGGTTGCCCGCAGACCGGTCGCTGCAGTGGTATCGGAGGGGAAGTGAACAAGACAGACGCTGCCATACCGCTTCCTGCCCAGGGGGTGGCAGAGGCGGCTGCAGACCCAAAAGCGCTGGTGGTAATACCGGTATACAACCACGTCAATACGTTGCGAGCGGTGGTTGAAGCATCACTGGCTCAAGGGTTTCCCGTCCTGGTTGTCGATGACGGCAGCAGTGACGGCTCTCTCGACAGCGTTATCGATCTTCAGATAGAGCGTCACCGGCTGCCGGTAAATGTGGGCAAGGGGGGAGCCATTCTTGCTGCGGCGCGCCTGGCTCTCGGTTCTGGCTATCAGGCGATCATAACGATCGATGCGGACGGCCAGCATGATCCTGCCGATGCGGGGCTGCTGCTGGAAAAGGCCGGCTCCTCCTGGCCCTGTATTGTCATCGGTGCTCGCATTATGGAAACCCGGAACGTACCGCGTTCGAGCCTTTTCGGCCGTGATTTTTCCAACTTTTGGGTGCGGCTAGAGTGCGGCAAGACGCTGCCGGACACCCAGAGTGGTTACCGGCTCTACCCGGTTGAATTTCTGGTGAGCGACAGATTCCTTTCCCGGCGCTATACCTTTGAGATCGAGGTGCTAGTAAGGGGAAGCTGGGCAGGATTGCCGCTGCTGTCAACTCCGGTGTCGGTTTACTATCCGCCGGGCGACGAGCGGATTTCGCATTTTCACAAATTAAAGGATAATTTCCGCCTAAGCTGCCTGCACACATTTCTGGTGACTCGATCGCTGCTCCCCTGGCCGCATCGCCGACTGTTTCAGGGGAAAATTGATGCGGAGCGCTTGCCCAGTATTTTTCAGCCGATACATTTTATTAAAGCGCTGACTCGGGAGCACTCAGCGCCAGGGGAGCTCGCCGCAGCGGTCTGGGTCGGCATCTGCATCGGGTCGCTGCCGATTATTCCGTTTGGAATTGCGGTCATTATCTACGCGTGTCTCCGGCTTCATCTCAACAAACTCGTTGCGGTCGCTGCCAGCAATATCTGTGTTGCTCCCTTTGTGCCGTTTCTCTGCATTGAACTTGGTCATTACTTTTTGTATGGTGCGTTTTGGTACGAATTCAATCGACAGACTCTTTTGATGGAGATCCATCTCCGGCTGCGGGAATGGCTGATCGGGGCACTTCTGCTCGGGCCGCTGCTCGGCGTGGCGGGGGCGCTTCTTACCTATTTTATGGTGAAGCGGTTTCGTAATAGAGCGTGACGCGGTATTTTGCCAGAGCAGAATGAACTGACAAATAAGATGGAGGCGCTATGAAAATTCTGCTTGTCAATCCGCCTAACTGCGGTCGGAGCATTCCGGAAGAGCGCTACGGTATCAATTCTATACGTCAGATCTTTCGCGGAGAGCCGTTAGCACTTGAAGTGCTCGCAGGCAATCTCGCCGATCATGAAGTCCGCATTCTGGATCTGAAGGCAGAGCCGGAGAGCCTGCACTCGACTCTTGATGTATTCAGGCCGCAGTTGGTCGGTTTCACGGCGGTTACCTGCGAAGCAAATACCGTCCTGCGACTGGCGGGAGAGGTAAAAGAGAGTTGCGGCGCAGTGGTAGTGGTGGGGGGCATTCATGCGAGCAGTGATCCGTCCTTCTTTAATCGACCGGAGATAGATTATGTCATTATCGGTCTCGGCAAGGCCAGCTTTGCCGAGCTGACGGCGGCGATCGAGGCAGGCACCACGACGGGGGGGATACCCGGTGTAGCCACGACCAGACCGGGGGAGGCGCTTCTCTTTACGCCGCGAAATTTCGGGTTACCTGATCTAGTTGAGCAAGTCCCTCCCCGCTACGATCTGGTCGCCGCCTACCGCGCCGGTTACACCCTTTCATCAATAGGTTCACAGATCGGTATGGTGGCATCCGCTTTCGGCTGTCCGTTCAGATGCTCCTTCTGCTGTATCAGCTCTCAGGCGGGGGGGCGCTATCTGACCCACTCGGTCGAGGCGGTTATCAGGGACATCCGGCTGCTTGGCACTCTCCCGGTTATCCGCCTGGTTGATGCCAACACTTTCGGAAATATCGGACATGCCCGCCTGCTGGTGGAGGCGATTGCTGCTGCGGGGATCAGGACGAATTTCATCGCCGATGTCCGCTCCGACACGGTTGTCAGGCATCCGGAACTTATGCGGCAGTGGCAGGAAGCGGGGTTGCGCTCCGTAGTAATCGGTTTTGAGGAAATTGCCGACAACGACCTTACCTTTTTCAACAAGGAAAACAAGGTTGCCATCAACAACGAAGCGATCTCCATACTGCACGAACTAGGGATCACTATTGTTGGCGACTTCATCGTCTCGCCCGATTATGACGATGCCCGATTTGAAGTGCTGGAGGAGTACGTTATCAGCCGGGCTATCGAGCTTCCCATACTGACAGTACTGACGCCGCTGCCCGGAACTGCACTCTACAGCGAACTTCACGAACGTATAACCATCAGGGATCTTGACTATTATACGCTCACTAATGCGGTGACCGCTACCCGACTCGGGGAAAAACGCTTTTATCAGCAGTACGCAAGACTTATGAAGCAATTCCACGCCAGAGCAAAACTGTAGGAGGATTTCAGCAGTGGAAGCATATATAACCGATATTGCATCATTTCTTCCCAATAAACCGGTTGATAATCAGAACATTGAGAAGATTCTTGGTATGGTTCATCAAATCCCCTCTCGAACTCGGGCCATTATCCTCAGGAATAATAAAATCCGGGAGCGTTACTATGCAATCGACCCAGACAGCGGCAGATGTACCCATAGCAACGCTCAACTAGCCGCCGAGGCGGTTCGTCGGTTGCAACCTCATGCCGGTTTTTCTACGGATCAGATAGAGTGTCTAGCCTGCGGTACATCCTCTCCCGATCAGCTCATGCCGGGGCATGGCCTGATGGTTCATGGCGAACTGGCAAGCCCCCCCTGTGAAGTTGTGAGTACATCGGGTATCTGCCTCTCCGGGATAAGCGCCCTCAAATATGCCGCACTGAACGTCGCCGCCGGGATTACCCGCAACGCTGTGGCGACCGGATCCGAGCTTGCCTCCACCTTCATGAGATCGGAACTGTTTGACGCCGTATCGCCCGAGCGGGCTGCAGAGCTGGAATCATCCCCGTGCATTTCATTTGATGCCGATTTTTTGCGCTGGATGCTCTCGGATGGTGCAGGCGCTGCCTTTGTCAGCAGGAGTGTGTTACCAGGCAGGCTGGCGTTAAAGATAGATTGGATTGAGCTTCTGTCATTTGCAGGAGAGCTGGAAACATGCATGTACAGCGGCGCAATTAAAAATGATGACGGCAGTATCACCGGCTGGCGCTCACTGCCGGAAGAATCCGCTGCCGCCTTTTTGGTAAAGCAGGACGTAAAGCTCCTGAACCGCGAGATCATTAGCACCATTGTGAACAGAACCCTTACCCGGGTGGTAGCCAAACACGACCTCTCCCCAGGACAGATCAACTGGTTTCTTCCCCATTATTCTTCGGATTATTTTCGCCTGCCCCTCCACGACCGGATGGGTGAAATCGGTTTTTCGATTCCGCAGGAGCGCTGGTTTTCGAATCTGGCAACAAAGGGAAACACCGGATCCGCTTCAATCTATATAATGCTGGAGGAGCTGTTCCACTCGGGTCGTCTCACAGAGGGCGATGCCATCCTCTGTATGATTCCGGAAAGCGGTCGCTTTTCGGTAGCCTATATGCTCTTAAAAGTTGTGTAGGTAGACTATGGTGATTCTCGGCATATCGGCTTTTGTCCATGACTCTGCAGCCTGTCTCATCGTAAATGGGAAAATGGTAGCAAATGTTGAAGAGGAACGGTTTGACCGGATGAAACATACCCGCTCCTTTCCTGTCAATTCCATTAACTATGTGCTGAAACATGGGAATATCCGGTTGACCGATGTAGATGTTATCGCTTACAACTGGAATCCGTACAAAGCTGCAGCAGTTGAAGTCATCAAGGTAATAATCGCTCCAATAATCTATTACAAGATACTAAAGCATTCCCGACCGCCGAAAAATTTTCGCTCTATTATTTCTTCTCTGATGCTCAAAAAGGCTATCAACAAGATTTACCCGGGAGAATTTAGAGGAAGGGTCATATATGTCAATCATCACTTGGCACACGCCGCTTCAAGCTACTATATATCGCCCTTCAATCGTGAAAACACAGATATAATCGTTGCTGACGGCCATGGCGAGGACTGTTCGACTTCTGTCTACTCAGTGAAGAACAACATCTTTGAACGGAAGTGGAGAGCTCCAATATGGGACTCTCTCGGCATCCTCTACTCTACCTTCACCTGCTTCCTCGGCTTTGATACGTATCAGGAAGGAAAAACTATGGCTCTGGCCGCATACGGGAGGGACATTTACTGTGAGCAATTTAAGCAGATAATTGAGTTAAAGCCTGACGGACAGTTTATCATACCGAACCAGAAATATCTTGGGCTCTGGTACTACAGCGAAACTGGGCTCGGTCGGGAATTCGGCCCCAAAAGGGAGCGGGGCGAACCTCTTGTGCAGCGGCATTTCGATATTGCTTTCAGCATGCAGAACCGGGTTAAGGAGGCGATACTGCATGTTGTTAGCCATGCTCAGAGCGCTTCCGGTCACAATAATCTCTGCCTGGCTGGTGGGCTTTTCCTGAACTGCGACATCAACAGAGAAATTCTGCAGAGTGGTGCCTACAGAAAGGTGTTTGCACCTCCGTTCCCTTCGGACAGCGGAGGTGCTGCCGGAGCCGGACTATATGCCGCCTTTGCCTGTTGCGGTGAAGTCCCGAGTGATGCTCGTTGCTTCTCACCATTTCTGGGACCGGAATACAGTAACGAAGAGATCATCGCGTCTCTTAAAAGGAGTGGCGTGGTCTACCGCAATATCGCTAGGCCTTGTGACGAGGCAGCCAAAGTTCTTGCCGAGAATAAATTAATTGGCTGGTTTCAAGGCAGGATGGAAAGTGGTCCCCGAGCGCTCGGTAACAGGTCGATCCTTGCCAGTCCATTTTCACCGGGAATCAGTGAATATCTGAATTTGCAGGTAAAAAAACGGGAGTATTTCAGGCCGTTTGCCCCCGTGACTACCAAAGAAGCCGCTCTGAAATATTTTGAGCTTCAAGAGCCGCTATCGGAACTGACCCGCTATATGTTGTTAACTACCAAAGTTAAAAGTGAATTCCGCGAGATACTTCCCGGCATCACCCACGTGGATGGAACAGCCAGGATTCAGGTCGTTTCGACGGAGCTGAATCCAGAGCTTCACCGGCTCCTCATGGCGTTTGAGGCGTTGACCGGACATGCAGTTCTTATCAACACTAGTTTCAATCTCCAGGAGCCGATCGTCTGTTCTCCAGAAGATGCTCTCATCTGCTTTGCCAAGACCCCGCTCGACTATCTCTTTATAGGTGAATACATGGTTTTTAGATAGTTCCCTACGATCATAGGCTGCTGAGGGATGAGTCAGAACACAACTCCATCAACCGCGTCGAGTGAATCTAGATCGAACAGAGAGTCGGAGTACACGAAGCACTGTCTCACCACCGACTTGGAGTACCACAAGACTGTGCTCCTGGATGCCGACTGGCTTGCGAGCCCGAACCTGTTCGATGCATACTCTCTAACTGCTTTCTTGGCGGTGCCGCCATTCAGTTCGGACTGATTGGCCCATCTTTTGCCATCAGTGAAAATTGTAAAGATGACCTCGTCACCATTTGGATAGCACTGGAAGATATTGAGCTGAGATAGGTATCTTGTCCCTTGCCGAAGATGGACGGATAATCTACAATGGCGTCAAAGCGGCCTGTAAGTCAGGCTTTGTGCAGATGGCTCTCGATGGATGCTGTGCAAAGTAAACGACTGGAACTGGCAACGGAAGCCGGTGGGTAATGAAAACTGCCGAAGGGGTGTCAAATATAATTTTATCTAAGTAAAACCCCCGGCTGTGCCGGGGGATATTTATTTCAACAAGGGGGAAAAGCGTATGATTAGAAAATGTCGGATGTTTTTTTTGGTGGCTATGGGTGTTTTATTTAGTGGCTCAATATTGTGTCACGCAAGTTTGGGCGAGGTGAAAACCGACAAGGAGGTATACCAAGGTGGAGAAACGATAAAGGTGACTTATTCCGGAGCATCTGGTTTAGACAGTGACTGGATATGCATTGTACCGGCTGCTTCGCCTGAGACTGATGCTGGTAACTATAAGTACCTGCTTAGGGGATCGAATGTCGGCACCCTTACTTTTGATCCGCCTGTACCCGGCAAATATGAAGTACGGGCGTATTACAATTACCACAAGGTCGGTTACGTCGTTGCCGCTCGCGCTGCCTTTTCAGTGACTGGTGATACCGGAAATATAAAAGAAGCAGGACGAAAGGAATCAGTGCCCAACGAAAGTTCGGAACAGTCCTTGCAGATTCAGCAACTTACCAAGAAATATACCAAGGTTGTCTTTCAGGGATTTACCGCTGATTCACAAACTATGACGGATTATCCGACGGCAGTATCCGAATGTGAAAGCTCCGCAATAAGTTCAATTCTGTCGAAAAAAATATTCGACTATGTTGAAAAGGAAAAGGACGGCGCTAGGTACAATAACGCTCTCCTGGTTAAAGGTACCGTTGTCAATATGAGGATTGTCAGCTTTGGTGCACGCTTTTGGATTGGTGCGATGGCGGGCTCTTCGGATATGAGTGTTAAGTTGACGTTTAGAGATGCAGACAGCGGTACTGTAGTAAATGAAAAACTTATATCGTCCGCCAACAACCCTTTTGGAGCAGCATGGACGCTAGGCAGTAACGACCGTTCATTGCCGGAAGATATGGGAAGAATAATCGGCGAATATATCGCAGCAATAAATCCAGCGAAATAAAACCTCTGGTGTCAAACCTACACATTTTACATTATCAAGAGTGTAGGTTTGACACCATATAACTTGCCCTTCTGGTTTTTATTGAAAGTTACCACTTATTCATGGTTAGAAAATAGCGGATACGCTTAGCAGAAATTTGGACGGCTCTATTGTCTCTTTGCCTGTAGCTCTCATTGGGGTTTTGGCCTCAAATTCAACGTTTGATTTGTCTATGAGCAATTCAATACCCATTCCTACACGTTTTTTGCGAAAAAACTCCACACCAGCTCCGCCGAAAACACCAATAGATGAGCTATTTACATAATCCCCGTTGGCAATATGCTTTTTCACCCCTGCTCGAATGTATGGGGAGGTGCTGCCATCAGTAATGAAGGCATACCTGGCGTCAACGGAGACCGGCACGTCAAGAAAGGAGCGATCTCCCATAACAATCATTATCGGACCAAGTCCTACACCGATCCCAAGTCCAGATGGAAACTGATAGTATGGCTGGAACATCAAGCCAATCGGTGGCCCCTCGGCTGAACTAACACCGTATCCCTCAGCCACGACATTTTTCTCATACCGATCCTTAACATCGCTAAAGCCGCTGACATACGCAAGCCCGACAGGAAAGTGCCAGTTTTCTCCAGCATGAGCAGCTACAGCAAACAAGCAGACGAGAACCCCAGTAAACAACGTTGTAATCATTTTACTTTGCATTTAATCTCCCCCTAACGTATAAAATATACCAACTCTGATGCCAATAAGCACAAGATAAATAAGTTGTCAATAAGAATAACCACTAATGCACGAAAATAGCTATTCATTAGCATAGTAATATCTGACATTCTGAATGAAATGAGGATCTGCTGTTGACTTTATTATGATAACTCTGGCCTACTTTAAACCAAACCAAAAAGGAGATACGCACATGCCTGCATTCACTCGGATTCAATCGACATTAATCGCGTTACTGCTGTTTATGCTAGTCACTGCAACTTCCGCCTTCGCCGATAAGGCGTCTGTCACGATAACCGCTCCCGAAAGTGTCAAGGCGGGAACTGAGGTCACCATAAAAATAAAGGTGGTTCACAGCGGCAACAATTTTATCCATCATGTCGATTGGGCAGAGATCAGCGTGGATAGAAAAGAGGTGAAGCGCTGGGATTATTCATGGGGCAGCACTCCTGAGGCAGGCACCTTTGAACGAGAGATCAAGCAGATTGTGACCGTCCCGATTGAAGTGTCCGCTCAGGCAGACTGCAATATTCATGGCAGCAACGGAGCGGTGAAGATTCAGATTAAAGTTACGGAGTAATCCTGATATGAAAATCGGCGGCGTCAGCATCATCCTGATTCTCGGCCTGATAAATCTACTGCTGCTGTCACTACAGCTCAGTTCAGGACTCCGCTGGATCAAGCTCCCCTACGGAGTACATCGAAAAACCGGTATCGCCCTGTTTGTAACCGCACTGATTCATGGAATAATTGGAATTATTGCGCAGTTATCATAACTCGCCGGTCATACACGGTTGCGGCGGATGTAGTCGGCCAGGGTTCGGAGCGACTGGAGTACCTGGCGGCTCGACTCCGTACTTTCAATCCTGACATTGAATGTTCTCTGCACAGCCACAACTACCTCCACTGCGTCGAGAGAGTCGAGGCCGAACGGAGAGTCGGGGCCGATCAACGGCGCGTCCAGAGAGAGGTCGGTCGGAATGGGGCCGGCAACCCTGCATGTTTCAATCAACATTTCTATCAGTTCCTGCTCTAAATTATCTTCCACAATATTCTCCTTCAGCGGTATATAATGCTCTACGGCACCTGCCGGGTCACAGGTTACGGTTATTCCGCATTGCCAGCCCGGAAATTGTTACTGTAACAGTAAAAAAGAGCATCAAATACGACATTTCCGGCAGTACCGTACGTAGACTGCCTCCTCTGACCAAAATATCCTGAAATGCGGTCAATCCCCAGGCGAGTGGTGAACAGTTGCTTAATTCCTGCATATAGCGGGGCATGACATAGACCGGAACCATAATCCCGCCCAAAGCCGCCGCAATCACAATAGACACCGCTCCAAACATGGACGCCTGTTCGTATGTTTTAGCCAGAGTTCCTACCATCAAACCATACCCGCTTGCCGCCAGTGATGCAGCCAGAACAACAGGAATTATGGATACCAGTTCTGGCCCTATCTCCAGCCCTGACGGCCCCAATAATGGGAGCAGGTAAGCTCCAGCCAGCAACATCAGCGCAAACTGAACCAGACAGACGAACAGATAGGCGCAGATTTTCCCGATCAATATAGTTACCGGAGAAACCGGCATCGTCATCAATCTCGCCAGCGAACCGCTCTGTCTCTCTCTGATCAAGGAGCCGGAAAGCGGTACCACAATGAAGAACATACCAAAAAGCGCCCAGGCCGGGACGTTTTGCTGTGCGGCAGTCGGCCTTTTCAGCAGGCGGCTGTTTATGGCCGACTCCTCGGTGAGTCTCAGCACCGGAGCAGTATCCATGCTGAAGTTCAATTCCGGTGGCGGAATTGGAGCCGACGACTCCCCCATTAAAGGCCTCATCATTTCAGACACTGCTTTTTCAAGTTCAACCGGGAAAACTACAGATAGTGCCGCAGCCTGTTCCTGAAACTCGATGCCAAGGACTACCATCCGCAGAGCGTTGATAACTGCAGTGCGGAATGTGCCCTGCACTGCGGGATCAAAATAGACAGTCACGCCGGCCTGTCGTTCTCCGTCTGACGGCAGAGCTTTTGACGCGGCTTTCCCCTTTATGATGATGGTACTCTTTGCCCTGCTCCTGATTTTTTCCTTAAAGGCGGCGCCGGTACCGGCAGGGATGATGATTGAAAACTGGTAATCTCCCTTCACTACCGATTTTTTAGCGGTCTCCTCGGATACGGTGGTTCCCATTATCTGAGTGACAAGTTCAATTCCCCCGCTGTTTTTGAGCTGCCGGGCGATCGCCTCCCCGAGGAAACTCCTGTCAATGTCGACAAAGAGCACACGGATTGGTGCCTCACCCGTTGCCTGCATAACATTGTCCTGTACCAGAGAGATGATCAGAACCAGAGCCATCGGCATGACGAGGAGCACAAGCAGCCCGGCACGATCCCTGGCGAGCTCGAGAAGTTCTTTAATTATGGTTGCCCTGATGGTAAGCATCGGCCTCGGTCTACTCACAGTCGTATTTTACCGGTCAGTCGCGCAGTTGTCTGCCGGTCAGATGGAGAAATATATCCTCCAGATTGCTGCATCCCGCCACCTGACTGATCAATTCGGCGGGGGGAGCGGCAGCAATTATGCTCCCCCGATCCATAATGGCGACCCGGCTGCAGAGATGCTCCGCTTCTTCCATATAGTGGGTGGTATAGAGGATCGTCATGCCGACATCGCGGAGCCCTTTGAGATTTTCAAGCAGCATGTTGCGTGACTGGGTATCGATTCCTGCCGTAGGCTCATCCAGAACCAGCAAACGTGGAGTATGGAGAATCGCAGCCGCAAGGTTTGCCCGCCGTTTCATGCCGCCGGAGTAGCAATCGATACGCATGTCTGCTTTATCGGAAAGCCCCGTGAGCTCCAGGCATTCGTCGAGGCGAGTCGCTAGTGTGCGGCCAGTCAGCCCATGAAGCCTGCCAAAATAGCGGAGGTTTTCTCTTGCGGTCAGAGTTGGGTAAAGGGCTATTTCCTGGGGAGCAAGGCCGAACAGAGCACGTACAGCGGTTGGGTTTGTGACGGTATTCTCTGAACAGAGAGTGACCTGGCCTCCGCTCTGCCGGAGCAGGGTGCAGATGATGGAGATAGCGGTCGTCTTACCGGCTCCGTTAGGGCCGAGAAGGCCAAATATTTCGCCGGAAAAAACAGCAAAGTCCAGGCCATTTAGTGCAGGAACGGTCGATCCACGGTAGAATTTTACCAGATTTTCCACCCGCAGAACGACCGCGCCCGGAGCTGATGGTTGATTTTGACTCATCGCCATTACGGCTTCCGTACCAGCGAGGAAAGCTCGCGGAAAAAACCGTTTTCCAATTCGGCGCAGCGCCGCAGTATGCGAGCCAGATCAGTGAAATCCCCGCTCTGTTCGGCGCGCCCCTTGCAGTGTCTGGCTCCGGCCAGAGCGAATTCGCGCCAGACATCGCCAATCCCGGTCATTCGCTGTGACATTTCAAGGAAGTTGCTGTTTCCCAGAACAGCAGCCGATTCCTGAAGAAATGCGGCAAAAATAAAGCGGAATCCCGCACCACCGGTACCGATCTCCTCCTGCATCCGTATCAGATTGCCGAGATAGAGAATCGCCCGTTTTTCACCAAGCCTGGCTGGCCAGCGCTCAACCTGGTTTGCGAGATACCGTATGCCCCACGTTCCGATCAGTGGAAATGGCACTGATACCATAACCCGGCAGACTTCGCGGATTCCCTCTCTGATCGCCGGCGCCAGGTCAATATTCTTCGGAACGGCAGTGATGCAGTACATCTTCCCCTTTGGAGCGAGTGCACCCTGGGCAAAACGGGCTCTTACCAGGTCTGCTGCGGCACAGACAACCGGTTCACCTATCACCGGATCGCTGATCAGGTAGTTGTCTCCCTCTTTACCGTACGCTATCAGATTATGGGCGTTGAAATGGAAGCGCAATGCCGGTGGGAAGTAGGGGAGCCAGTAGACACCTGTCTGCATCCCAACCGGGATGCCCATCCGGAGAAGGAGATCCAGTTCTGCCATCGCACGACTCTGATCTTTAAACGTGCTGCTGGTTACTCCTATACCGAGTCGTTTGGTTACCCGGTTGAAAATGCCGCCAGGCGTGGTGCGGAAGGTCGTGAGCGGCAGGCCGTTGATCCGGATGAACGGCAGGTAGCCGAAAAAAAGTCCGCCACCGATGCCGAAAGCCATCGCCTCGGACAGTGGAAGCCCGTGGTAGGTGAGAAGGTTTGCGATAACACCGCTTTCGCAATGGGCCGTCTGGCGGTGGGGGAAAGCCGGATTCACGTAAGGATCCTTTGTTAAGACTGATGGTTTGATTGTTAGCTCTGGACGTCGCTGATTTCAAAAACGTCCGGGATGCGGGTGATCTCTTCCGGCGTGGTTTTGAAGATAGTTGCGTAGCGGGCCACCTGTGACGGCTTCAGCGAGCGAAACGGTCCGGGCTTCAAATGTCGCCGCACCTGCCAGCAGAAAAGCCCGGCATAACCGGCGAGAAGCTTCGCATCCATCTGATTTCGCGCCATATAATAGGCAAGTGGGCTCAGTTCACCCGCACGAATCTTCGCAAGGACCGCTTCCACTTCAGACCGGATTACGTCCCATGCCTGACTATTTGCAACATTGGCCGGCTCCCATCCGGAAGATTCAGCAAGGACATAGCGTCCGTTTTCATCGACCGCGTAGCAGACCTCCCGCTGGTCGCCAAAGAGCTCTTTATCTTGTGGAACTTCCGTTTTCAGCATTGCTGCTCCCAGAATCTATTTGGTCACACCGTGACAGCTCTCCTCAAAAAAACCTGCCAACCTGCAGAACCAGGGAGTTAACTCCCCGATTATCGTGAAAGAGATTCCCGTTTGACAGATGGTGCATCCTGAAAGTCACAAAACTGCCGGGGTCATCCTTTTGAACCAGTTCTGCGCCGATTCCCAGTTGCGGATTGAAATTTATCCGCAGTCCCTGACCTTCGACCCTGAAATCGGTATAGATTGCTCCGATGCCGGCCTCGAAATAGGGACGAATCTGCGGGGTGGCCAATCGGTCAAAATAATAGAGTACCAGCATCCCGAGCGAGGCAACCGTACGTGCTTCAGGCCTGAATGTTGAGCCAAGCGCCCCCTCCACCTTGAAACAGAGCTCTTTTGGGCGATCCTGATGCCATATTTTGCCGTAATCGAACAGCCCGAACCCTGTTACAAGGGCAAAGCCGATGTCATGTCCCGGATCGTAGACATTGGCAACCTCAAGAGATATGCCAAAGCGGTCTGGAGCCCGATCCTCAAGAGGAGCAGCAAACTCTACCGCTCCGCTCCGGTATGGAAACAAGAAGCAGCCCGAGAGCAGTAACAGCAGAAGCACCTGGAATGCGTTATTCGCATGCCGTCTCATCCTTTTGAGAGGTTTATCAGGCCGAACCCGTCATCATCGCTCAGGGAGAGGCATGAGACGCAGCACCCTTTGAGGCTCTCGCCACCAGTTGCCACGGTTGCCGGAAAGTCGCACACCGCACTGCCTGGGGAATCGAATGTTTTCCCCTCTTTGAGCATCAAGGCGGCAATGGCTATATCGAAAGCGGGGCTGCCCGGCATACTGCCATACAGAGAGGTGAAGCAGGCGACGGTAGCTTTTTTCGCAAGCTTCGCATAGTCGCCCCCTTTTTCAATACGTCCATCGGCTCCCAGCACCAAAAGATCTAGAGGGGAGGGGAGGAACCCCGGCTTCAGGTGTCTTCCCGTAATCACCCGATCAAGCAGGCAATACCCCCCCTGAGACTCTTCCCTGCGCGTCAGGAGCAGAAAGGCCGCTCCTTCGCCAGGAATAGCGGACTCTGCCCCGGTAAGGAGCGGAGTCATTTCCGGTATATCCGCTCTGCCGCGCTGGCGATGCCAAGCGTAGCCGATCAGCTCGGACAACTCTTCAATCGCACCAAAGAGGACGCGATCGACACGTCCCTCAGCCAGCCAGAGGCATGCGGTCTGGAGAGCCGAGGGGACAGAATGGTGAAACTGGCTGACCGTGCTGCTAGGACCTGTTGCCCCGAGCATTATTGAGATGTAGGCGGCCGCCGAATTATGGACGGAGTTGGCGAAGTAGGTTGGGGACGCACAGATATCGCCATCGTTTATGAATGAGTCGAGAAAGGCAAAGGTACTACCGGTGGCACCATATCCGGAGGCGATGACGACTCCAAGCCGTTCCTGTTTTTCTGCGGCAGGAACTCCGGCATCTTGCAGCGCAAGATACGCTCCCAGGAGTCCCAGTCGGGAAAAATTGTCGATCCTACGCAGAGCCTTCAACGGCACGAAATCAGCAAGAGATGAGGTGTCTGCACGAAAGGCGGAGATGGCGAGCGGAGTGCCACAGCCCGGAAGATCGAAAGCAGCAGGGGAGACGGCTCCTGTCAGCAGTGCCTGTCGCATCTTCGCCACTCCGGCTCCGAAACAGCCGACAACGCCTATTCCTTGAACGGCAATCTGCATTATGTCACTCCCCCCTTGCCGAGTATGACCACAGAGTTGTTGCCGCCGAAAGCGAGCGATTCGGAAAGGGCGATCGTGCCGCTGAACGTGGTATTCCGGGTAAGCGGGTTTCCCCTCAGGGCTGGATCCGCTGTTGAGAAACCGATGCTGGCCGGAATTTCTCCCCGTTCGAGACAGGCAGCGGTAAAGACCGCCTCGATCGCGCCGGCGGCTCCAAGCGTGTGACCCGTGTACCCCTTGGTGGAGAGAAAGGGGACTCCGGGAAGCAGTTCGGCCAGTACCTGTGTTTCGACCCGGTCATTATCCGGAGTTCCGGTGCCGTGGGCATTAACAAAGGCAACCGCTCCCGGATCGGTATTACTGCAGGCAAGAGCCTCGGCGATGGCGCTTTTCAGGCCGGCTCCGTCCGGTTTTGGAGCGGTCAGGTGATAGGCGTCGCAGGCAGAGCCATATCCGAGCAGAAACGACCGGGCTCTTTTGTTGCGCATTGCTCGGACCTGTTCAGATTCGAGAACCATCATCGCCCCAGCCTCTCCGAGATTCAACCCTTTCCGGTTGAGATCGAACGGCTTGCAAGGGGAGTCATCGGTTATCTGCAGGGCGATGAAGCCGATGTAGGTGATTCGGCCCAACTCGTCTGCTCCACCTGCGAGGGCAACATCACAGATTCCGGAGCGGATCCATGATGCCGCCAGACCGACCGCGTCAGTTCCTGATGAGCAGGCATTTACAATGGTTTGACAGGGGCCGTTGAACCCGAATTCACGGGCGATGACCGCAGCCGGGTTACTCCTCTGGATTCTTTCCAGCATTGTCATGTCTGGTTGCTGTCCGAAGCGTAACTCTCTGCAGAAAGTCTCGTTACTCATAGCAGAACCGACAGTGGTTCCAACAGAGACGCCGACCCTGATGCTGTCCAGAAATTCCCGGTCAAGCCCGGCATCAGCCAGCGCCTCCCGTGCGGCGTGCAAGCCGAGGGAGCAGGTGCGGAGCAGATCGGGAGGGGGAGTAAAACCCTGAACCTCGAAGACAGGATAGTTGATCAGGTGGCTGCAGGTAAAGCTGACCGGTGGAGCCGGGGCGCGGCACCCGCTGAAAAGCGCCGCCATGGTGTCGTTCAGATTGATGCCGGCCGCACAGATACATCCCATTCCGGTGATGGCAACCGGAGCGGAGGTCACGTGGTCGCCAGGCGCTGATCAACATATGCGGCCAGGGCTTCAACCGACCGGAATGCCTCGCGCCCCTCCTCCATATTCTTGATCTCGATACCGAAATGCTTCTGGATAATTACGACCAGCTCTACCGCATCAAGTGAATCGAGGCCGAGCCCTTCGCCGAAGAGCGGCGCGTTATCATCGATATCCTCCGGGGTCAGCTCTTCCAGGTTCAGATCCTCGATGAGAATCTTTTTCAGTTTTTCTTTTGTATTCATCTCACATTCTCCTTGAAAACGTCATTTTCCCTCATCCCTCACCCTGCTTTGCCCACATGTCATAAAAATTGAAAAACTGGTACGGGTTTTCAGCTACAAAAGCTTCCAGAACGGTGATAAATTCCCGGGCGAAGGGGAGATAGGCTCGTTCTGATCTGCCGAGATTCCCCGGTATCCGCATGATTTTTGCCACCTGCAGCTCATAGACACCGGACTTGCTTCTATGAGGGAAAATGACCGCCACCGGAGCGCCGGTCGCCGAGGCGATTTTATACGGGCTGATCGGCAGCTTTACCGACCCGCCAAGAAAGGCGACGCTGACGGTGCTCCTTTCCGAACCCATGCTGCGGTCGCCCATAATACAGAGGAGTTCTCTGTTTTTCAAGACCTGAAGCATCTCCAGCGTTCCGCCTAGATAGCCTGCCGGATCAATAATACGGTACGGCGGTTTATCACTGCCATGTTCAAAAAAGTGTCGATCCAGATCCCCCTCTTCTCGATGGATAAGGAGGTTAACCTGAGTGTCAAGGGCTGTAAGGCTCGACATGGCAAGCTGCCAGCAGCCTACGTGAGCGGTAATCAGGATCAGTCCGCGCCCCTCTGCCAACAGCTTTGCCAGCATAGATGTACCCTCAAGGCTGACGTTGATGTTGTCTGGGCCTGAAATTCCGAGTATGGCCCGGTCAACAAGAGTCCTGCCGATGCCGAGAGTGAGAAGATAACTGTCCCGGAGCAGCGGCAGCGAACTGCGTCCCGGAAAGCGCCTTTTGAGATAAGGCCTGGAACGATTCCTTACTTCAGGACGAAACAGGGTATAATAGAGCACCACAAAGAGCAGCAGGGTGTACGCAGCCTGCTTGCCGCCACAACGGATCAGGGTGTAAAAAACATTGTGCTGCCAGGTCGAGCCGATACTACGGCTGGACCATGGTTTGCTTGTTGCGCTCATCCGGTGTTTTTCCCAATATGGCGCGATGTACCACGGGTGAACCTGACAAAACCGGCAAGATTTTTGAGAAAGCGGAGCCAACTGTCCGGTGAGCGCCACAGCATGGTGACATAGCCCCAGAGTACTTTGGAACGCTTGAAATGGCTGCAGTAAAACTCGTTGAAAAGCTGCTCCAGCCGCTCCCGTGTCATTCCCCTGGCGACGAATAGAAAGTTCATGCAGTCCATCTTTTCCCAATCCTCTTCAAACTCACCCAGTTCGTGGATATTTTCGTAAATCGGAGAGCCGGGAAACGGGGTGAATTTGGCCAGGTTGAAATCGTCTATCGGCAGAGAGAAGACGTACTTCATGCTCCGGCGGATACTTGCCTCGGTCTCACCCGGCAGCCCCATCATGAGAAGCCCCTTGGTTCTGATTCCGGTATCTTTTATCAGCCTGATTTTTTCGGCTAGATGATTCAGATCGGCGTTCTGGCGATGTTGTGCAAGGAGTTCCGCATCGCCCGTCTCTACGCCGAGGCTCATCATCCAGCAGCCTGCGCTCCGCATCCGGGTCAGCAGTTCTCGATCGATATGCTCCGCCCGAACCGCACAGTTGAAAGTCATGTCAAGCGGACGGTCAATCATCATGCCGGTGAACTCTTCAACCCGCTGCCGGTTGAAGGTGAATTGATCGTCGTAGAAGTTGATGTGGCGTATGCCGAAACGCTCCTTCAGGTAGCGAAGATGTTCGTAAAGGTAGGCGGCCGAATTATATCGGAAACTGCGGCGAAAGACCGAGCGGTCGCAGTAACTGCAGGTATATGGGCAGCCGCGGCTTGAGATGCAGCTCGTATTCGGTGTCTTCGGGTAATTGAAGATCGGCAGCATGTAGGATGATGGAAACCCAGCCAGTTTCTCGTAGGCAGGAAAGGGGAGATCGTCCAGCACGACTCCTTTATCCCTGTATCCGGTGAAGTGCGCCTCTCCCCCGCAGCGGCAGATAATTCCCCTGACCGACTCCGGGTCGTCCCGGCCAGCGCGGACAAGCTCTTCCATGGTCTCTTCCCCTTCGCCGATGACGGCAAAATCCATGGCAGGGAAGCGGGCAAAGAGCTGCTCTTTGAGTGCCGAAACGTGAGGACCGCCGAAAACTGTGCGGATGCTGGGAACAACTGTGCGCGCCATCTCCGCTATCCTGATGCCGTCAAGAAAGCTGGAGGTGGTGCAGCTTAATCCGATGAAAGCCGGTTTTTCAGCGAGCAGGAAATCGCGAATCGCCCGGTCTGAATCAGGGCGCGCATAGCAGTCGATGATATCAACCGATCTGCCGCGCTGTTCCAGGTAGGCCGCGATACTTGCCAGCCCCAGAGGGGGCATGATGTTGGCGATGCGGGAGATATCGCGTCCGGCCGCATCCGCCCTGTAGCCGAGTGGATGAACCAGAAGGATTTTTTTATCGCTCAGCACGGTAATTCCTTGGGAAACCTGATTAACGAATCCCAGAGCAGTCCACGGTAGCCAAATCGGTACATGATGGAAAGCCTCTCCTGACCTTCGGATGGTGGAAAAATCCGGTCACGCCTGCCCCTGAAGGCCGTAAGAATAATGTCATTCATTGCCTCTGCATCGACGTCGGGTGACATATAATAGACGGAATCGCGCAGCGAGGCGCCTTCAGCCAGAACCCGATCTCTGACGGCGCGAGCCAGAAGGGGTGTCCCGGGGAGTATCCGTATGCCGGAGAAGGCAAAGACTACAGTATGCTCAAGCTGATCCAGGTTTCTGAGCCCCTCCGTGACCGTCGCCATTGTTTCGCCAGGCCCGCCGAACATAACGAAATGAGCGCACGGAAGCCGCTCTGCGACGCAGGCACGGTTCGCCTCCAGAGCATCGGCAAAGGTGAAGCCCTTGCCGAGCGCGAGCAGTGTCGTGTCACTCGCAGCATCGGTACCGAGTTCGACGGCGTAGAGGCCCGCCCGTTTCATCAGTGCTATCTCGCGTCTTCCCACACCTTCCGGGCGCATATAGCAGCACCAGCGGAGGGAAAGATCGCGCCGGATGAGTTCCTCGACGACTTCGAGATAGTGCCCATCGCTGTCGTTGAAAACCGAGTCGGTAAAAAAAACACGCTCAACCCCGTGGACGGCCTTGAGCCGTTCAAGGTCGTCTACGACCGATTTCGAATCACGGCAGCGATAATGCGCTCCCTCAAGTGATGGGTAACTGCAGTAGATGCAGGCGTGAGGGCAGCCGCGCTTTGTTTGCAGATTGATCATGCCGCTTTTTTCCCGGTAAAACTCTATCAGGTTTTCCGAATAAAGCGGCGATATCATCTCATTGCCTGGGAGAACTCCCGTGCCGCGCAGTATGCGGGGCGGCGTTTTTCCTTCCCGAAGATCACGTATCAACTCGCAGAGCAGACGCTCCCCCTCACCAACGATGCCGTAGTCTGCGCCGGTGAAGGCCAGAAGTTCTTCCGGCATGATTGAAAACGCCGGTCCCCCGATAATGACCGGTGCTCTGGATTGTTTTCGGATCACTTCAATGAGGCGCCTGGCAATCTCAGGATAGGCCGTGACCGTCAGAGAGTCGCAGTTGTCAAGATTCCTGATGGAGACGCAGACGTAATCCGGTACAAAGGCGGTTATCCGTTCTGCCAGAAGCTCTTCTGACTCTCCGGAAGCCAGGAAATCGAACTGTTCCACCATGTGTCCGGCTTCTGTCAGTGCGGCTGCAATGACAGCGAGCCCGAGCGGATAGACCGGATACGGCTCCGTTGTTATGTTAGAGGATGCCAGGAAAATTCGCTTCATGCCTTGTTCGGCCCTTTGGTGAAAGAGCGTTTCCGGCGTGGATTATAGCGGTAGTAGGTATCATCCGCCATCTCCCGCTGAATCACTTTTTTAAAGAGATCTCCCATCTTTAGCTGGTGCCCGCCGTCGGCATAAAAGGTGTCCCACGCATAGTAGTACATCTCCTGCAGTTTTTCAGGGGTCATCTGCTTCGGCTGAAAGAGCACCTTGTCTGCAGAGTAGTTTTTCCAGTCGCTGCTCAGGAGCCTCCCTTCTTTCTCCAGTTGTGTGCGGCAGGGAGAGTGAGGAAACGGTGTCAAAATGGTAAATTCCGCCACATCCAGTTCGACCTCCAAAAGGAAGTCAACCAGTCGCTTGATACCGTCTTCGTTCTGCTCGTCGGTTCCGAGCAGAATCGTCCCTTCCACCCCGATGCCATGATCTTTCAAGCGTTTGATACGGTTACGAATCACCTCGGAGGTGTCGAATACCGCCTGGTAAACGTACCAGGCTCCGGCATCAGCAGCCAGTTTCAGAATTTTATCGTCATCCATGATCGGATGAGAGACCCATTTCTTCTTCAGCGGTTCCATGGCGGTGAAGAGGTCTATCAGCCATTGACGATCCTGAGCCAGAGAGTTGTCTACGATGAACATGCGGTTGTTTCGAATCGCCTCCATCTCTTCAATCACATTGCTGATCGGGCGTGGCCGGAAACTTTTTCCGCCAAGGAAACCGGTGCAGCAGGGGAAACAATCAAACTTGCAACCGCGCGAGGCGTGTACGAGGTCGAGCATCTGTACGCCACGATAATTGTAGAGTTCCCGATTGAGAACTTCCCGGCGGGCGGTGCCGATAAGAGCGGCCTCCGGAGGGTTGTCCATGTAGTTGTAGACCTTTTTCATGGAGCCGGCCCTGAAGTCGTCCAGTACGGCGGCAAAGCGCCCCTCTGCTTCGCCAAGAAAGAGCGCATCGGCATGCAGTGCGACCTCCTCCGCATGCAGCATGGCGGCGATGCCGCCAAAGATGACAGAGACTCCGCGTGAACGGAACCGAGCCGAGATTTCAAAAGCACGCGGGAGCTGACAGGTGAGCATGACAGAAATACCTATCAGATCGCAGGGTGCGTCAAAGTCGATCAGCTCGAGGTTCTCATCGATGAATGTCAGCTCCACCTCAGGTGGAACACAGGCGGCAAAGACGACCGGACCGTGGGGAGGCAGGTGAAATTCCGTCTGCCGATCGAGTTTGGGCCAACATGGGTAGATCAGGATCATTTTCATTGGTGTGCAGGCTCCTTCTTAATCACAACTATGGGTTCATTTCCTAAATTATTACACATAAAGCTTAATGAAATATGAGGGGGTAGCTATTTCCCTCAAATCTCCGCCACCGCCAGGGTAACATTTCCTGACTTGACTTTATTCAGCAGCAGTCGTCCTCCATCGGAGGCGAGAATTGCTGCCGGTTCGGCAACGCCGGCGACACCTACCGCAGCCATAGCATGTTCCGAAGGAGGGGAGGGGAAGGCAACCCGGCTCAGTTCACTGCTGTCAAAACAGCGTAGCGGAACACCGAGGCGATCAGCAAACTCTATCAGCCCCGCCTCATCTTGCTTGGCCACTACCGAGGCAACCGTACAGACACTTTTTATTGAGAGAGACAAATTTTTCAAATGATGAGTAACAAATGCTTCGATTTCATCAGCCGCTGTGCCGCGATTGCAGCCGATACCGAGCACAATGTTGCGTGGACGCAGGATAAGCACTCTTTCCGGAGCGAGCTGCGGCGGAAGGTGCCCATTGGTTACGTACAAAAATCCACGAGCGTTACTTTTAGCCGCCTCGGCAAAGGTATCATAAAAAGTGATTCTGCCACGGCCATGCAGCCAGGTTCGCGTCTGGCCGGTCTGATCTGCGACAGCGATCTCCTCGTCATCAAGAAGTAGAGTGTTAAGTGTCTTAACCCGGCTGATATCATCGATGAACCACCCATTTTCTTTTGCCAGCATATCAAATGAGGGAAGGTTATTGGCATCGGTGGCGGTGGTGATTACAGCTTGAGCTCCGACTGCGCAGGCGCAGCGTTCGGCCAATCCGTTCGCACCGCCAAGGTGACCGGAGAGGAGCGAAACAGCAAACCTCCCGGCATCATCCATAACCACAATGGCAGGATCCTTATCCTTCGACTCAAGCAGCGGCGCGATCATCCGTACCACGATACCGGTTGCCATGATCAGCACTAAACCATCTTTTATTTTCCAGAGAGAGGCGATCAGTCTCTTCAATTCGTGTGGCTCAAAAACAGTGCATCGGTTATCGACCCGGTCGGCATAGCGGCCAGATACGTACAACTGCAGCCCGGAGCCGCTTTCGCAGAGCATCCGGCCTGTCCGGACGCCACCCTTGGTAATTGCAATAACCGCTATTTTCATTTCAGGCAACATGCACTTCCCGGAACCCGTGTGAGAACTCGCTGTCGTAGAGCATTGACTTTGCCCTGACACCTTCGCGGCGGGCAGCCAGTACATCGCCGACTATAATTAACGCCTGCCTGTCTATCCCGGCCTCATGCACTTTTTCGGCAAGTTCTGCCAGGGTGCATTGAATAATAAGTTCATCTTCCCATGAGGCCCGGCAGACAACAGCGGCGGGGGTGGTAGACGTATAGGCACCTTTCAGCAGTTGGGCGACAACCTTTTCGACCATGCCGACAGAAAGATAAATCACCATCGTTGCGCCGAGGCGGGCAATTGCACTCAACTGCTCCCGCTCCGGTACCGGAGTACGTCCTTCAATACGCGTAATGATGACTGTCTGGGAGACTTCCGGCAGTGTAAGTTCCTGCTTGAGCGTCGCTGCTGCCGCAAAGGCGCTTGTCACTCCCGGAACCACCTGATAGTCGATCCCGAGGCGGTCAAGTGCGTCCATCTGCTCCTGAATGGCACCATATATAGACGGATCACCGGTATGCAGTCGGACGACATCACGACCAGATGCAACGGCATCAATCATTACCGCAATAACCTCTTCAAGGGTCATTCCTGCAGAATCAAAGATATCGGCTCTTGTTGCGTAGAGTTGTACAAGCTTTAGATCCACCAGGCTACCGGCAAAAATGACGACATCTGCATGACGCAGGAGCCTTGCTCCTCTGATGGTTATCAGATCAGCTGCCCCCGGTCCGGCTCCTACAAAAGATATTCTGGCTGTCATCCGCTCCCCGTCGATTTATTTTTTTTGCTGAATTGTATATTTCTCTTGTAGTAGGAAAGTTGCGGCATGTCAAGTTTGTGAGACAGTTTTGAGGCTGTAATTGCACTTCCAAACTGCGATAAATATGATATAAGACAAAGCAGAATATTTACACTGGAGGTTTAACATGATCAAGCGTCTGCTTGTTTTAGTAATTGGTACCATGTTTATGCTGACTGCAAGCGGCTGCCTGGTTGCAGAAAGTACCTACTTGAAAAAAGTGGAGGAGGCCGATGGCCTCTCTAAAGAACTTTCCGAGCAGCGGTCACTTCACAAAAAACTGTCTCTGGAAAACAGTGCGCTGAAAAGCCGTTTTAAACGGCTTACTGAGGATGCCGCTGTTTTGGTGGATGACAAAAAGCAGTTGGAGGGGATTCTTAAAGCGAAATCTGATGTATTATCTAAAAACATCAGTGAGATGCGCCAACTGGTGGCGGAGTTGAAAGTCGAAAACAGTAAATTAAACGATGATATTACCGAAATCCAGAAGGCCAAAGAGGAGAAGGTTAAAGAAGTCAGCAGCACTTATGAACAACTGCTTGCCAACATGAAGAACGAGATCGCAAAGGGGCAGGTGACGATTTCAGAATTGAAGGGCAAGCTGACGGTAAATATGGAGGCTGCCATCCTGTTTGATTCCGGCAAAGCCGATGTCAAGCCGGAGGGGCTTGATATTCTGGGCAAGATGGTTGAAACATTAAAAAATGTCAAAGATAAAGCCATAATGATCGAGGGGCATACTGACAACGTGCAAATTACCGGTGTTTTGACGAGAACTTTTCCGACCAACTGGGAACTATCTGCAGCCCGAGCCATTAATGTTACCAGATTTCTGCAGGAGAATGCCATTGATCCTGTAAATCTGTCTGCAGCGGCTTTTGCTGAACATAAACCGGTTGCTGATAATAGCACAAAAGAGGGGCGCGCCAAGAATCGTCGCATTGAAATAACGCTGGTATCAAGGGATTGACGAATGGCAAAAAAACAGCGGCAGCAACATGCACTTAAGCCGAAGGAATTTCATGTCACTCCGTTTGGCGCTCTAAAAGGTGTTGCCGTTTCTGAAACTGAACAGGTGTTACCGCCACAGTCTCTGGTACAAAAAAAAACGGAGAGCCTGGAAGAGGAGGTAGAGCTGTTTCTTCAGGCGGTGGAGGGGGTGAGGCCTATACAAAGAGCCACCAAAAAGACGCTTCAAGAAGATTCTCCCTTCGTGCGGAAAGTACCGAAGAAAAATGCTGCAGACCTTCTTCCTGTTGAAGAAAATGCTTTTCTGGAGGAGGTCGGCAGGCTGAAGCTGGATACAAAATTTGCCGATTCTGCCCAGGATGACGGGGAACTTCAGCCGCTGGCCGGTAATCGTCTTCGGCAGGCGAAGCGGGGAGTCATTTCCGTCAGCCACCAACTCGATCTCCACGGTCTGACACGGGAGGAGGCTCTGGATGCTTTACCCGGTTTTTTGCACTCTGCGCAAAAGAATGCCCAGAAAGCCGTTCTGATCATCACCGGAAAGGGAAACCACTCTTCTAAAGAGCCGGTGCTTCACCAGGCCGTTGCTTCATGGCTGCGCGATACAGGGCGCGCAACAGTGCTTGAATTTGCGCCGGCTCCCCGGGAAATGGGGGGGAGCGGTGCGTACGTGGTCTTTTTGCGGCAGATGCCGCCAACAGGCTTGAAATAAATTTTAACCCTTCATCCAAGGCATAATATTCACAAAACATAATCTCAATAATGAAAGGAACAGTGCCATGATCACACATATCGTATTATTCAAACTGTCTGAGCCCACCACGGAAAATATAGAGGCTACCAAAAACAAGCTGCTCAGTATGGCAGGCAAAATAGACCTGCTCCGGCACATCGACGTTGGGGTAGATGTGATCAGATCAGAGCGTTCATTCGATATCGCTCTTACGACTAAATTTGATTCGCTTGAAGAGCTGCAGGCATATCAGGTGCACCCCTATCACGCCGGAGAGGTCGTTCCGCATATGAAGGCGGTCTGTTCAGCCATTGCTGCCGTCGATTATAATTGCTGATGTATACTTTTTAGCTTGACGAAGCATGGCTGCATGAGTAGAATCCGGTTCTACTTGGAGGGGCGTACGCCACCATCCGCAACTCTCTAATATGATTATAGACTGCCTGTCTTAGCAAATAATGCTTAAAGCGCTTATCAAACGCAGGTTATTTACCTGTAAAAACTAAAACGAATAGGAGGTAGTAGATGTCAGATTACGGAACTCTTCAAGACCGTGTACAGTGTAAGTCCCTTATGAGCAAGGTTATGACCGCAGAACAGACAGTCCAGTTCTTTAAAGATGGTATGAATCTGGGTTGGTCAGGTTTTACCCCGGCTGGATATCCAAAAGTTGTACCTATCGCCTTGGCGGAACATGTTGAGAAGAACAACCTTCAGGGCAAACTTAAGTTCAATTTGTTCATTGGAGCTTCCGTGGGAGCCGAGACAGAGGATCGCTGGGCCGTTAATGACATGATCGACCGTCGCTGGCCATACCAGACCGGCAAGAATATCGCTGCAGGCATCAATCAGGGTCGTATCCGCATGGGTGACAAACACCTCTCCCTGTTTGCCCAGGATCTTGGCTACGGCTTCTACACTAAGGATTCCCCAAGCGGCAAGCTCGATCTGGCTATCATCGAAGTGTCCGCTATCAAGGAAGACGGCAGTCTGGTGCCAACCTCCTCCTGCGGCGTTATTCCTGAAATCCTGATGATCTGTGATCGTGTTATCGTCGAGGTAAACACCGGACAGCCTTCCTTTGAAGGAATCCATGACCTTCTTACCCAGCAGCCCCCGCCAAACCGGCAGATATTAAACATCACCAAGGCTAACTCCAGAATCGGCGCAACCTCCATCCCGTGTGATCCAAGCAAGATTATCGCTGTCGTCGAATCCAAGCTTCGAGACCAGGGACGTGCATTTGCCGAGTTGGACGACACTTCAGATGCGATTGCAGGACATGTAATCGATTTTTTCTCTCAGGAAGTTAAAGCCGGTCGTCTGCCGAAAAACCTGCTACCGATCCAGTCAGGTGTTGGTTCCATCGCAAATGCAGTTATAGGTGGTCTGGCAAAAGGGCCGTTTTCCAATTTATCGGTATACACGGAAGTTCTTCAGGATACCATGCTTGACCTTTTCGACTCTGGTAAACTGGATTGTGCATCCTCCTGTTCGCTCTCGCTCTCAGCAGAGCCGGGCTTCCCAAAATTCTTCGCCAACATGGATAAATATTTCGATAAGATAACTCTCCGCCCGCTCTCGATCTCGAATGCACCGGAGCCGATCCGCCGTTTGGGTTGTATCGCCATGAATACCCCTGTTGAAATTGATATTTATGCACACGCCAACTCCACTCTGGTTGGCGGTACCCGCATGATCAACGGCCTCGGCGGTTCCGGAGACTTCCTGCGCAACGGCTATCTGAAAATGATGCACACCCCGTCGTCCCGTCCATCCAAAACCGACCCGAACGGTATCTCCTGTGTTGTGCCGCACTGCTCCCACATCGACCACACCGAGCATGACCTTGACTGTGTAATAACCGAGCAGGGGCTTGCTGACCTTCGCGGTTTGGCTCCAAAAGACCGTGCACGTAGGATCATTGAGAAGTGTGCTCATCCGGACTACAAGGATCAACTGACCGAATATCTCAATATTGCTGAAGCTGACTGCCTCAAGCGCAAGGTCGGTCATGAGCCGCAGTTGTGGGATCTCGCTTTCAAAATGCACCTCAACCTTGAGAAAAACGGCACGATGAAACTGAAAAATTGGGACATCAAAGTTGATCTCTGCGAAGGGTAAGATTCAAAATTAGCGTTAACTGAGGAGCGGGGAATGAGGAGACTCATTCCCCGCTTTTTGTATGGGCCTTGGGATGAGCTTTATCGTAGACCTCCATCAGGCGATCAATGCTGACATGGGTGTATTTCTGGGTTGTGGAGAGAGAAGCGTGGCCAAGTAGTTCCTGAATAGCGCGCAAATCAGCGCCCCCTTCCAGCAGATGGGTGGCAAACGTATGCCTGAGCGTATGCGGTGAGATCCTTTTAAAGGCAGCAATCCTCATGACGTGAGTGTCTACAATTCGCGCCACGCTGCGCCGGTTAATTCTATCACCTCTGCTGTTAAGAAAAAGCGCCTCGCTGATGGGGTACTCCCTCCGCTCTTCAAGATATTCCGTTACCGCCTCCAGAGCTCTGCTTCCTACCGGTACGATGCGCTCTTTCCCCCCCTTGCCGGTTACCCTGACCATGCCGGCTGCCAGATCAAGCTCACCGATATTGAGACCTGTCAACTCAGAAACACGGAGGCCGCTTGAGTAGAGCAACTCTAAAATAGCCCGGTCACGCAGGGCGTATTTTTGATCGATGCCAGGGGCCTCCATTAAAGTAGTAGTCTGGTCTATATCGAGATGAAACGGAAGACGTTGTTCTTTCTTGGGAGTAGCTATCAGTTCAGCAGGATTTTTGGCCAGTATGCCACGGCGCACCAGAAACCTGAAAAAGGAGCGGATTGCGGCCAGCTTACGGCCGATGGAGCTTTTTTTGCTAGTTTTTGCCAGTCCAGCCAGGTAGCGCCTGAGGAGCAGGTGGTCAACATCATCTGCCGAGACCCCTTCCCCTTTCTCTGCCACGGCAAAATTCAACAGTTGCGCCAGATCACTGCGATATGCTGACGAAGTATGCGGGGAGACAGCACGCTCGGTTTCAAGGTAGAGTTCAAACTGCTGTATCTGTTGTAGTAAGGTGTATTGCATAACTCACTGTTCAGTACGCATAAACCATGTAACTGAAACCTTCCGGCAGACCGACCACTTTCTTGATGTCCAGACCGGCCGCTCCGGCCACAGTCACTGACCTGCGGGCTATGGCAAAGATATCCGTACCGATAACAAGAGAACGATCTACGGTGTCTGCGTAGGAGCCGTAGCCGCTACTGACCGCCTGGGCCGGGATGACTCCCCGTTGTTTAATAGCCTTGTCACCGATATCAAATACCCGTAACCCCGAACTGTAAGGCGTCGTGGTACTGCCGTAACTGTAATACGGAATGGCCAGAATTCCCAGCGGTTCGTAGTAAAGGAAGGCATGTGGATCGTAGGTTGCCGCCGACCAGCCGTCCCCCAGGTCATAATCCCCCAGAAGAGTGGGTGCCGCAAGGCTAGTGACATCAAAAAGCTGGAGTTTATTGCCGGTGACGCGACCCGTGGCATCGGCCGACCGTCCGACGGTCAGCAGCCGGTTATTATTCTGCCCTACAAGATGAATATAGGTGGAAAATCCGCTCACTTTGAGTTCTCCTGCCTTCTTCGGGTTGGCAGGATCGGTCAGGTCAAACGTGAACAGTGGGTCGGTCTGACGAAAAGTCACCATGTAGCCGCGATCCTTGTCAAAGCGCATGGAATAGATTTTTTCGCTTTGGGCCAGGCCATTAATACTCCCGGTTTCAGCAAGAGCTCCGTCCTTCTCTGTAAGAATGGCGAGACGGTTGCTGATCGCTTCACCCCACCAGCCGCCGCGGGTAGTGCCGACCCGGAGATACCCATTGTACTCCCCCATGCTGAACTGGTTGTTCACCCAGCCTGGAACCTGTCCACTTCCTTTGTAGATTGGCTTGCCCACTCCGTTGGACAGGGCAAATTTGTGAAGGGCGGTCCAGGGTTCCGGATTTGCGGTCTGCAGGGACACCCCCTGAACCGGTTCGATCCAGGCCCAGTCGTTGCTGGAGGCAAGGTACAGACTTTCCGTTGTCATGTAGAGCTGGCACCAGGAACTGATGACCCCGCTGCTAGTTACGCCAGGAGATGGCGAAGCACCGTCCAGGGCGATGACGATGGTAATATCGGTGCCGTTTCCGGTTTGCGGAATATATACATCATCGCTGGATACCATCGGCGCAGTGGTAGCCGATCCGGCAATACCATCTGTGTAGATTGTTCTGGTGTATGAAGGAATCATCTGGTCAAGGGTAAGGAGGCCGATGCGTCGCTGATTTTCCGCCAGGGCCTTAGCGCTGGCCTCTCGGTATGATTCAATGGTGTAGGTGTAATTACCTGTTGCAAGATAACTGTCGGCATAGACCGGATTCGGGAGATCAACGTGATAATTGATCATCAGGTAAATGGTGCTGTTGATTCTCCTGGTTCCCTGGAGTGAACCGGGGAAATCGTATTTGGCCGACAGCACCGGTTTTGCCGGAACAGTAACATTATAGGTATACGTCCGTGTAACCGAGGTCGTGGGCAGAAACAGGCCGGCTTTGAACGAAGGAGCGGTAGACTGGCCGATGGCGCTATATGACGAGGTTACAACCGTGACCTCCGCTCCGGATAGGTGAAGTTCCCTGATCGGATCCTTCAGGTCGATGTCACTCACTATCCCGGTCTGTTCAGACGGCTGTCCCTTCAAGACGATGAAATGGCTCCCGGTGGCCAGATAGATGTAATTCCCGTCGGTTTTCACCAGATCACCTTCATCTACTCCCTGTTCCTGGACGTTGGTGGTCGAATATGAAGTGGAGGTCTTTAAGTCAGTGGCACTGGCGATTGCGGCAGGAAAGGCCGTACCAACCGGCACCCCCATGGCTGTATAGTAATTGCGGGTATCCCGGTTCTGGTAAAATTTAACCAGTTCTGCCTTGAGCCAGGTTTCAAGTTCGCCGCTGTTGGCCGGTTTGGCAAGCCGATTTGTCGGTGATGTTATCAAACCAAGAAAAGCATTTATACTCTTCTGTACCTCCGCTATAGACACCCCTCCAGATCCATCAAGATCCACGCAGGCTTCCACCGTTTTCAATCCCAAGAACATGTTGATTGCACTCTGCACTTCGGCGATGGTTACGGTGCCGCTGTTGTCGCAGTCGCCCGGTTTACTTATCAAGGTGGCTATCGAGGCCGAACAGGTAGCCGTTGTTCCGCCGTTGGTTCCGGTACACGTCCAGCTCCACGGGCCGGTTCCGGAAACCGTTGATTCAGTGCCGGTGGTACAAAGGCTGGTTGTAGGAGCTATGGTGAATGCACTGCTGTTGCTGGTTCCGCAAGCACCGTTTATTGGTGACCAGATACGAAGAGGCAGAGTTACGCTTGCAGTTTGAGCAGTCGGATATGAATAGTCGGTTACGGTAAAGGTCAGGCTTGTAAGACCGGCAGCAGAAGGTGTGCCACTGATTATTCCGGTAGAACTGTTCAGCGACAGCCCTGCCGGAAGCGTCCCGGTGACGCTGAATGTTCGGGCAGGTACTCCGCCGGATGCAGTTAGTGTGGTTGTGTAATATGTCCCTACATTCCCTTCCGGCAAAGTTGTTGTGTTCCATGCCAGTGAATCGGCTACCGTCACAGTCAGAGTAATCGCTTTGTTGGTCGTAACACCTGTTGAATCAGACAGTTTAACGCTGATATTGAACGAACCGGATTCTCTCGGCGTACCCGTGATTGCACCACTTGCAGCAAGTGTCAGACCAGTTGGCAGAGTCTCTGATAAAAGAGAATAACTATATGCCAGTTTTCCGCCAGTAGCAGCAATGTTGCTGCTGTAGGTACCCCCCTGCTGTCCAGTGGGGAGTGATGCTGTTGTTATCTGCAATGGTGAAAACAGCTCAATTATAAACTGCTTTTCAGCATGGCCAGCATTATTGTCGGTTACTCTGATTGCAAAAGTAGAGTTTCCAATTCCGGTTGGTGTGCCACTGATGATACCGGTTGCTGTATCCAGGGTGAGTCCCGTCGGGAGTGTTCCGGTAGATTTACTGAATGTATATGGTGCAGTACCTCCGGCTACCATCACGCGACTGCTGTAGGAGATATTCGGAGACGCCCAGGGGAGGGCTGTTGATGTAAAGTTCAGTGTGCCGACCGTTGGGAGAAAGATGTCAGCTTTTGCCGATGATGTTGAGGTAACGACAAGGCCGCTTTTGCTAGTGGTTTGATAGCCGGTTTTGCTAATGGTGATGCTGTAGGTTGCAGCTGGGAGATCGCCAAAAGTGTAACTACCGTCAGTATTGGTTGTGGCTATAGCAGAGGTGTTGAGGGTGACTGTTGAGCCGGATATTGGGTGACCGGTGGATTGGTCGGTTACAACCCCATAAACTGTGGAGACGGCTGTGCCGGTGAGCGAGATGCTGTTGGTTGTTCCGTTGGCGGTGATATCTATCGAAGCGTTTTTTGAGCCACTAATGGCATTTGAAAAACCGAGCATCATTGTACAGCTTTCGGCTGCCGCTTGCGTAAATGAGCCTGTTGGGCATGGCTTACTGCCACCGCTGGTAATGGAAAATTCGGAAGAGTTTGCACCGGACAAAGCGATTGAGCTTATACTCTGCGAAGCTGTACCGCGATTGCCGATTTCGATTTGGCGTGCTGTTTGTGCTGTGCCAACCAGCAGAGTTCCAAATTGCGGCGTAGCATAAAGAATCAAAGAGTCAAAGTACCAAAACTGTCCGGAACGCACGGGCCAGACATAGCTGACGTAGGTCTTATCGTTGCCGTTCACGTAGCCGTCACTGAAGCCGCCCATGCGGACACACCAGGCGCTATTGGTACTGTACACGTAGCTAGTAGCAGACCAATAGTTATAGGACTGGACATTTGAAAAGCCTTGTGTATTCAGCCAGGTTGCTGAGTTGGTTTGCGCTTTGTTGCCCAAGCTTGCCAGTTCGTTTATGTTTGGAAGACGCCAGTCGTTGTAACCCAGGTAGTTGCTGCTGTTCAGAGTCTTGATGTAATCCAGAGCCCCTTGCCAGGTTTTATATCCGGCTGCGGGGTTATTAACGTCATTGGTCCAGATCAACCCGGTCAGCTTGTCGGTCACGCTCAGATCTCCGTTGTCCGCAAAACGGGGGTTTGGCCAGCTTGCTCCAGTCTGCAGTTCTCCATCCTGCCCAGTGCCGCTACAACTTATGGTAGCTCCACTTGTATTATAGCATTTGATTTGGCCTGTTTTTGAAAGGGTCAAAGAACCAAAGGATCCAGACTGACCCAAACGCACGGGCCAAACGGAATAACTATCGAACTTACTGCCGTAGCCCTCGACGCCATCGTTCAAGTTGACGTACCAGGCTACCCCGGTATGGTTTGCGTTGGTAGTGCCGGACCAATAGTGATCTGGCTGGAGGTTATAAAAGTCTTGTGTATTTAGCCAAGAGGCAGGATAGGACTGTCCTTTGTTAACAAGACTTGCCAGTTCGTTGATGTTTGGAAGCCGCCAGTCGCTGTACCCCAGATATTTACTACTGTTGAGAGTCTTGATGTAATCCAGCGCCTCTTGCCAGGTTTTGGATGCTCCAGCCGGGTTGGCGTCTTTGCTCCAGATCAGGCCGGTCAATTTATCGGTGACGCTTTGATCGCCATTATCCACAAAGCGCGGGCTGGGCCAGGCGACTCCCATCTTCAGCTCGCCATCCTGACCAGTTCCTGTGCAGGCAATGGCTGTGCCAGTGGCATCGTAACAGGTGGTCTGGCTGGTCTTAGGAAGTTGTGCTGGTGGAATGGCTGCTTGAGATTGCAGGGTGAACGGTGAAGTAAGAAGGGTGAAAAGGAACAGCGTGGTGATTAGGTGTTTCATTGTTGAACCTCCTGCGGTGACATAATTGCTGTAGTTTATTTGATTTAGTTCTACATTGTCACATTACGTTTGCGTCCCGTAGGGACAGACTGATTGTAGCCGGGGAATTCATTCCCCGGATTCAAATGCCACAATTCAGTCGTCACGTACGTGACGAAATGACTATTTTGCTCCGATCCCGGCGTATCATCGTTCCCACGCTCCAGCGTGGGAATGTATCCCCGGACGCTCCAGCGTCCCGGTTTCAGGATGACGCGACGCTGGAGCGTCACAGGCTTCGTTCCCACGCTGGAGCGTGGGAACGATAATCGCGTGGGAACGAGAATAATATTTTTTCTGGATTAGTGATAATCTTCAGCTAAAGCCCGCCCACCCTTCGACAAGCTCAGGGCGAACGGTATATGTTCAAGTTATTTTTGCTAGACTCCTTACCAGGTGATCAACCGGTAAAATTTCTCTTTACAAACCGTATCGCCATCACAGAAAACATTTGGAATGCCTCTCTGCGGGGGCGTAGAAACTGGATAAAGTAGCTCATGTCTGTTTACTCCCTTATTACGACATTTTCAACAGTTGCGCCAGATCACTGCGATATGCCGCCGAGGTATGCGGGGAGACGGCACGCTCGGTTTCGAGGTAGAGTTCAAACTGCCGTATCTGTTGCGCTAATGGCGTCATACCTGAATCTCGCAGAACTACTCAATAACCGGTAGCCCGGTTTTTAGTATCCAGCTCTTGATGCTCTCCTGGTAGACCCACTCCTGACGATAGGAAAGCGTTTTGACCCTGTTTGACGGCATAATGTAATAGTCAAACTCCGCAATCACATCACCTGATTTATTTTTCGGGAGACATTTCGAGGAAAGTATACGAAAATCGGCAACGGTAAACCCCCGTTTTTTTAGCGACTCGGCCTGTTTCAAGTAATGGTCCCGCAATTCCGGATCAATGTAGGTCGTACCGGCATTTTCAATTTCATGCCATCGGAGCATCCGGTTATAGGCTTTCACGCTCTGGTCAAATTCTGCACACAAACCGGTATGAGTAACCGATGCACAACCGGTCAGCATAACGCATGAAAACAGCGCCATTCCATTTGTTAGCCATCGGATCATTTTTTCTCCTTTTTACTCTGTACGAATATGTTATAAGGGGCAGTCTTGCATTTCCGAAGGAGGAGATATGGTACACACCATCATACAGTGGCTGTTGAGCACGATCGGAGCAATGGGCTACCCCGGCATACTGCTGCTGATGGCCATGGAAAGCTCTGTTATTCCTGTGCCAAGCGAGCTGGTAATGCCGCCTGCCGGATATCTTGTCCATCAGGGCAAAATGAACATGGCGCTTGTCATACTTAGCGGCACTGTCGGCAGTCTAATTGGTGCGTATGCCAATTATTTTGTTTCCCGCTATCTTGGTCGCCCGCTGATCCTTAAATATGGGAAATACGTACTGATCCCACCCGATAAATTTATCAGGGTGGAGCAGTTCTTTCTGAAGCATGGCGAAATATCCACCTTTATCGGGCGACTCCTCCCGGTGATCCGTCACTTGATCTCAATACCGGCCGGTGTAGCAGGAATGAATCATTTCAAGTTCACCTTGTATACACTGCTCGGAGCCGGCATATGGTGTACCATTCTGACACTTATCGGCTACGCTATCGGCGAAAATCAGCAGTTGATCATGCAGTATTCACATAAGGCGCTGCTCTGGGTGGTTCTGTTCAGTGCCGCTCTCATAGCGGTTTATGTCTGGCGTCAGCGCCGC
>CAIMXI010000221.1 GCA_903845365.1 uncultured Geobacteraceae bacterium | reverse complement strand
GAAGCGTGTTTGAGGATTTGCGGGAAATGTGCGCGAAAGAGATGCGCAAACTTGACCTGCCAGGTTACGCTATCGGGGGTGTCAGTGTCGGTGAAGGGCTGGAACTGCTGAAAAAAATTGTCGGATTTACCACTCCGCATCTCCCGGAAGACAAACCGCGCTACCTGATGGGTGTCGGCCTGCCGGAAGATATTCTGGAAAGTGTCGAGCGCGGCATCGATATGTTTGACTGCGTTATTCCGACCAGATACGCCAGAAGCGCCACTCTTTTTACCCGGCGCGGCAGAATCCGCCTGACCAATAAAAACTATAAACGCGACTTTTTCCCCATTGATCCGAGCTGCAACTGCTATACCTGCCAAAGCTTCAGCAGGGCTTATCTTCACCACCTCTTTGTCTCCAATGAAGTTCTCTCTGCGGTTCTTTCGGCTATTCATAATGTCCACTTCTATCTGGCAATGATGGCGGAAATACGTCATGCCATTGGCGAGGGGCTCTACCCTGAATACAAAGCAAAATTTCTAGCAGAATATCAACGAGGATAATTTTACAGATAAAACCTTTTTTAGCTTCGCGATTACCTCACGATTTAAAACCAAGGCTTCTGCCTTAACGCCTTAAAATCGAGGCCTTTTCTTTTGTTATCCTTCCCACGCTCCAGCGTGGGAAGGCAACCGGTGACGCTCCAGCGTCACGTCAAGCGGGTGTTGGAATGAATGTAAATGAACAGTAAACTTGAATTTATGGATCTTTTCAGCGGATGCGGCGGTTTTACGCTTGGATGGAGCGGGTGGGTTTGGGGGCGGGTGGGTTGTGGATTTGTAGAGATTGAAAGCGTGTTTTGTGGTAGGTATTTGGTGGAACAGTTTAAGATGATTTTGTAGATTGTGTTGAACGACCTTAACGTGAAACGTAACGTTACGATGCTGACAATACCAAAATACGTCGCGTTGATGAGACAAATGCGACATACCAACTTTTTTAATACGTTAAGAACGTCCCAGCAGTGTCCCCTAGAGTGTCTGCAGACGTTCTTATGTACGCTTCTTGAATAATCATAAAAAGGAATTACATTATGGCACACATAGCTATCCCTAAAGACAGAATTAATCAGTTCTGCTCGCAAAATCAAATTAAGCGGCTTGCACTGTTTGGGTCGGTTCTGCGAGAGGACTTTAGACTCGACAGTGACATTGACGTGATAGTTGAATTTATTCCTGGCAGCCGGGTTGGCATGCTAACAATGGCAAGGATTGAACGGGAGCTATCGCAGATTTTTGGCGGCAGAATTGTTGATCTTCGAACCCCATCTGAGTTAAGCAGATACTTCCGTGATGATGTTATGCGAAAGGCAGAGTTTTGCTATGAAGCCTGAAGATCTGATACGCATTCGTCATATGCTCGACGCTGTCAATGAAGCACTTGCCTTTACAAAGGGCAAAAATAGGGATGATTTGGACAAAGACCGGATGTTGACTCTGGCAATTATCAAGGAGCTGGAGATAATCGGCGAAGCCGCTTCAAAGCTCACACCAGAGCTAAAAGCTATGCAGCCCAATATCCCGTGGCTGGATATTATCGGTATGCGCAATCGTCTGACACATGGTTATTTCGATATCGACTTGGATAGGGTGTGGGACACTGTCTTGGAGGATTTGGAGCCGCTATGCGCAAGTTTGGAGAAAATGGTTGATATGAGTTAAATACACTGTCCCCGGAATTCCGGGCGGTGGTGGGATATTGGGAAAAACCGGGAAGTGTACCTAGTTTTCAGGCTCAGTAATCTGACAATGACATTGCACAAGGTTAAAAACGGCAACATGCAATCTTTTGATTTGGCCGAAGAGGAGATTTAACTGAAATTTAGTATTCTGGAGCTGATAAATATGACTGAAATCAATGTTGAGAGCTGGACACAATTTGAAGAACAACTTCATAAAATTCAGAAGGATCATCTTCGTTTCAAAAATTTGGTACATACTCATGTGCCAGAATTGTTATACCGGGGGCAAGGCAATTCTAAATGGGCATTGGAAACAACGCTTGAACGCCAACTCAAAAGTGTACCAAGTAATGTTCAAGAAAACATGACGTTTAGCAATTATTTCCGGCTTATTTCAAGGGTCAAGTCACAACTTGAATCTATGACGGAAAATCGTTGGGACATGCGTACTTTCCAGGAATATGAAACCTTGGCAAAAGAAAAAGATCTAACGCTAATGTTGATTGATCTTGCAAAGAATACGTCAGAATATGGTTATATGACATACCTTAGACATCATGGTTTTCCATCCCCACTTCTTGATTGGTCACGTTCTCCTTATATTGCAGCATATTTTGCTTTTGCTGGAATCGCAAAAACAAAACCAGAGGACAGGCCGGATACCGTATCAATTTATATGTATTGCCAATCTCAAGACGGGATGAGAACACACTGCCTTTCATTCGATACACCCTACATACATACATTCGGTCCATATATTCAGACTCATCAGAGACACTTTCTCCAACAAAGCCAATATACGGTCTGTATTTCACTTTCAGAAAAGTTTGATGAATGGCAATACGTTTGCCATGAAAAGGTACTGACTATTAATAACGCCCATCAAGATATTTTGTGGAAAATCAATATTCCCTCAAACGAATGTCTGCAAGTTCTCAAAAATCTTGATACCACAAACTTAAACTCATATTCTTTGTTTTCTTCTGATGAAAGCCTTATGGAGACTCTTGCTATGCGTGAATTACAATTCACGGACAAGGAGTGTTAAGTGTATATAAAGATTATAGCTATTTTGTTGTTACCCTTGTTAGCTTCTTTGGCTATTGCCGCCGAACCACCCAAAGAGCCGATCCTGCGCATTGAAAGCGGGATGCACACGGCGATGATAAATCGCATCGCTACTGACAGTTCCGGCCGCTGGCTGGTGACCGCCTCGGATGACAAAAGTTTGCGGGTCTGGGAACTTCCAGCCGGACGACTGATCCGCACTATCCGTCCACCGATTGGAGAGGGATATGAGGGGAAACTCTACAGCGTGGCATTCTCCCCGGATGGCGCTACCATCGCCTGCGGGGGGTGGAGTGCGGATAACGATATCTACCTCTTCAACCGAGCCAGCGGCAACCTAACCGCCCGGATCACCGGCCTGCCCGACATCATCAATCATCTCGCCTTTTCCCCCGACGGCCGCTATCTGGCAGCCGCGCTGGGAGTAGGCAATGGCATCCGCCTCTATCGCACCTCCGATTGGTCCCAGACAGGTATGGACAAGGAATACAGCAGTGACAGCTGCTCCGCCCACTTCAGCCGGGATGGCCGACTGGTGACTACTTCCTGGGATGGTTTTATCCGGTTGTACCAGATAGATAACGGCTCACTCCGCTTGACTGGGAAGGTCAAAGCCAATGACGGCGGCAGGCCATCTTCCGCCAGTTTCTCTCCTGACGGCAGGAGGGTGGCGGTTGGCAACGAAGACACCGGAAGTGTCTCGGTACTCTCCGGCCAAGACCTCTCTTTCCTTTTTTCCCCCAACGTCAACGGAGTAAAAAATGGCTACCTGTCCAATGTCGCCTGGTCTGCTGATGGGCGCTATCTCTTCGCTGGGGGAAACCACCAGAAAGAAGTTAACGGTGATTGGATGCAACATATTCGACGCTGGAACGATGGCGGTCGGGGGAATTACAGTGATGTCGTTGCCGCTGACAGTACAATCATGGATCTGTCGCCGCTACCTGACGGCCGTTTGGCCTATGCTTCTAGTGAGCCCGCCTTCGGCCTGCTTGACCAGACAGGTCAGCGGACTCTCTTTGTGCCACCCGCAATTGCCGATTACCGAGCTCTCCTGAAGGGTTTTCGACTTTCCAGTGACGGCAGCACAATCGGCTTTGGCTATGAGTATGGGGGCAAGTCACCAGCCCTCTTCGACCTGGCCACCACCACCCTCACTCAAAACAGTGCAGCCTTCCTTAGCGCCCCGGTTTTCAGCGCCCCTGGACTGGATATAACCGGCTGGTTGAATACCACTGAACCCAAGTTGAACGGTACGCCAATAAAGCTCAAACAATATGAACACTCCCGCTCCCTGGCAATCGCACCGGACAACAACTCCTTTATCCTCGGCGCTGAATGGTATCTGCGCCGTTTCGATCGCCGGGGGAAGCAACTCTGGGAAATCCCGGTTCCAGGAATCGTCTGGAGTGTCAACATCTCCGGCAACGGCTCTCTGGTGGTTGCCGCATACAGTGACGGAACCATCCGCTGGCATCGGTTGTCAGACGGCAAGGAGCTTGTTGCCTTCTTTCCACATGCCGACCGTAAACGCTGGGCACTCTGGACACCAGAAGGGTACTTTAACGCTTCACCTGGCGCGGCGGAACTGATCGGATATCACATCAACCAGGGGAATGACAAAGAGGCGAGGTTTGTCCCGATGTCCTATCTTTATGACGTCTTCTATCGCCCTGACATCATACAGGCAAAACTAAAAGGAGAAGATATCAGCAGTTTAATCACCATTACCGCAGAAGAAGCCCTGAAGACGCCACCTCCCGAAGTAAAATTCACTTCAATCCCAAGCAAATCAGCAGAGAAAACTACCAAGGTATGCTACCAAGTCAAAAGTACCGGGGGCGGAATCGGCGAAGTACGGTTGTTCCAGAATGGTAAGCTGATTAAATCCGACGGTTTTTACCGTGAAACAGCGAAAAGGGAAACTACAGACAAGATACAAATTGCAAGCATGAACAGCCGAGCAATCTATCAGGATCAGCGTGGTTTGGTAGTACGGGAAAAGAAGGCGGCAAATGCTGCCATATCAAAACCAAAAAACGATCTGTTTGACGAATGCGTAGAAATTGAACCTATGACGGGTGAAAATGAGATCAGCTTGGCGGCATTCAATGCCCCAAATACTGTGCAGGGATTCATGGAGACGGCAACCTTTATTTCGACCCGCAAAGCAGATAAACCACACCTCTATATTCTGTCGGTCGGGATAGATACCTATCGGGATTCATCCATCAACCTGAAATATGCAGCCAAGGATGCCAAGGATTTCATTGCCAAACTGCCTGAAAAGGCCAAAAGCATCTACAAACCACAAAACATCCACATCGTAACCCTTACAAATCAGCAGGCTGATAAGCAGAGCATTCTGAAAGCCATCGACGACTTGGCGGCCAAGGTCAAGCATGGCGACGGCTTCATCTTCTTCAATGCTTCTCACGGCGTTCTTCTTCAAAATCAGTATTACATCGTCACTGCTGGCTTTGATGGAAACCTTGATGATAACAACAGCCTTATCGGTTCCAATGAAATTGTCGAGATGTCAAAACGAATCAAATCTCTGTCACAACTTTTCATCTTCGATACGTGCCATGCCGGAGGCGTCGATAATATTGTTAGCGGCTTGTATGACGCCCGTATGTCGGTACTCGCAAAAAAGATGGGACTTCATATCTATGCTTCAGCTGGCAGTGTACAGTCCGCTATGGATGGTTACCAGGGGAATGGCCTTTATACTCATACATTACTTCAAGGGCTTGCAAATGGCAGACAAGTTGACAAGGAGAAAACCGGAAACGTTACCGTCAAGAGTCTGGGGTTGTACACCAAAGAAAAAACCACCGAAATATCAACTAGGCTTGGACAGCCACAGACACCGTTCATAATAAATTTTGGGCGGGATAATCCGTTGTTTGTGGTTCGCTGATGCTGGGGAATCAAGCGGATTTTCGCTGGAGTAAACAGCATGACCAAAGAGAAAAAACTTTGCATCAGAAACAGGAATCGTATAGGGGTCGCGTCTACATTCTTCACAAAATGTAACGGAGTACCCTGAATTGGTTAACTCACCAAATCTGCCAAACCAAGTCTTTACGAGTTAGCAAGAGCAGGAATCTTTGGGGTGGTATGTGGCGGAGCGGGTGTGAGCGAG